>JBGVAK010000082.1:0-9198 GCA_045224495.1 Christensenellales bacterium
ATCGACTACAAGGACATCAAGAAGCTGACCGGCTTCATCTCCGAAACGGGCAAGATCATGCCCCGCCGGATGTCCGGTGTCTGCGCCAAGCATCAGCGCGATCTGGCTGTCGCCATCAAGCGCGCCCGCGTGATGGCTCTGCTGCCCTTTGCTGGGGAAAGATTCTAAGAGGATCTACAACACCATTCATCGACAACTGACCGTTTAGCACCAGCGCCCCTGAACAGGGGCGCTGTTTTTTTACCGAATTGCAAACGGGCTCGAAATGTAGTACACTATAAAATGGAAGGAAAGGGAGGAGAAAAGACCCATGACCATACAGAAGATCGTCATCACCGGCGGCCCCTGTGGGGGCAAGACCACGGCTCTGACCTGGATCGCCAACAACCTGCCCCAGTGGGGGTATCGGGTGCTGTTCGTGCCCGAGACCGCCACGGAGCTCATCGGCGGGGGCCTGACCCCCTGGGGCTGCGGGACGAACCTCGATTATCAGCGCTGCCAGATGGAGCTGCAGCTCACCAAGGAGCGGCTCTTCGAGCGGGGCGGCCGGACCATCGACGCGGACAAGCTCCTGATCGTCTGCGACCGGGGGGCCATGGACAACAAGGCCTACATGACCGACGAGGAGTTCGCCCGGCTTTGCCGGGAAATGGACACCACCGAGGCGGCGCTTCGGGACCGGTACGACGCCGTCTTCCACCTGGTCACCGCGGCCAAGGGGGCCATGGGCGCCTACACCACCGCCAACAACGCCGCCCGGTACGAGACGCCGGAGGGGGCGGTGGACGTGGACAATCGGATCATCGCCGCCTGGACCGGGCATCCCCACCTTCGGATCATCGACAACTCCTCCGCCTTCGAGGAGAAGCTGGAGCGGCTGCTCCACGAGATCCTGTCCTTCCTGGGGGAGCCGGTGCCCCTGCCCAACGAGCGCACCTTCCTCATCGAACACCCGGACGCGGGATGGCTCGCCGGCCAGGCGAACTGCCGGAAGGTGGAGATCGTGCAGACCTACCTTCGGTCCGTCCCCGGCGAGGAGGTGTGCGTCCGCCAGCGCAGCGCTGACGGCGTCCGTACCTACTACGAGACCGTGAAGAAGCCCCTGGACGACGGGAAGCTGGTAGAGATCGAGAAGGCGCTGACCCAGAAGGAGTATTTGAAGCGGCTCTCCGACGCGGACCCAACGAAACGCACCCTGCACAAGACCCGCTATCACCTGACCTGCCAGGGCCATTACTACGAGATCGACCTGTTCCCGTTCTGGCCCGATCGGGCCCTCTGCGAGGTCCAGGTCTCGGACGAGACCGCCTCCGTGACCCTGCCCCCGGAGCTCATCGTCATTCGGGAGGTCACCGACGATGCCGCCTATCAGAACGTGGCGCTGGCTGGGGCTGTGCCGGAGGAATAACGAAAGATCAGTTTTTTGCCGCTTTTTCTCTTTAGACAAAGGAGAAAAGCGGCGGAAAAAGAGAAACTTAAGCAATACGAATGGGGATCGGCATATAAAGCCGATCCCCATTGTGTGTTTTTGGGTTGTATTGGCAGCTGCTTTAGGACTTGGCGGCAGCGTCCACCAGCCAGGCAAACAGGGGGTCCATGTCGGTGAGGTTCGCAGGATCGATGTACGCCCGCTCCGGATGCCACTGGACGGCCAGCAAGGGGTAGCCGGGCTGCTCGAAAGCCTCGATCATGGTGACGCCGCTGCCGGACCAGGTGGCCGCAGGCACGAAAGCGGGTGCCAGCCCGCCCGCCGGGATGCACTGGTGGTGGTAGCTGTTGACCATAAGCTGGGCGCTGCCCGTCAGGCGGTGGAGGAGGCTCCCCTCGGCCACGGATACGGGGTGCTCCACGCCGGCGCTGTGGCTGGCGCCGCACCAGGCGGGGATGTCCTGGACGAGGCTGCCGCCGAAGGCTACGTTCAGGACCTGGAGTCCCCGGCAGATGGCCAAAGCGGGCTTACCGGTCTTCCAGTACTTCTCGATCAAAGCGAGCTCCAGCTCGTCCCGTGCCTTGTCGATGCAGACGGTGTCGTTCAGGATCGCCTGGCCGAAGCGGGCCGGATCCACGTCCACGCCGCCGGAGAGCAGCAGGCCGTCCGCCAGCGCGACGAGTTCGTCGAGGCCGTATGGGCTGCCTACGATCACGGGCACGGCCCCAGCCTTTACCAGGGCGTTCACGTAGTCGTGGTTCAGCCGCACCACGTCCATACCCTCCACCACGTTGTTGCTGGTGGTCACCAGGATCAGTGGTTTCTTCACAAAAAGAACTCCTTTATGGATTTGCAGGCGGTTTCGGACAAGGGGTCCGTATGCTGCGCAGGGCTTATTCTGCCGTGTCGTCCCCGCTCTTTTCGGGCAGGGCCACTGGGGCGTTGAGGATGTCCATGAACTCCTGGCCCGTGATGGTCTCCCGGGCGATGAGGACCCGGGCGATCTCGTCCAGCTTGGACCGGTTGTCCTTGAGGATGGTCTTGGCCTGGTCGTAGGCCTTGTCGATGAGGGCGATGACCTCCCGATCGATGCGGGCCGCGGTCTCCTGGGAGCAGTTCATGGCGGTGTCGTTGCCGAGATACGGGTTCACCACCTGCTCGAAGGCGGTCATGCCGAAGCTCTCGCTCATGCCGTAGCGGGTGATCATGGCCCGAGCGATGGAGGTCGCCTGTTCGATGTCGTTGCTGGCGCCGGTGGTGACGGAGTCGAAGCACAGCTCCTCCGCAGCCCGACCGCCGGTGAGGGTGACGATCTTGGCGAAGGCCTCCTGCTTGTCCATAAGGAAGCGCTCGTCCTCGTCGGCCTGCATGGTGAAGCCCAACGCGCCGGAAGTCCGGGGGATGATGGTGATCTTGTGGACCGGGGACGCCCCCTTCTGTTTGGCGGCCACCAGGGCGTGGCCCACCTCGTGGTAGGCGATGATTTCCTTCTCGTGGGGGGAGATGACCATGCTCTTGCGCTGCTTGCCGGCCAGGGCCACGTCCACGCTGTCCTCCAGGTCCTTCTGAGTGACCGCATGGCGGCCGGAGCGGACGGCGCACAAGGCCGCCTCGTTGATGACGTTAGCTAGGTCCGCGCCGCTGGCCCCCGGGGTGATCCGGGCGATGGCGCTAAGGTCGATGGGCCCCTCGGTCTTGATCCGGTTGCAGTGGATGCGGAGGATGGCCTCCCGGCCCCCCTGGTCGGGGAGCTCCACGGGCACCCGCCGATCGAACCGGCCGGGTCGCAGCAGGGCCTTATCCAGGGATTCGGGCCGGTTGGTGGCCGCCAGGACCACCACGCCGGAGTTGCCCTCGAAGCCGTCCATCTCGGAGAGCAGCTGGTTCAACGTCTGCTCCCGCTCGTCGTTGCCGCCGAAGCCGTCCCGCTTCTTGCCGATGGCGTCGATCTCGTCGATGAACACGATGCAGGGCGCCTTCTCCCGGGCCTCTTTAAAGAGGTCCCGGACCTTGGACGCGCCCATGCCCACGAACAGTTCCACGAACTCCGGCCCCGAGATGGACAGGAAGGGTACCCCCGCCTCTCCGGCCACGGCCCTGGCCATAAGGGTCTTGCCGGTGCCCGGCGGGCCGATAAGCAACGCGCCGCGAGGCATGCGGGCGCCGATCTCCGTATATTCCTTGGGGTTGTGCAGGTAGCTCACGATCTCCTGCAGGCTTTCCTTGGCCTCGTCCTGACCGGCAACGTCCGCAAAGGTGGTCTTCACCTCGCCCCCCTCCACGGACCGGGCGTTGGACTTGCCCAGGCCCCCCATGAGGCCGCCGCCGGCACCCAGCTTGCCCATGCGCCGGAAAAAGAAGCTGAAGATAGCCACGTAAAACAGGATGGGAATGGCGTACTGTAGCACCACCAGCAACAGCATGTTGCCCGTACCCGGGTTTTCCGAGAAGGTGACCCCCGCTGCGTGGAGCCGATCCACCAGGTTCGGGTCCTCCATGGCGGTGACGGTGTAGACCGTGGTCCGCTTGCTGCTCCCCGTCATGCTCCGGAAGCTGAAGTTGAACTGAGGCGCGGCGGTGGGGGCGCTTTGGGCGCTCTCCTTCAAGGTGTAGTACAGGGTGCCGCTCTTGAGCTCCACCTCCTGGACCTTGCCCTCCTCCAGGGCGGTCAAAAACACGTCGTAGGTGACGGTCTGCTCGTTGCCGGAGCTCAGGGCTTTGGGCGCGCCCAGGCCGAAGACGAGCAGGACCACGCCCAGGCCGATGAACAGCCAGAACCACAGGGGCCGACGGGGCTTTGTTTGCTTTTCGTCCATAGACATTTCCCTCTTGCGCTTTTTCAGCGCCATATCGTTGGCCTTATTGTACCAATAAAATGCGATGGAATCCACCGTTTTTTCCACAAATGGGGCGGGGTTTGTAAAAATGTTGTGAAAATGGGGGGCGTAGCTGAGCGCTGCCTGTGGCAGAAGCAGCGAAGCAGAGCCCGGGCAAAACAACGAGAAGGCGAGCGTAGCGCAGGCTTCGACTATGTTTTGCCCCAGAGGAGTCCCCGGGCAGCCAGGTCCACGACCCTTCCCTTGCGCGGGGGAACGGGCCATGGTATACTGTCCCTGTACAAGGTTTAGGAGGCGATCATGCTGCTGTATGTGTATCTTGCCCTGAGCTTCGCTTCGGTGCTGGCCTTCGCGCGAAAACCCATCCTGTGCCCGGTGGTGTTCCTGGGGACCTTCCTGGGACTGCTGCTCCTGCACGTGCTGTTCCTGGCGGTGGCGTCCCTGTTCGTGAACAAAAAGGATCCAGACTCCAAGCGCTTCCCCTTCTACCGGAAGCTGATCTATCTCAGCATCGAGCCCGTGCTGCTGCTGGGGGGCGTGAAGGTGGAGCTCGTTGGCGAAGACAAACTTCCCGAGGGCGGATTTTTGCTGGTGGGGAACCACTTATCCGACTTCGACCCCATGACCGCCATGTGCGCCCTGAAGCGACGGGGACTCACCTTCGTCACCAAAAAGGAGAACGGGGACATCCCCGTGGCCGGGCGGATCATCCTGGGCTCCGGCTGCATCTCTTTGGACCGCAGCGACGACAAGCAGGGATTGGTGGTCATCCGGCAGGTGGTCCGCCGCATCCGCGCCGGGGAGGCCATCGGCATCTACCCCGAGGGCACGCGCTCCAAGACCGGGAAGCTCCTTCCCTTCCGGGTGGGCTGCTTCAAGGCCGCCCAGTGGGCCAAGTGCCCCCTGGTGGTCCTCAAGACCCGCGGCACGGAGAAGATCGGCAAGAACTTCTTTTTCCATAAGACCGCCGTCACCCTGACCGTGGCCGCTGTCCTCCCCTACGATGAGATCGCGGAGATGGATACCCAACAGATCGGCGACCGGGTGCGGGCTATTTTGACCGATGGTCAGGAGGACACAAGCAAGTGGAGCGCATAAAGAACGTATTGTTCGATCTGGACGGAACGCTGACGGACCCGGCGGAGGGGATCACCAACGCCCTCATGCACGCCCAGCGGCGACTGGGCCGGACGGTGAGCCCGCGGGAGGAATTGTACGTGTTCATTGGGCCGCCGCTCATCGAGATGTTCATGTCCGAATGGGGGCTCACCCGGGCGGAGGCGGAGCAGGCGCTCCTCTACTACCGGGAGCACTTCTCCGTCAAGGGGCTCTTTGAGAACGTACCCTATGAAGGCATCGATGACTGTCTGGCGGCGCTCAGGGCGGCAGGCCTTCGGCTGTTTGTGGCTACGTCCAAGCCTGAGCCCTTATCCCTTCGGATACTGGAGCACTTCGACCTTTTACAATACTTCGAGGCCGTGGCCGGGTCCACCATGGACGAGCAGCGCACGAAAAAGGGCGAGGTCATCGCCTACGCCCTCAAAACATATCAGTTGGACCCGTCGGAGACGGTCATGGTGGGCGACCGCAAGCACGATGTGCTGGGCGCCCGGGAGAACGGACTTGCCTGTATCGGCGTCCTCTACGGCTACGGCTCCCGGGAGGAGCTGACGGACGCCGGGGCGACGGCTTTGGCGGCCGACCTTTCGGAGCTCTCCGCCTTGCTCAGATCGTAGATGCCCTGGGAGAAGTCTCCCCGGGTCAGATCGTATTTATTCTTATACATATCGAAATACCGGTCGAAGCTGTCGGTGTGCACGTCCCGGAGGCTGTTGAGGTACTCGTGGGTGTCGAAAGCACCTGCCTCCAACTCGATCATAGCTACGGCGATGTTGGAGCAGTGGTCCGCCACCCGCTCCAAGTTGGTGATGAGGTCGTTGAACACGAACCCCTGATCCAGCGTGCACTGGCCCGCCTGGACCCGGTTCACGTGGTGGAGCTTCAGCTCGTCGCACAGCATGTCGATCATCTCCTCGAGAGGCTCCACCCGGTACGCTTCCTTCACGTTTTCCGCCTCGAAAGCACCCATAGCCAACCCCACGATCTCCTCCACGGCGGCCACCAGGGCGTTCAGCTCCCGCTGGGCCTCCGGGGAGAAGGTCACCTTTTTGTCCGCGATCTCCCGGGCCACCTCGCCCACGTTCATGGCGTGGTCGCTGATGCGCTCGATGTCGCTGATGCAGTGGAGGAACTTGCTGATCTCCTTGTTCTGGGCTGGGGTCAGCTCCTGCCGGTTCACCTTCACGAGATAGGTGCCCAGCTTGTCCTCGTAGGTATCCACCTGGTTTTCAAGGCGCTCCACCGCATTGTACTCCCCGTCGGACCAGGTGG
Organism: Christensenellales bacterium; assembly: GCA_045224495.1. Lineage (GTDB taxonomy): Bacteria > Bacillota > Clostridia > Christensenellales > CAG-138 > RUG472. The sequence goes on from JBGVAK010000082.1 coordinate 6,658, forward strand.
ACAGGAGCTTCAGGGCCCGCAAAAGGTTCTCCTGGGCCGTGTCTGCCATCTTCGCGAGGACGATCTTGCTCTGCTCGATGGCCAAGGAGGGGTGGGTGAGGAAGCGCTCCTCCAGCCGGTCGATCATGGCCTGCTGGATCAGGTCCTCGGGCCGATCCTTCACCAGCCGGTGAGCCAGGCGCCTCAAACCGTTGATGAAGGGCAGCAGGGCGATGGTGGACAGGACGCGGAAGCCGGAGTTGATGGCCGCCAGCTCCACCGGGCCCACGGCGGCGCCCATGACCCGCGCGGGCAGCAGGGCCGTGGCGATGAGGTACGGGACCAGGCAGATGAGGGTGCCTAAGACGTTGATGAACAGGTAGACCAGGGAAGTGCGCCGGCCCGTGGGCCCCGCGCCGATGGCCCCTAAGAGGACCGGCACCGAGGCGCCGATGGCGATGCCCATGATGATGGGGACGGCGGCCTCCACGGTGATGGCGCCGGTCATGGACAGGGCCTGCAAAATACCCACCGCTGCCGAGGCGCTCTGGAGCACTGCGGTGAAGACGGCACCCACCAGGATGCCCAAGAGGGGGTTGTCGAAGAGGAGCAAAAGTTCCCTGAATTTAGCGCTTTCCTTTAGGGGCAGCACCGCGTCGGACATGGCGCTCATGCCTAACATGAGCACCGCGAAGCCCAGCAGGATGTCGCCCACATGCTTCTTGACGGCGGATTTCGATACCATCCTGAGGAGGGTCCCTGCGATGGCCACCGCCGCCGTGATGGTGGCTGTGGAGAAGAGGGACACCCAGCCGCCGCCCCCGCCCAGCAGGGACAGGCACAGCAGCCAGCCCGTGACGCTGGTGCCCACGTTGGCACCCAGGATGATGGGGATGGACTGGACGCCCTTCATCATGCCGGAGTTCACGAAGCCGATGACCATGATGGTGGTGGCCGACGAGCTTTGGATAGCTGCCGTGACGCCCAGGCCCAGCAGCACTCCCTTGAGGGGTGTGCTGCTCAGCCGCCACAGGATCACCTCCAGCTTGTTCCCGGCCACGCGTTTGAGCCCGTCGCCCATGACGGACATGCCGTAGAGGAACAGCGCCACCCCGCACAGCAGGGACAGAACGTTGCTGATGCCCATAGAGCCTCCTTGCCCTGATTTTTACCCAATATCCAGTGTACACCATAGGGCGCTCCGACGCAACGCAATTTTTCCCCTTGCACGAAGCATATGGGAAAGTATATAGTATAGGGGATCGAGCGAGGAGGTTTTAACCATGGCGGAAGATGAACGGGCGTACCAACGGCAGCGGAAGACTTACGAGGTGCTGTACCCGGTGGCCAAGGCACTGATGAAGGGGATGCTGCACTACAGCTTCGAGTTGGGGCCCAAAGTGGAGGGGCCCTGCCTCATTTTGAGCAACCACGTGACGGACTTCGACCCCATTTTGGTGGGGCTCAGCTTCCCCGAGCACATGTACTACGTGGCCGGGGAGAACGTGATGCGCATGGGGCTGCTCTCTAAGCTGGTGAGCCGCTATGCGTCCATCATCCAGCGGGTCAAAGGCACTACCGACGCGGAGGCGGCTTTGCAGATCCTGCGCACCCTGAAGAAGGGGCGGAACGTGTGTATGTTCGCCGAGGGGAACAGGACCTTCACCGGCGAGACCTTGCCCATCGCTCCCGCTACGGCCAAGCTGGTGAAGATGTCCAGATCGACCCTCGTCACCTACCGGCTCACGGGCGGGTACCTCTCCACGCCGCGCTGGGCCGTCCACCGCCGCAAGGGACGTATGACGGGGGCGACCGTGGGCGTGTATCCGCCGGAGGAGCTGAAGAAGATGTCCGAGGCGGAGGTTTTGGACCTGCTGCGGCGGGACCTCTATGAGAACGCCTACGAGACACAGAGCAGGGCGCCCGTGGCCTACAAGGGCAAGGCCCTGGCGGAGACGCTGGAGACGGCGCTGTACCTCTGCCCCCGGTGCCATAGGATAGACCATCTCCACAGCCAGGGGGATCGGTTTTACTGCGACTGCGGGCTTTCCATGACCATGGACGAGTACGGATTTTTCCAGGGGGAGGATCTGCCCTTTGCGACGCCTCTCGAATGGGACAAGTGGCAGACGGGGGAGATGGAGAAGCTGGCCGAGAGCCTGGGCGATGAGGCCGCCTTCTCGGATGAGGACCAGACCCTGAACCGGAAGGAGGACGACCACAGCCTGACGCCGCTTTGTACCGGGACCATGGCCCTCTACCGGGATAGGCTCATCGTGGGCGAATACAGCTTTCCTCTCCGGGACCTGCGGGGCATCGGCCTCATCCAGCGCCAGGGCATGGTCTTCTCCACCGCCGACGCCGACTACGCCATCACGGCGGGGAGATTGCGTTGCGTGCGGAAGTATCAGACCTTGTTTGAATTATTAAAGGAAAGAATAAAAGCCTGATCCTTTTTCTTGAAAGAAAAAGGACCAAAAAGAACTTTAAGAAGGGGTACAGCTTTCGTATGAAAAGCCATACCCCTTCTTGCATTTCTCTTTTTACGCCGCTTTTTCTCTT
>JBGVAK010000083.1:0-2979 GCA_045224495.1 Christensenellales bacterium
GTGAAACGATATGGCAAAGAGACAGTTCAAGGCGGAGTCCAAGCGGCTGCTGGACATGATGATCCATTCCATCTATACCCATAAGGAGATATTTTTGCGAGAGCTGATCAGCAATTCCAGCGACGCCATCGACAAGCGGTACTACGCCGCCATGCAGAAGGGCGGCGAGGGCATGGACCGGTCCGACTACTTCATCCGGCTGACCCCCAGCGAGACCACCCGGACCCTGACCATCACCGACAACGGCTGCGGCATGAGCGAAAAGGAGCTGGAGGAGGATCTGGGCACCATCGCCAAGAGCGGCACCCTGGCCTTCAAGCAGGCCATGGAGAAGCCCGAGGAGGGCAAGAGCGCGCCGGAGATGGACGTGATCGGCCAGTTCGGCGTGGGCTTCTATTCCGCCTTCATGGTGGCGAAGAACATCAAGGTCTATTCGAGGACCGAGGACGGCGAGGGCCACGTTTGGGAGAGCGACGGCCAGGACGGCTACACCGTGAAGCCCTTCGATTACCCCACCGTGGGCACCCAGATCGTGCTGACCTTGAAGGACGACGAGGAAGGGGAGGACTACAGCCAGTACCTCAGGGAGTACACCCTCAAATCCCTGGTCAAGAAGTACAGCGACTACGTCCGCTACCCCATCCGCATGATGGAGGAGAAGCGGGTGCCGAAGGGCGAGAAGGAGGAGGGCAAGCCCCAGGAGTACGAGACCGTCATGGAGGATACAGTATTGAACTCCATGGTCCCCCTGTGGAAGCGCAGCAAGAGCGAGGTCACGGAGGAGGAGTACAACCGCTTCTATCGCGATAACTTCTTCGACATCGACGATCCGCTCAGCGTGATCCGGGTGTCGGTGGAGGGCGCGGTGTCCTACACGGCCCTGCTGTTCATCCCCAAGAAGGCCCCCTGGGACTTCTACACCAAGAATTACAAGCGGGGCCTGAAGCTCTACAGCAGCGGCGTCATGATCATGGACGCCTGCGAGGACCTCTTGCCCGACTACTTCGGCTTCGTCAAGGGCCTGGTGGACTCCCCGGATCTGTCGCTCAACATCTCCCGGGAGATGCTGCAGCACGACCGGCAGCTGAAGGCCATCGCCAACAACCTGAAGAAGAAGATCCAGGCCGAGCTCAAGAAGATGCTGGACAGCGACCGGGAGAAGTACGAGACCTTCTACAAGGCCTTTAGCCAGAGCATCAAGTTCGGCGTGTACGACCAGTACGGCATGAACGCGGACTTCCTGAAGGACCTGCTGCTGTTCTGGTCCGCCCGGGAGGAGAAGAACGTGACCCTCCACGAGTACGTGGCGGCCATGGCGGCCGACCAGAAGGCCATCTATTATGCTGCGGGCGATTCCTTGGGCCACTGTCTGGGCCTGCCCCAGGCGGAGCTGATCCGGGACAAGGGGTACGACCTCCTCTGCATGACGGACGACGTGGACGAGTTCGCCGTGCGGGTGCTGGCGAGCTACGAGGAGAAGCCCTTCAAGGCGGCCACGGACGACGATCTGGGCCTTGCCTCCGAGGAGGAGAAGAAGGCCATGGAGGAGAAGGCCGCCGAGAGCCGTGACCTCTTGGAGAAGCTGAAGGAGGACCTTGCCGGCAAGGTGAAGGAAGTGAAGCTCTCCGACCGGCTCACCAAGAGCGTGGCGTGTTTGAACGGCGAGGGCGGCGTGTCCATCGAGATGTACAAGGTCCTGAAGGCCATGCCCAACGCCGGAGAGCTGCCCATGGAGTTCGTGTTGGAGCTGAACCCCAACCACCCGGTGTTCGCCAAGCTCTCCGCCCTCTCCGACGCGGATCGGAAGGAGTACGCGGAGCTCCTCTACCAGCAGGCGCGGCTCATGGCAGGCTTGCCCCTGGACGATCCCGCGGCGTTCTCGGAGCTGGTCTGCAAGCTGATGTAAGAGAGGTATTCATTGAAAGCCTCGCAGCTTTTCTTGAAAGAAAAGCTGCCCAAAAGAACTTTAAGAAAGAGTGATCCTTTCTTCCTCGGACAATTATCCATTCTTGGCTTTTCTTTTTCCGCCGCTTTTTCTTTTCACCTGAAAAGAAAAAGCGGCAAAAATAAACCCCAGGGGGTGATCCCATGAATCCCAATCAACTTACCCAAAAGAGCATCGAGGCCATCCAGGCGGCGCAGCGGATGGCCCAGGAGCGCAACCATACCCAGCTGCAGCAATCGCACCTGCTGTATGCCTTGATCGACGACGCTGAGGACCTGAACGCCCAGCTCCTCACCGCCATGCAGGTGAACGTCACCGGATTGAAGGGCGAGCTCTTGAACCTCCTGAACGGCCAGGCCAGCTACTCCGGCGGCGGCAGCGGCCAGCTCTACGCATCCCAGGCCCTGGATAAGGCCCTCAACGAAGCCGAGAGCCGCATGCAGAAGATGGGCGACAGCTACATCTCTGTGGAGCACCTGATGATGGGCCTCATCGCCGAGCCGGACAAGGACATGGCGTCCCTGTTCCGCCGGTATAACGTGACCATGGAGGGGTATCTCGCCGCCCTGCAGAAGGTCCGGGGCACCCGCCAGGTGAACTCCGACAACCCCGAGGACACCTACGACGTGCTGAAGAAGTACGGTCAGGATCTGACGGCCCTCGCCAAGGACCAGAAGCTGGACCCGGTCATCGGCCGTGACAGCGAGATAAGGAGCGTCATCCGCATCCTGTCCCGTAAAACGAAAAACAACCCCTGTCTTATCGGCGAACCTGGCGTGGGCAAGACCGCCATCGCGGAGGGCTTGGCCCAGCGTATCGCCCGGGGCGACGTGCCCGAGAACCTGAAGGATCGGCAGCTGTTCGCCCTGGATATGGGCGCGTTGGTGGCCGGCGCCAAGTACCGGGGCGAGTTCGAGGAGCGCTTGAAGGCGGTCCTCGCCGAGGTCAAGCAGAGCGAGGGCAAGATCATCCTGTTCATCGACGAGCTCCACACCATCGTGGGCGCGGGCAAGACCGAGGGCGCCATGGACGCC
>JBGVAK010000084.1:0-9594 GCA_045224495.1 Christensenellales bacterium
GGCCATGGCCACGGGCTGCAGCATGGGCGGGGTCCACGCGGCCAACGCCTTCTTCCGGCGGCCGGACCGGTTCGACACGCTGATCTCCCTCAGCGGGCTCTTCGACGCCAGCCACTTCTTCCACGGGTATATGGATGATCTCGTCTACGCCAACTCCCCCATCCACTTTTTGCCCAACATGCCTGCGGATCATCCCTGGATGGACCTGTACCGGCAGGGGAACATCATCTTCTGCTGCGGCCAGGGGGCCTGGGAGGACGAGATGCGGGGCGACTCCCACGCATTGGACGTGATCCTGACGGAGAAGGGCGTGCCCCACTGGGCCGACTTCTGGGGCTATGACGTGAACCACGACTGGCCCTGGTGGAAGAAACAGCTGCCCTACTTCATGGGGCATGTGCTGGGATAAGCAACGCCAAAAGAGACAGCGCCGACGCGAAAACGTCGGCGCTTTTTGTATCTTCAGCTACGGTTCTTATCGCTTTTGCGCTGCTTGCGCTGCCGCGGGGCGGAGGATTCGTCCTGATCCTGGCCGTCCTGTTTCCCCTGGCGCTGGCGGCGGTCGCTGCCGGGTGCGCCGGAGGGCGGGGTCCTGCTGTCGCCGTTTTCCTCCTGTTTCTTGGTCCCGGGCCGGCTGCCCCGGTCGTAGCCCCGGGATCCGCTGATCTCGGGCAGGGCCGAGGCGTCCAGCTCGAGGGCGTCCGCCACCGCTTCCAGGATGCCCCGGGAGGACCAGGTGGCGCCGCTGACGGCGGACACGTTCACGGACTGGGCCTGCAAAATGGCGGGGATGACGCCGCTCTGAGCCCGCTGGAAGAAGTCCTTGTCGTCGGCACTGGAAAGGATAGTCACATCTACGATCCGGCCGCCCTCCACGGTGACCTGAGCCGAGATCACGCCGCGAAAGCCGGTGCCGCTGCCGGTGTAGACGCCGTCTGCGTAGCGAGTGGCAGGCGAGGCGTCCTCCGCGGAGACCACCTGGCTCGCGACGTCGCTGACGGTCACGGCCGCCACGGTGCTCTGCTCCGGCACCGCGATCTTGCCCACCTGGATGAGGCCGCCCAGGACCAGGGCCGAAGCTGTGCCCGCCACGGCGGGGACGGGGGCCGTCCGCAGGGCCTGGGGATGGCAAGCGGCGACGCAGCGCATGCAGTCGATGCACTCCCCGGAGCGTACGAAGGGGTCCTCATGGACGGTGACGCCCATGGCGCAGGTCCGGGTGCACTGCTGGCAGCCCGTGCACGCGGTCTCCAGTCGCCGTATGCGGAACAGCCGCCCGGCGGACAGGGGCGTGAACAGGGCGCCTAGGGGGCAGAGGTACCGGCAGAAGGCCCGCTCCACGAAGAGGGAGACGATCAGGATCCCCAGCAGGAGCCCGAAGCCCACCGTGGGCACGGCCTCGGCCATGACGGTCATGTTTCCGGACAACAGAGCGCCGAAGACGCCCCAGGGGCTCAGGGTGCTGTCCACGGGGAGCTGCAACGCCCAGACGAGCAGCACGACGGCTAAGAGGACGCCGTACTTCGTATATTTTAAGAGCTTGTCCGCCTTCTCGGGCACGGCGCGCCGGTCGGGCAGGATTCGCTTACCCGCGAAGGACAGCAGCTCCTGCAACGCGCCGAAGGTGCACAGATACCCGCAGAAGAACCGGCCCCACAGGGCCGTGACCCCCGCCACCGCCGCCAGGATGACGAGGCTGCCGCTGAGGGCGGAGAAGGCGAAGGAGCCGGTCACCAGGGCCACGACCACGTCCTTCAGAGCGTTGAACACGGTCAAAAACAGGCCGGGGAACAGGAGGAAGGAAAGCAGCTGCACGGCATGGCGCAGCAGCTGGGTCTTGTCGGTTTTCCGCCAGAGGGCGGTGAGCTGGTTCAGGATGGTTTGCATGGGTTTCTCCTCTCTATGCGACGCTCAGCTGAGCGCCGGTGGTATGGGTTTCGGTTTGCAGGCGAAAGTCGTTCTTGAGGCCCCGGGTGATCAGGACCTGGCCCCGGTCCGTGACGAAGATGGCGTCCACGCCCTGGGCCGCCAGCAGCGGCATGCTTTGCTCCGGGCCCAGGATCAGCGCGGCGGTGGCCAGGGCGTCCAGAGCGGCCCCCCTCTCCCCCACCAACGATACGGACACCAGGCCGCTTTCGGCGGGATAGCCTGTCCGGGGGTCCACGATGTGGTGGTACCGGCGGCCGCCCATGTAGGCGCAGCGCTCGTAAACGCCGCTGGTGACCACGACGCGATCCTCCAGCATCAGCGTGCCCATGGGCGCGCCTTGGGGCAGGAAGGGGTTTCGGATGCCCACGGGCAGCCGGCAGCCCAGGGTCGCCACCGTGCCGCCTAGGTCCAGCAGCGCCCGTCGGACGTCCCGCTGTCGAAGCAAGTCTCGTAGGCCGTCCACGGCGTAGCCCTTGGCGATGCCGCCTAAGTCGATCCGCTGGCCGGACTGCCGGAGCAGGACCGTTTGGGCTCCCTCGTCCAAAAGGACGTCCCGATAGTCCACCAGCTCCATGGTCTGCCAGATCGCCTCGTCCCCGGGCAGTTGCTTCTCCCGCAGAGCCCTGCGCCAGAGGTCGGCCAAGGGGCCCACGGTCACGTCGAAGGCGCCTTCGGTCAGTTCCCCGTATGCCTTGGCCTGGCGAAGGACCGCAAAGGTGTCCCTGTCCACGGGCACCGGCTCCTTGCCCGCCTGACGGTTGATCCGAGAGATCAGGCTGTCCGGCTGGAAGCAGGTCCAGGCCCGGTTCAGGTCCATGAGGTACGTCCGGGCGTTGCCGGCTGCGCGGGGGTCTTCGGCATCGAAAATGGTGATGGTGTGCACGGTCCCCATGGCGGGGAAGCTCTTCTCCAGTGTCATAGCGGATGGCTCCTGTCGTTTTGATAGGCACAGGATACCTGGTCAAGCCTAAAATACTCTGAAGAATGATTATTTCTTTTGCCGCTTTTTCTCTTCGGTGAAGAGGAAAAAGCGGCGCAAAAAAGAGAAGCTTAAGAAGGAGTATAGTTATCCACACGAAACCATAACTCCTTCTTAAAGTTCTTTGGTTTGCACCTTTCTTTCAAGAAAGGTGCGTGCTTTCAATAGATTCCTCTATTTCCTACCCCAGCAGCTCATGATCCTGAGGAGCTGCTGCATATCGAGGCCACCGTTGTTCTCCGGTGGTTTCTTGGGCGGCGGACCGGGCGGCGGCGGTGGCGGCGGCAGGGGAACGCCCAATCTCCGGGAAAGCTCCTCGGCCAAAGTCGGCGGCAATAAGGGGCCCACGCAGCGCACGTACTGCTCCACGCCGAGACGCCCCCGCTCCGCCCGTACCTGCTCCGCCAGCACCAGGGCGCAGGTCAACGGGTGCGGCGGCGGCATGGGCGGCCCCGCGGGACAGTCGGATCGGTTTTGATTCGTAAATCCGTTCATACTCAATTCTATGCGCCTCTGCTCTGCCTTGCCACAGGGCAACTTTCAGAGTCCAGCCGCATAGACTGATACCAAAGGGGGTGATCCCAACGACACCAGAGGAGATGGAACGGTTTTTGAACCAGCGAAAGGACAGCGGCGAGAGCGCGCTCATGGACGAGCTCAAGCGCATGACCCGAGAACAGGAGCAGGCGGGCGAAATGAGCCCCACCCGCATGGAGGAGATATACGCCACCCTCTCCCCCTTCCTCACCGACCGCCAGCGGGAAAAGATGCGGGAGGTCATCCGCAGGCTGAAGGAGTAGGGGTCCCGCAACAGTTTGTCATCGGTGTGAATCTTTTGTCAGTATGATTCATCCGCCCTTTACGGGGGCGGTTTTTTGTGGTACACTTGCATATTGAAGAATTATGCGAATGACACTGCCACGAGAGGTATAGGAACTGAATGGGATTTTTAGATAAACTGCTGGGCAACACCAGCGAAGCGAAGCTGAAGAAGATGCGGCCGGTGGTGGCCAAGATCAACGATCTGGAGCCCCAGTACCAGGCTATGACCGACGAGGAGCTGCGGCAGCAGACGGCTCTCTTTAAGGAGCGGCTTTCTAAGGGCGAGACATTGGATGACCTGCTCCCCGAGGCTTTCGCCGTGGTGCGGGAGGCCGCCGTCCGGACCGTGGGCATGCGCCACTTCGACGTGCAGCTCTTGGGCGGCATGGTCCTCCACCAGGGCCGGATCGCCGAGATGAAGACCGGCGAGGGCAAGACCCTGGTGGCCACCCTCCCCGCGTATCTCAACGCCCTCACCGGCAAGGGCGTCCACATCGTCACGGTCAACGACTATTTGGCCAAGCGCGACGCCCAGTGGATGGGCAAGATCCACCGCTTTTTGGGGCTCACCGTGGGCTGCATCGTCCACGATCTCGACGCCGACGAGCGCCGGGACGCCTACAACTGCGACATCACCTACGGCACCAACAACGAGTTCGGCTTCGACTACCTGCGGGACAACATGGTGGTCTACAAGGAGAACATGGTCCAGCGGGAGCTCAACTACGCTATCGTGGACGAGGTGGACTCCATCCTCATCGACGAAGCCCGGACCCCCCTCATCATCAGCGGGCAGGGGGAGGAAAGCTCCGAGATGTACCAGAACGCGGACCGGTTCGTCCGCCGCCTCACCCGGGGCGAGGACATCAAGGACATCAGCAAGTCCGACCAACTCATGGGCATCGAGCAGGAGGACAGCGGCGACTATATGTGCGACATCCGCCGCCGCACGGTCCAGCTGACGGCCCAGGGCATCGAGAAGGCCCAGAAGTTCTTCAACGTGGAGAACCTGTCCGACGCGGAGAACACGGAGTTGAACCACTATATCAAGCAGGCTCTGCGGGCCCACTCCCTCTTCACCCGGGACAAGGACTACGTGGTCCAGGACGGCCAGGTGCTGATCGTGGACGAGTTCACTGGCCGTCTCATGATCGGCCGCCGGTACAACGAAGGCTTGCACCAAGCCCTGGAGGCCAAGGAAGGCGTGAAGGTAGAGCGGGAAAATAAGACGTTGGCCACCATCACCTTCCAGAACTACTTCCGCATGTTCCACAAGCTGGCCGGCATGACCGGTACGGCCAAGACCGAGGAGGACGAGTTCACCGCCATCTACGGTCTCGATGTGGTGGAGGTCCCCACCAATAAGCCCTGTATCCGCCAGGATCTGGCGGACGTGGTCTACACCACCGAGGCGGGCAAGTTCAAGGCCGTGGTGAACGAGATCGTGGAAGTCCACAAGACCGGTCGGCCCCTGCTCGTCGGCACCATCAGCGTGGAAAAGAGCGAATTCCTCTCCGAAAAGCTGAGCCGGGAGGGCATCCCCCACCAGGTGTTGAACGCCAAGTTCCACGCCAAGGAGGCCCAGATCGTGGCCCAGGCCGGCAAGCTCAACGCGGTCACCATCGCCACCAACATGGCGGGCCGCGGCACGGATATCCTCCTGGGCGGCAACCCGGACTTTCTGGCCCGGCAAGCCCTCATGCGGGATGGGCTCGAGGACGACCTCATCGAGGAGGCCACAGGCCACGCCGAGACCGAGGACGAAACGATCCTCAATGCCCGGAAGAAGTATAAGGAATACTACGACGCCTTCAAGGCCGAGACGGACAGGGAGCACGAGCAGGTGGTGGCTCTGGGGGGCCTCCACATCATCGGCACGGAGCGCCACGAGAGCCGCCGCATTGACAACCAGCTGCGGGGCCGGGCGGGCCGCCAGGGAGACCCGGGCAGCACCCGGTTCTACGTGTCGCTGCAGGACGAGCTCATGCGCCGGTTCGGGGCGGATCGGATGGAGAGCATCATGGCCCGGCTGAATCCTGGGGACGAGCTGCCCATCGAAAGCGGTCTGGTCACCAAGCAGATCGAGGGCGCTCAGAAGCGGGTGGAGATGACCAACTTCGACACCCGCAAGAACGTGCTGCGGTACGACGACGTCATGAACAAGCAGCGGGAGATCATCTACGGCCAGCGCCGCCAGGTGCTCCTGGGCATGGACATGCACGACAGCTTCCTGGGCATGATCGACGACAGTATCGACAGCATCGTGGACGCCTACTGCCCCAAGGAGGGCCACGACAGCGATTGGAATTTGAGCCTGGTCAGCAAGGAGATATGCGACCTGTGCGGCACGAAGCCCGTGGACGTCTTCGCCGGCTTCGACAAGAAGCGGCCCAGCCACAGCGACCTCCACCAGATCTGCCGCGCCTTCATCGACAGGCAGCTGGCCGCCAAGGAAGCGGAGCTGAAGGAGGCGGGCATCGACCTGCATGAAGTGGAGCGGGTGGTCCTCCTGCGCACCGTGGACACCCACTGGATGGACCACATCGACGCCATGGATCAGCTGAGGCAGGGCATCGGCCTTCGCGCCTACGCCCAGAAGGACCCGGTGGTGGCCTACACCAACGAGGGCTTCGAGATGTTCGACACCATGGTGGCCCAGATCCGAGAGGAGGCCGTCAAGGGGCTCCTCAGGGTGGGCGTGCGCCGGGCGCCCGTGGTGCGGCAGCAGGTGGCCAAACCCGTGGACACCCCAGCCCCCGAGGGGAACGCCCCCAAGAAGAAGCTGGCCGCGGAGAAGATCGGCCGGAACGACCCCTGCCCCTGCGGCAGCGGAAAGAAGTACAAGAACTGCTGCGGCAGGAACGCGAAATAATTGAGGGAGAGAGAAACGATGGTCGTATTGGACGAGTATAAATTCAAGCTGGGCGAGCTCAGCAAGACCCTGGAGCAGGCCAACGCCCAGATGCGCCCCGAGGAACTGCAGACGGAGCTCAAAGGCCTCGAGGACCAGATGAGCGCCGCCGACTTCTGGAACGACGTGGACGCCGCCAACAAGGTGACCCAGCGGGTCAAAAGCATCAAGAGCAAGCTGGAGCGCCTCTCTAAGCTCAACGGCAGCCGGGAGGACATCCAGACCCTCATCGAGATGGCCGAGGAAGAGGACGACGAGAGCATCATCGAGGAGATCAAGACGGAGCTCGAAGACCTCGAAAAGAAGGTGGGCGCCCTGCGGCTCGAAATGCTCCTCAAGGGCCCCTACGACGCCTATAACTGCGTGCTGAGCCTCCATGCGGGGGCCGGCGGCACCGAGGCCCAGGACTGGACGGAGATGCTCTATAGGATGTACAGCCGCTACTGCGAGCGCCGGGGCTGGTCCGTGAAGGAGATCGACCTCCTCATGGGCGACGACGCGGGCATCAAGTCCGTCACCTTCGAGGTGGACGGGGAGAACGCCTACGGGTACCTGAAGGCGGAGAAGGGCGTGCACCGGCTGGTCCGCATCTCCCCCTTCGACGCCAACGCCCGGCGGCACACCTCCTTCTCCTCCCTGGACGTGACGCCTATCTTCGACGACGACAACAACGATATCAAGATCGACCCGGAGGACCTGAGGGTGGACACCTACCGCTCCGGCGGCGCCGGCGGCCAGAACGTGAACAAGGTCTCCTCCGCCATCCGCATCACCCACCTGCCCACGGGCATCGTGGTCCAGTGCCAGAACGAGCGGAGCCAGCTGCAGAACAAGGAGATGGCCATGCGCATTCTGAAGGGCCGCCTGCTGGAGCTGCAGGAGCGGGAGCGGGAAGCTCAGATGGCAGAATTGAAGGGCGTCATGAAGAAGATCGAATGGGGCAGCCAGATCCGCTCCTACGTCTTCCAGCCCTACACCCTGGTGAAGGACCACCGCACCGGCGTGGAGAACGGCAACATCCAGGCCGTTATGGACGGGGACCTGGACGCCTTCATCTCCGAGTATCTGGTGCAGAGCTAAAGAAGCCAAAACAACAAGGAGCCGCGGATGCGGCTCCTTTGCGTTGCAGTCTGTTTTTCCTCAGGAGAGGTCGCTGGGCAGGAGAGCTAAGTCGATGACGATCACGGGGCGGATAGTCTTGTGCCCCAGGTCCACCCGGTAGGAGCCCTTGGTGACCTCGCCGGTGTCCAGCACCACGGAGCCGCAGTACATATCCACCATCTGATAGGGCCAGGTGTTCTCCTGGACCTGGCGCATCATGCTGTCCTTCAGCCACCAGAAGCACTTTTCCGGATCGGCGCCCCGGGAAATGGCGTACTTGGTGGAGGTGGTGATCCGCAGCTCCTCCGGCAGGGCCTTGGCTTCCTCCACGTTGAGCAGGGTGATGTTCTCCGACAGCATGGACTGCTCCAAGGGGGCAAAGGCGGAGTTCAGGAAGGTATCGTTCAGCCAGCGATACAGGGTGCTGGATTCCCAGCGCACTTCCCGATGGGAGTCGTTATAGGGGCGGCTGTCCAGCGCCCGGACCGACATCAGCCGGATCTTGGTCTTGTACTTGCCGATGACGATCCAATGGATGGGCTCGTCGTATTTGCTGTCCTGGGGATACGCCCCGAAGGTCATGTCGTCGTACATCTTCACCTCATCCGCAGAGGTGACCACCCGGTTGCCCTTCATGAGCAGGCCCGTCTCCTCTGCAGGATACAGGTCCTCCGATTCCTCGCTGCTCTGCCGGTCGAAATCGATCTGGACCATGGGCCGGACGCCCTTGCCGCCGAAGGTGACCAGGTAGGCAGCCTCATGCACGTCTCCCATCTGGACCACCGAGGCGCAATTGATATCCGCGCCGTTGTACAGCCTAACCTGGATGCCGTCCCGGAGCCACCAGATGTTCCGAGCCGTGTCACCGCCCTGGGCCACGGCATAGGGCGTGAATTCCGCGTAACGCTTGTCCACGGACAGGTTGCGGGCCTCCGCCAGGCTGGGGATGGTGATGCCGCCGTTGATCAGGTTCTGCTCGTCCGTGGTGAAGGCGGTGTTTTTGAAGTCGGCGTTGAGCCAGGCATTGAGGGTGCTGGTCTGCCATGTGACCCGCTCGTCCTTCTTGTGAAAGCGGCGGGTCTCTATTAGGTACCGAGACAGCAGGGTCATCCTGGTGCCGGTCTTGTTGATCACGATCCACTCGATGGGCCTGAAATCGTTATAGGACTCGTAGGGATAGGTGCCGAAGGTGACGATGTCGTTCACCTTCACGTCGTCCGTAGCGGTGACTTCGTCGCCGCCCTTCTGGATGGGCGCGTCGCCCGCCCGGCTGTCGGGGATGACGGCGCACACAAGGCCAAGGCACATCAGCACGGCGAGACACATGGAGAAGAATCTTTTCATCGCGGTTTCCCCCTTCCTGTTCCTGGGTATAGTATACCATCCTCCGTTTTTACTTGCAAGCGGCCAAAAGATGGTCAGGAGCGCGAACGAACGATGCGGAATCAAAAAGGACCCGTCCTTCGACAGGTCCTTATGCGTTGCGGTATGCGGTTTTTTAGACCAGCTCCAGCACCACCATGGGGGCGGCGTCGCCGCGGCGGACGCCCAGCTTGTACATAAGGGTGTAGCCACCCTTCTTGCCTTCCTGGATGCGGCCGTCGTACTTGGGGGCCAGCTCACGGAAGAGCTTCTCCACCACGGGATGGTTGTTGCCCTTGGTGCGGTCCCGGTACTCCTTCTTGGTCTCCTTGTCCTTCTTGGGTTCAGGAATGTCGTACAGATAGCTCATGATCTGACGGCGGGCATGGAGCTTGGAAGGCTTATCCTGGGGCTTCTCCTCCTTGGAGACCTGACCCTTCTCGTTGTAGACCTCTTTCTCCACCATGTCCGTGTTCTTGTATTCCTTCAC
>JBGVAK010000085.1:0-4832 GCA_045224495.1 Christensenellales bacterium
TGATGTCCGCCCGCATCCAGGCGCACTCGATGGCGTGGCGCATGGCGTGCTCGGCCATGGACACGGAGGTGCCGCAGAGCCGGGCGGCGGCGGGATAGATATCCTTCATGACGGACAGCCGGGAGGGATGCTCGGCGCAGTTCACCAGCATGATGGCCTCTCGGAGCAAGTGATACCCCTGTAGGTGAGGCGGCACGCCCAGGGAAAAGAGGGTGCGGGTCACCAGATACGCCATGTACCCATAGTCAGGTCGGCCCACAGGCGCTTCGCCGCGGGTCAGAGCAAAGAGTTCGGCGGCCACCTTCCTGGGATCCAAGGGCTTTAGGAAGCAGTAGGCGATCTCGTCCCCCACGCGCTCCAGCACGGCGGACGTGCCCTCCCCCGCCATGACGAACAGCTGGGGCCGTCGAAGGATGGGCAAAGCCTGCACTGCTTCCACGATCTCCAAACCGTCGATGCCCGGCAATTCGAGGTCGATAAGCAGCACGTCCGTGCGCTCCTCCATATACCGTTCCAAAAGCTCTCTGCCATCCCGCAAAACGGGCAAAACACGAAACTGCTTGTTGCGGATCAGCATGGTCTGCAGGCTTTCCGCCGCCCCCATGTCCGCACTGACGATGCGAAGTGTCTTCATGTGACCTCCCGGCTGAAAATGTAATAATGTGAATAAATATGAAACCGCCTTATTTCTCGGTTCACGTAGAATAATACACAGATTCCTGCTTTATTTCAAGATGTTTGCCGTCGAAAATCGCGCAAATTGTATGAATAAATTATGAATATTACATAATTCCGCAATTATCCATATTTATCGCATTTATTGAAACAGTTTTTCCAGCATCCATTGGGCATAGACGCAATAGCCCCGCTTGGGCTCGTTGACGAACACGTGGGTCACCACGCCCACCAGGCGGCCATTTTGGACCACGGGGCTGCCGCTCATGCCGGGGACGATGCCGCCGGTAAGGGCCAAGAGATCCGGGTCCGTGACCTCCACCATCATGCCCTGGATGCCCGGGGCGCTCTGGACCTTCAGGCGGATGATCCTGCATTCGTAGCCCCGGAGGCTCCCGTTCGCCGCGGAGTAGAGGGTAGCGTCCCCGGTCTGCACCTGAGACGCTGCCGCCAGGGGCACCTCACAGCCCCACAGGTCGTCGCCGCCCCGGCAGGATCCAGCCACGCCGTAGCCGCCGTTGGTGTCGATGTGGCCCACAGCGTTGGTCTCCCGGGTGGAGAAGGTCCCGGACAGCTCCCCCACCTGGCCTGACGATGCCCGCAGCACGGCGGTGACGGCGGCAGGGGTGACGAAGCCCCGGTCCGTCAGCAGGGTGTAGCCCGTGTCCACATCCGTGACCCCGTGCCCAAGAGCACAGAACCTGTCTCCCCGGCGAAAGGACAGGGTGCCGATGCCGGAGGTGCTCTCCCGCACCCAGGCCCCCAGCTTTTTTTGCCCTCCGTCCCGGGCCACGGCAGGCCGCAGCATCAGGGCCAGCGTCTCCTCCGCCCGCTGAACGGTCAACGTCACCTGCTCCCTGTCCTGCAGCAGGGCCGACAAGCCCGCGGCCCCCGAGACCCGCTGCCCGTCCACCGCCAGGATGCTGTCGCCCTTTCTGAGCCCGGCAGCAGAGGCGGGCGACATGTCGCCTTGAGCCGTCTCCACCATGGTCAAACCCACCACCTGGACGCCCTTGGTGTAGAGGACGATGCCCACGGCCTGTCCCCCCAGCCGTACGACGGGCAGGCCCTCCACCTCCCGGACCGTCTTCAGGGGCACCAGACCCAAAAGGCGGTAGGAGCGCTCCGTCCCCCTAATGTGCGCGTCTTTGCTGGTCCGCACGGGCCTTGCCTCGGCTCGAACCAGGGGCGCTGCCGCCATGGCCGTCCCCGGCGCCACGCCCTCGGGCATGGATCGAAGGGCGATCATGGCCGGGGAGTAGTACCACAAAAACAGCAGGGCGCTGAGCCCCGCTGCCATGATCTTCCTCGTCCGCTGCTTCATGGGCATAGTCTGCCCCAAGGAATCGGTGACTTATACGACAGCCTGCGGCTTCCTTTGTTTGATCAGGCTGTTGAGAAGGATGGCAGAAACGGCGTTCTTCGCCCCGAAGCTGTATAAAAGTACCGCGAGAGGGCGAAAACGCCGTTCATTTGCGGCATCTGTTCATAAGAAATGGCGGATTTGCGCCATTTCCTTCTGCCGGTTTGTTCTGTCCTCTTTGCCGCAAATGGTCTGCCGCCTTATACGACAGCCTGCGGCTCACGGCCGCTTTTTGGCCTGCTGGATGCCGTTGCTGTCGATGGACGTTTCGCCGGAGAGGAGGAGCTCGGAGACGGTCACGAAGCGAAAGCCCTTCTGCTGGGCGGTCTCGATGAGCACCGGCAGATACGTTTCGATCTTGTAGCCGTTGTTGTGGCAGAGGATGATGTCCCCGCTTTGGAGTTTTTTAAGGACCCCGTCTAAAATGGTCTGGGCGCTGCGGTCCTGCTTCCAGTCCACCGTGTCCCGGGACCACTGGATCACCTCGTAGCCTGCCTCGTGGGCGGCTTTGATGACCGTGTCGTTGTACTCGCCGAAGGGGGGCCGAAAGAGGGTGCTGCGCCGACCCGTCAGCTCCTCCAGCATGTCGTCCAGGTCGGAAAGCTCCTTCTGGATGGCGATGCTGTCCATGCGGCTCATATGGGGATGGGTCAGGCTGTGGTTGCCGATCTCGTGGCCGCGCTTCGCTATCTCCTTGACGAAGTCGGGGTACTGCTTGACCCACACGCCGCAGAGGAAGAAGGTGGCCTTGATGTTGTATTTGTCCAACGTGTCCAGGATGAAGGGCGTCTTGTCCGCGTCCCATGCGGCGTCGATGGTGAGGGCGATCTGGTTGTCCCCCCGGCCCACGCCATAGACGGGCAGCTGCCGATCCTTCATAGGCAGCACGTTCAGCTCGTAGTTCTCCACCTGAGCCATGACGGAAGCGATCTGCGCCCCCCTGGGCCGATCGCGGAACCGCAGCCACAGGAAGATCCCTCCCGCCAGCAGCGCCACGCACAAAAGAGCGATGAGCAGGTTTTTCTTTGTCAGCACGATGATCGGCATGTTGCACCTCCGTGAAATCATGGTACACCCTATGACCGCGCCGCCGCCCATATGCGCCGAAACGTGCGGGCGACAAAAAAAGGAACGGACCGTGTGTCCGTTCCTTCTGGGGTGGGATGACGTCAGTATTCGACGGTATGCATCTCCGTGCTCACGGTCGCGGGATAGTGGATGAGCTTGCGGGTGATGTATACCTCCGCCGTGCCGTGCTCCGGCAGGCTCTCGGGCCGGGGGATCACCAGGGCGTAGGCATAGAGGGTGCCCTCGTCATAGACGGTCTCGGCCTTCTCCATATGCCAGCCGTCGCCGGAGAGCGTCTGTCCGTCAGCCTTGAGGATCACGGACAGGTCCCCGGGCTGCAGCTCCGCATCCTCGCCGTAATACAGGTTCAGTCCCCCGTAGGGTGCCGGGTCGATGCGGATGACGAAGCAGTCCGGATAGGTGGTCTCCTCCATGAAGGTGTGGAGGAAGTCCTCGTTGGGGTCCTTCAGATCGTAGCGAGCACCGACCCACAGTTCGTAAGCGGCTTCGGCTTCCTCGGTGAAGGTCTGCTCCCCGTCGTCGATGTGGGCGGTGAAGACGACCTGCAGCACCGGATCGGGCAGATAGCCCTCCATGAGCTGATCCCAGTGCTTTTGGGCAAACTCGCTGGCGCCCAGATCGAAGTCCGGAAGCGTATACCTGCCGGAGGCGATCTCCTCCGCCGTGAGGACGTACTCCCACATGGGCTCCTCCAGCACCCGGTCCCAGATGCGGACCGTCAGGTCGCTGATCCTTTCCGGGGCCTCCAGGACCACCATGCCGTGATAGACCTCGCTGGTACGGTAGAAGGTGAGGCTGGCGGCAGGGACGATCGCCGGCGTCGGCTCGGGTGTAGGCGTCGGCGTCGGTGTTGGCGTCGGCGTCAGCGTCGGTGTTGGCGTCGGTGTAGGCGTAGGCGTGGGCGTCGGTGTAGGCGTCGGTGTCGGTGTGGGCGTCGGCATAGGCGTCGGTGTTGGCGTCGGCGTAGGTGTAGGCGTTGGTGTGGGCGTCGGCGTGGGCGTAGGCGTCGGCGTGGGCGTCGGCGTCGGTGTTGGCGTCGGCGTCGGTGTCGGCATGGGTGTCGCCGAAGGCTCCGGTGTGGGGGACGCCGTCACGACCGCCGGCGTGGCCGTCGGGACAGGCGTCTCCGCGGCCCGATCTTTCTCCCCGACCAGCGTCGTAGCGACGGCAAGGCCCATGGCCGCGCTGACCGTAAGCCACCGCAGCAGCCGTTTCTTCTTGCGGGAGGGCACACCGGGCCCGCCGCTGCCGAATTCAGGCGGCGGCGGAGTCACCTGGTCCAGGGGGGTTGAAAACTCCTCCGGCAGGCGCGCATATTCCCGGTCGCTTGGGGGGGTGCGCATGAAATCTTACTTGCTGTGTACGTCCACCTGGGGGAAGGGGCACTCCACGCCCAGTTTGCGGAAGCCCAGCCACAGGTCTCGATTGAGGACACGGGCGCCGGTGTAGATATCCTTCTCGGCCACCTCCACCACGAACCGCAGCAGGACGGCGGAATCCGCCAGCTGCTGGACCCCCAGATACTTGGGCGCGGCCAGCATCACGTCCTGGCGCGCCGCAAAGATCTCCTCCATGAGCCCGGGGAGCTTCTCCTCCAGGGCCTCCAGGTCCGTCTCGTAGGGGATGGCGATGTCGCTGACCGCCCGGGACACGTTGTCGGACCGGTTCAGGATGTTCTTCATCTCGGAGTTGTTGATGATCTTGA
>JBGVAK010000086.1:0-52245 GCA_045224495.1 Christensenellales bacterium
CACGGACGTAGATGTAGCCCTGGTTCGCGTTGATGGCATAGCCCGCGATGCACATGGCTTCCAGGATGGCGTGGGGATCGCCTTCCAAGACGGAACGATCCATGAACGCGCCGGGGTCGCCCTCGTCGGCGTTGCAGACCACGTACTTGTTGGGAGTCTGGTTGACCGCCGCAAACTTCCACTTGAGACCGGTGGGGAAGCCGGCGCCGCCGCGGCCGCGCAGGCCGGACTTGGTGACCTCTTCGATGACCTGCTCGCGGGTCATCTCGGTCAGGACCTTGCCCAGGGCGGAATAGCCGTCCATGGCGATGTACTCCTCGATGTCCTCCGGGTTGATGACGCCGCAGTTGCGGAGCGCCACACGGAGCTGGGGCTTGTAGAACTCGATGTCCTTCAGGGTGGGGACCTCGACCTTCTGGCCGCCCTCGGAATCACGGTGGACCAGGCGCTCCACGATACGGCCCTTCAGGAGATGCTCGGAGGCGATCTCGGGCACATCGGAGACCTTCACGCGGGAGTAGAAGGTGCCATCGGGATAGATGATCATGACGGGGCCCATTTCGCAAAGGCCGAAGCAGCCGGTGCGCACGACCTTGACTTCATCCTGCAGACCCAGTTTGACGATCTCCTGCTCCATGGCTTCGGCGATCTTGGGGCTGTCAGAAGAGGTACAGCCCGTACCGCCACAGATCATTACATGTGTACGAATCATTCTCAATAACCTCCGTTATTATTCTGCGGCACCGATGGTGTATTCGGTGATGGGCTTTCCGCCAAGGATGTGCTCCTTGACGATCCGGGGGACCATGGCGGGCTTTACCTTCACGTAGGTGACCCGCTCCTTGCCGCCCTCAAAGACCTCCACGATGGGCTCGAGCCGGCACATGCCGATGCAGCCGGTCTGGGTCACGGTGGCGTTGTCGGCATGCTGCTTGCTGACTTCCTCCACAAAGGCGTTGAGCACGGGCCGGGCGCCGGCGGCGATACCGCAGGTGGCCATGCCGACGACGATGCGGATATCGCCGTCCTTCTCGCGCAGAGCGACCCTATCCTTCATTTTGTTCCGAATCGCTGCAAGTTCCTCAAGACTTTTCATAGTTGTTTTCCTTTCGTAGTTTTTGGTTATGTTGTAAGCTTTCGCCTAAAAACCGTATTGCTCGTTCAAGCTCTCTCGGGCCCATTCCAGGACCTCGAAGCTGTTGAGCGGGATCTCGTCTCCCAGAGCTTCCCTCATCTCCCGTGTGTCCAAGTGTACCGTTTCCCCGTTGGGCAGCTCATGCTCGAAGAGGAAGTCCACGTCAGGACAGCCCTGAATGAGACTGATCAAAGTGGACACCACGTCCCCCAAAGGGGTGAAATCCATGTGATCCTTATAGAAGAACGCTGAAATGACCGTTCCGTGGTCCTCCGGGCTCATCTCTATGGTTTTGGAAGAAATAGTCAGTTCGCCGCCGGTCTGCTCCGCCGCCAGTTTGAACAGGGGGATGCCCATGCCTACCTTGCGGGTCTTGCGCGTGGTGGAGAAGGGATCCATCACCGTTTTCAGGAAGTCGGGCGACATGCCCTTGCCGTCATCCTCGATGGTGATGCGCAGCGTCTTTTCCGTTTCAGCCAGCAGGATCTGGATCAAACTGGCCTTGGCGGAAACGGAGTTCTGCACGATATCCAAGATGTTCAGGGACAGTTCCTTCATGATTTCTTCTCCAACATGGTAAAGAGGGCTTTGCGTATGGCCTCCTCCCCCGCCTCCGGATCCACGTCCAGATGTACGCAGAAGCTGCCGTCGCTGATCTCCCACAGCCGATGGGCGTCCGAAGATACCAGGATCTTCCGTCCTTCCGCCAAGTCTCGCTTGTCTTCGTCATGGACCTCCGCCAGGGTGAACACCGGTTCGTCCGGGAAGAATCCCAGCACCGCCAAGAGGCCGTTGGCTTCCCGATCGATATGGGCCGGGTAGCATACTCCACCCATGGATCGGACCAGCTTCGCCCCTTCCTCGATGGAAAGGGAGGTGGCCGCCGGAAGGAACCAGGGATCGTTGCCCACAGGCACGTCTCCTTCGCCCATTATGATCTGCTCGCCGAAGATCTCCGGTTTGTTCTTCACCTTCATGCGCCGTTCCTCCACCAGCTTGTCGAACTGCAGAGCCGTTTCAAGCTCGGGGAACAAGCAAACCATGTGGACGTCCTCCGCCGTAGTCAGCTCCATGCCCGGCACGGGCACGATGCCGTATTCGCGGCAGGCGGCATAGAAGGCAGGACAGTTCTTCGCCGTGTTGTGATCCGTCAACGCCATGATCTTGAGTCCATTGAGATATCCCATCCCCGCGATGTTGCAGGGGGTCATATCGTCCTCTCCGCAGGGGGAAAGGCAGGAATGGATGTGCAGATCTACGGCAAAGGCGTTCATGAGAGCAGGGCGGCTACCTTGGCGCACAGGTCGAACACCGACAAGGGGGAACGGTAGAAGTTGAGATCGTTTTCCACCGCTGCCTCCAGCGCCGCTTCGTCCGGCGTCACGTCTTCCGCGAAGATGACCATGGCCGCGTCCGTCAGGGAACAGACGGCCGGCACGTTCCGGTTGGACATGATGGTGATCCAGCAGTCGCCGCTTTGGGCCCGGCCCATGACCCAGCTCAGCAGGTCGCCCGCGTAGCCGCCGGTGACCGGCCGATCCTCGGCCTCGTGCAGGGGTTCCAGTTTCAGCGCATCTCTGATCTCAAACACGGTCATGACTTCTTCTCCATTTCGCTCATCAGATTCTTCAGGTGTTCCCGCATATGGACGATGCACTCGTCGATCTTCGCCTCCCCCTTCACCACATCCTCCGCAAAGGCGCGGCAATTGGGGGCGCCGCAGGAGCCGCAGTCCAAAGCCGGCAGGCTTTCATGGATGTTCTCGATGTCTGCCATCATGCGGATGGACTCGAAGCGACTGCTGTTCAGGGCGGATACGTTGGCGAAGGTGGCCGGCTTCACGGTCAGGATATCCTCCGGCACGTCCACGTCCCCGATCTGACGGGGCACATGATTGAGGCTCACCGGCATGTACCGGCGCAGGGTCTGCAAACGGACCTGGGCAATGTAGGGGTTTTCCACCGTAAGGACTCCGCCCACACAGCCGCCGTTGCAGGCGTCCAGCTCAGCAAATTCCACGCTGGGGAAGTTGCCCATCTCGATGCTGTCCAACACCCGGATCACGTTCTCGATGCCGTCGGCAGCGAGATACCGATCGTTCATCAGCGCCGAGCCTTCGCCGCCGGAGGAGGCCCAGCCAAGGCCGATCATGCCAGACTCGCTGGTGATCGTTGGGGTGCCCTTGGGCTTCATGGCGTTGAGAAGCTTGAAGTATACCTCGCTGATGGATACGACGTAGTCCACGCAGGGCTCTTCGTCCTCCTTGTCCCCGTTCTTGACCCAGCTGAACTTGGCCGGACAGGGACTGATGAACACCGTCTTGATGTCCTCCTTCTTCAGCTCCGGATGCTTCCTGAGCGCCTCCTCCTTGGCCATGCGGCCGGCGAGCTCGATAGGAGGCATCAGCGGCACGATATGGTCTATGAGGGACGGGAAGCGGATGGTGATGAGACGCACCACCACCGGGCAGGCGGAGCTGATGGCCGGACGGGGGATGTCGGGCCGCTTCATGTAGCGACGGGTGTATTCCGTGATGATCTCCGCGCAGCGAGACACCTCGAACACGTCGTTGAAGCCCATGTCGAGCAAGCCCTGGAGCACGTAGTCCACGTCGGTCACGTTGATGAACTGACCAAAGAGCGAAGGAGCCGGCAGGGCGATCAGGTACTTCGAGCGATCCAGGTCCTCCAGGCTGTCGCAGATGGCCCGCTTGGCCTTGTAGGGGCAGACCCGGATGCACTCGCCGCAGTCGATGCACTGGATGGCATTGATCACGGCATGACCGTCACGGATGCGGATAGCTTCCGTAGGGCAGCGCCGCAGACAATGGGTGCAACCCTTGCATTTATCCAGATCCAGTGAAACGGAGTGCCTGTATTCCATGCTTCCCTCTTTCTTGTGTTACCTGTTCTCGAATCCCAGTTCGATGGTGGTCCCCTGACCCACGACGCTGTCGATAGCGAAGGTGTCGGAGTAGCGCTTCATGTTGGGCAAGCCCATGCCGGCGCCGAATCCCAGGGCGCGGATGTTGTCCGGCGCGGTGGAATAGCCTTCCTGCATGGCCTGCTCCACGTCCTTGATGCCGGGGCCGGTGTCCTTGAGCACGATCTTGATGGTGGTATCGTCCACGTAGATATCGGCGTCGCCGCCGTTGGCGTGGATGACCATGTTGATCTCGCCCTCGTACATGGCGATAGAGACCCGTCGGATCGTTTCCGGAGAGCAGCCCAGCTGCCGCAAAAGCCGCTTCACCTTGACGGATGCTTCGCCTGCGGAGGTGAAGTTTCCGCCATCGACCGTATAATGTACATGCAACGGTTCGGTCATGGGGATCACCTGTGCAGTCCAGCTTCGTAAAGCCTCCCGCTCGCCTCATACATGGTCATAGCGGTGGCCAGGACAGCGATGTGGCTCAGTTTTGCAAGCGACACCACTTCCTCCGCAGGCTCCTTGCCCCGGACGAAGAGGATGCAGCTCATATCAAGCATCAGCGCGGTACGCACGGCCTGGGGGTTGTTGAGCCCCGTGAGGAGCAGCGCCTGATCCTGCGCGTAGGCAAGAACGTCGCTCATCATGTCGCTGCTGAACGCGGAATCGATCTCCATGTCCAGCATCTCCTCTCCCGTATATACCTTTGCACCGACCAGGCGGGCGACTTCTTCCAATTTCATAGGGATGTTACTCGGCGCGGATCTTGTCGATGATCCCCTTCACGTCGGCGGGGACCAGACGGCCATAAACCTGATCGTCGATCATCATGACCGGCGCGAGACCGCAGCAGCCCAGGCAGCGGGCGGCTTCGATGGTGAACATGCCGTCGGGGGTGGTGTGACCAGCGGTGACGCCCAGAAGCTTCACCAGCTCGTCCAGAATGTCCTGAGAACCCTTTACGTAGCAGGCAGTGCCGAGGCATACGCGGATCAGATGCTTTCCCTTCGGCTCAAGGCTGAACCAGGCGTAGAAGGTGGAAACACCATAGACCTGTTCGAGGGAGCAGCCCAGTCCCTCAGCGATCATCGTCTGCACCTCTATGGGCAGATACCCATAGATATCCTGCGCCTTCTGCATTACGGGCATCAGAGCGCCGGGCTTTCCCTTGTGATCCGCAATGACCTGTTTGAGCGCGGCTTCCTGTTCGGCCGTGCCGGTGAATGGGATCGTGGTCTTCGTACTAGTCATACACATCCTCCTTGTTGATTTGTTTCGGGCTTCCAAATGACATACAACAACCGCCTGTTTTGCATAGGCACATTGTTACGAACGTATTTTATCACAAGATATTCGTCTTGCCAATAGATTAGCAATTGCTAACTGCTTCTTTCGTGTGGAAAATTCTATTCAAAAATTAAAATAAAAATGGAAGAATGACAGATTTGGGGCTTTAAAAATTTCAAATTATGGAGTATACTATGTTTGTATACTATTGAAATACGGAAAGAGGTATGCATATGGCTAAGCGCAAAAAGCTGATCATCACCCGGGAGGGCTATCTGTTTTTAGCAGCGGTGGGCGTTTTGCTCCTGGCGCTCATCATCGTCGCCTTCGCGACCAAGGGGTTCGGCGCCTGCAGCGGCAATAAGGCTGTAGAAGCCTCCGCTTCGCCCGCCGCCTCTGAGTACCACCCGGCGCCCACGGCCGCGCCGACGGATACGCCTGAGCCCGTCGAGACGCCGGAGGAGGAGACGCCTGCCCCCGATACGCCCGATCCCAGCGCCACCGACACCCCCGAACCCACAGTCGTCCTCTCTGACGATCCCAACGCGCTGCTGGAGCCTACGGCGGAGATGATCGCCGGTGCGGCAGAGGGCAAGCTCACCAAGAGCGGCGTGAACATGCGCCAGGGACCCAGTACGAATACTTCGATCATCGCCACCGGCCTTAAAAGCGGCACCAAGCTGACGGTCTATGCGGAGGACGGCGACTTCTACTTCCTGCTGGTGAACGAGACGAAGAAGTACGGCTATATCGCCAAGAAGTTCGTAAAGCTCCTCTCCGCCCTGGGAGAGACCTCCACCGGCAGCGACCAGCCGGAGGGCACCATCAAAGGCAACATCACCTCCAGCAACCTGGCCCTGCGGGAGGGTCCCGGCGTGACCAACAAGTCCCTGGGACAATACTACGAAGGGAAGCTGGTCTACATCTTCCATCAGGAGGGCGACTACTACTACGTCCAGGTAGCCGGCACCGATGCCAAGGGCTATATGTCCGCCCAGTTCATCAAGCCGGAGAGCGAAGTGCCCAAGAAGGACAGCTAAGCAAAACAGGCAGCACATGACGGACCCCCTCCCATCCGGAGGGGGTCCTCTTTTTATTCTTCCTTATTTCGGTCCGCGGGCACGTTCTTGTCCGTGACGGGCCCGGTGAACAGGGGATGGTCGTACCTGAGCCGCATCCTATCCCACAGCCCGTACTTCTCCGTGTTGGCGATGGCGTGGATCAGCTTCTCCTCCACGTCCGGCACCAGGGTGGACAGATGCCGGATCAGCTCCTTGGCCTCCTCCCGCTTCGTATGGCCCGCCGCGGGACAGTTGGCCTTCTGCACGGGGTATTCCCGCTGCCGGGCCACGGACAGGGCGTGCTTCTCCGGCAGAAACACCAAAGGGCGTATGACGGTCACGTCGGAGCGGGATAGATAGGTCACCGGCGCGAAGGTGTTTACCCGGCCCTCGTAGAGCAAGCTCATGAAGAAGGTCTCGATCACGTCCTCCCGGTTGTGCCCTAACGCCACCTTGTTGCAGCCCCTGTCCCGGGCGGCGTTGTTGAGGGCGCCCCGGCGGAGCTTGGCGCACAGGGCGCAGGGGCTCTTTTCCTCCCGGATGTTGAAGACCACGTCCCCGATGTCGGTTTTGATCAGGGAATAGTCCATGCCGATGCGGTCTGCAAAGTCGATTACGGCGGACCAATCCTGCTCCACGATGCCCAGGTCCAATGTGACGGCGCATACCTCAAACTTCGTTTTGGAAAACCGTTGATACAGCTGCAGCGCCTCCATCAGCAGCAGGGAATCCTTGCCGCCCGACACGCCGATGCATACCTTGTCCCCGTCCTCCAGCAGATGATACCGCTCGTCCGCCCGACGGATGCTGCCCAAAACCCGTTTCATGTGCCCAGATCCTTCCGTTTCGATTGGATAAGTATACACGGTTTAAAAAGCGCTGTAAAGCAAAACCGACGGATGTTATGATTTTGTCAATTTTTTGGGATTCCCAGCATTTTCCCTCGAAACATGCTATACTATGAAAACGAACCACAGGAAGGGAGGCAGCATATGAAGGCATCGAACGCTCATTCGCGTAGCCACGGCCCTGTTTTGCTTCTATGCCTGCTGCTGGTCATCTTCGTCTGCTGCGGATCGTTCTTGCTGGTGCATTTTCGGCGTCCCGTGACCGTGGCGACGGAGCCCACGCCCGTCCCCTATCCGCCCGTCCAGCAACAGCATTACACCTCCCAATACAAGGGCACCTCCGTCCCTTCCCTGCCCTCTGACTACCTCTATACCCCCGGTCCCACTCTGGAGCCTGCAGCGACCCCCACGGCGTCCCCAGCCTCGTCCGGTCTGCTGGGCGGCAAGTACGCCTGGCGCTTCTCCGACGAGGAGGTGGTGACCGATCACACCTATTCCAACCCCACCATCTCCATCTCCTGGGACATGTACCGGGACGAGATCAATTACGGCAAACCCGTGACCTTCTACGTGGCCGACGTGCTCCTTCAGGATGTCCACGTCCTGACCACCGCCTTCGCTAAGGGCACCTACGGGGCCGGCGGCGTCACGTCCATGGAGAAGATCGCCCGGAACAACAACTGCATCGTCGCCATCTCCGGCGACTTCGCCCGCTGGCACGAAAACGGTCTCATCGTCCGCAACGGGGAGGTGTTCCGAAAGAAGCGGTACTCCTCCGACCTGTGCGTCCTGTACCCGGACGGCGTGATGGAGACCTATGTGCCAGGATCCGTGCCCATCGAGGAGATCATGGAGCAGGACCCCTGGCAGAGCTGGCATTTCGGGCCGGAGCTCCTGGACCACGACGGTCAGCCCAAGACCAAATTCAACACCGGTGTATGGGGCCGGAACCCCCGCTCCGTCATCGGTTACTATGAGCCGGGCCACTACTGTCTGGTGCTGGTGGACGGACGGCAGGGCCGGTACTCTGGCGGCCTCGACATGCCGGAATTGAGCCAGCTCATGTATGCCCTGGGCTGTGTGCGGGCTTACAACCTGGACGGCGGCGCCACGGCCCATATGACCTGGTTGGATGACGTCATCAACTCCCCCAGCAAGGACCGACAGGTCCACGACGTGATCTGCGTCTGCTTCCCCACCGGCGCATAAGCTTGTGCCGTCCCCTTCCTTTGTGGTATACTGTATCCGACTTCAGCTTGGAGATATGTTATGGAACTTGCCATTTTGATCGTTTCCTCCCTGTCCCTGATCGCCCTCATCATCCTCATCATCCTGGTGGTCCAGCTTCGGCAGGAGGACCTGTACGAGGATATTTTGGACAAGCTGTCCGACCAGCGGCGGGAGCTCAACGACGCGGTCCACTCCGCCCTGGGCGGCTTCGGCCAGCTCATGGACAACGGCCAGCGGAACTTCGCCCAACAGCAGAACGACAACCAGCGCAGCTTCCAGCAGAGCGTGGAGCTGCGGCTGGACGCCTTTGAAAAGGCCAATCTGGAGCGGCTGGGCACCTTCGAGCGCACCAACACGGACAGGCTTGACAGCATCCGCTCCACCATGGAGAAGCGCCTCTCCGCCCTGCAGGAGGACAACAACAAGCGGCTGGATCAGATGCAGCAGGTGGTGGACGAGAAGCTCCAGTCCACTTTGGAGAACCGCATCAGCAAGAGCTTCGAAATGGTTTCTAAGCAGTTGGAGGCCGTCTACAAGGGCCTGGGCGAGATGCAGCAGGTGGCCGCCGGGGTCACCGACCTCAAGAAGGTCCTGTCCAACGTGAAGACCCGCGGCATCCTGGGCGAGATCCAGCTGGGCGCCATCCTGGAGGAGATCCTCTCCCCCGAGCAGTACGACACCAACGTAGCCACCCGTCCCGGCAGCGCCGACCGGGTGGAGTACGCCGTGAAGCTTCCCGGCACCGGTGATACCCCCGTATACCTGCCCATCGACGCCAAGTTCCCCGGGGACACCTACGCCGCCCTCATGGACGCCTACGACATGGGCGATCCGGGCGCCATCGCCGCCGCGGCCGCTGCCCTGACCACCCGCCTCAAACAGGAGGCCAAGGACGTGTCAGGCAAGTATATCGCGCCCCCCGCCACCACGGACTTCGCCATCATCTTCCTGCCCTTCGAGGGGCTGTACGCGGAGGCGGTGAACCGAGGCATGGTGGAGGAACTGCAGAAGCGGTACAAGGTGAACCTGGCCGGGCCCTCCACCATGGCGGCCCTCCTCAACAGCCTGCAGATGGGCTTTAGGACCCTGGCCATCGAGAAGCGGTCCAGCGAGGTGTGGGAGATCCTTCGCTCCGTCCGCACGGAGTTCGACAAGTTCGGGGACGTGCTGGAGGCCTCCCAGCGGCACCTGCAGCAGGTCTCCGGGGACCTGGACCAGTTGGTGGGCGTCAGGACCCGGCAGATACAAAGCAAGCTCAAAAACGTGGAAAAGCTGGAGGACGGGCAGTGAGCCCGTCCTCTTTTTATTTGATATTCATTTATGCCCACGGCATTTTCAATGTAAAGGATTCGCTCTTTTCGTCCATCTCGTAGCGCTTTTCCTTGTGGGTGGGGTCGTCCAGCCAGTCGTAGTCGTCAAGGTAGGGCGAATAGTTCACGCAGCGGATCTCGCGGTTCTCCTCGTCGAACTGCATGAGGCGCAGGTAGCCGCCGCCGCCCTCCTTCCCCGCCGCTTGGTAGTTCATCATGATCTCGTAGACCGTCCGCTCCTTGACCCCGTCCCCGTCGTCGTCGAAGACGTCCTCCAGGGTGTACAGGCCGTATCGATGGCCGCAGAGGACCATGTACACATTGGGGCATTTGGCCACCACCTGTTCCCGCAGCTGCTTGCCCGCCTCGGAGAGGGTCCCTTCCGTGGTGATGAAATCGTGGAGACACAGGATGCCCACCCGATCCGGGTACTTTTGGAAGCTCTTGACCATAAACTGGATGGCCTTTTTGTCGGGGGCATGGCTCATGTACACAAAGATATAGTCGCGCCCGCAGACGGTGACCAGGTCGTAGTGGCCCCGATTGTTCTCGAAGCTCTCCCCGTAGCAGGGCTGCTGACTATACTGCTTCTCCCCAAAGTATTTCCCGTAGTTCTTGTATCCGCCCTTGGCGGGATCCATGTCGTGGTTGCCGGCCAGGACGCCCGTGGGGATGCCGTTGAGCAGGTCCATAGCCTCCCGCGCCGTCTGCCAGTTTTCGAGGTCGTCGTTCACGTGGACCAGGTCCCCCGTGTGCACCACGTACACAAGGTGCATCTGGTCCGCCTTGTCCCGAAGAAAGCCGGTCATGGCCGGATAGATATCCGGGGAAAGCTGGTTCTTGCGGTAGTTGGCGTAGTGCTGGGTGTCGGAGAGCCAGGCCACAGTCTCCACCCCATCCGCCACCTGATACCGCTCCTCGGGCGCCGGGGTGTCCGTGGGCTCGGCCGTAGCCGCTGTGGTGGGCTCCGCCGTAGGCGTCGCTGGAGGTTCCGTGGCCTCGGGGACGAAGATGCTCTCATTGGACGGATAGGGCCAGGGCGTCTCCTGGGGTGCGGCGGTGGGCGTGGCCAACAGAGGCGCTATCTCCACCTGAAGGCTGTCCGTAGGTGATGCTGTAGGCTGAACGCCCGTGTCCTTAGCCGTGCCCCGGCAACCCAGGAGGATCAATAGGACCGATATGCAGATGATCACATGTTTTTTCATGTCTATATGGTATCACAATTCCCGCAAAAAGCCAATCCGCGTTCACGGGATGTTAACATAGAAAATGCGTTTGTGTTGCACTTTGCACAAACTCCTGCCCCATTTGCCCCCTATACTGAAGCCATCCCCAGTGGAAAGGAGGATAGCTCACCGCAAAAAGTACCTGCCATGCATATGTTGATCGGGCTCCTGCCTTGCCCCCGGCAAGTACGTACGGTCGGAAAACAGGCAGCCTACCAGTTCCCCGCCAGACTCCCAAGCCCATGAGGAGCAGCAGGCGGCCATCATAACGAACGCGCCGGTTCCCCCTCCTTGCTTTCCGGCGCGTTCTTTGGTATTCTTACAGTATGAAACTGTATCTGCTTTCCTGCGAGAACATTGAGCTATATGCTGAGCGCATCCTCCCCCTGCTCCCAGAGCAGCGGCGGGCTGCCTATGCCCGCTCCCGGTCGAAGTTGACCCTGGGGGCCGGGCTGCTGCTGTCCTCCGTTCTGAACGTGCGTCGGGACGAGGACTTGATCTTCGGGCAGTACGGCAAGCCTCTCTTAGCTAAGGGGGCGCCCCATTTCAGCCTGTCCCACAGCGGGGAGCACGTTCTCTTGGGCGTCAGCGACTATCCCATCGGTGTGGACATGGAGCGAGTGGACCGAAAGGTACCCGAGGACGTACAAAAGAGGGTCTGCCTGCCCCAGGAACAGGGCCTGGACCCGCTGCAGGTCTTCACCCGAAAGGAATGCGCCATGAAGCTGACGGGCCTGGGGTTCACCCTGCCGCTGCAGCAGATCGACACCACGTCAGACCATCCCTGGCATGGCGAGTCGTATCGGTTTTTCACGATGGAACGAGACGGGTATCTATTGTCGGTCCTGACATCAGAGGACGAGCTGCCGGAGCTTCAACGGCTCACGCCGGAGGAATTGTTGTAGGTCTCGTCGACGAACCGCCGGATCCGCGCCGCCGCCTCCAGCAGGAGCGCCATGTCCTTTGTGTACGCCAGCCGCACATAGCCCGGGCAGCAGAAGGCGCTGCCGGGGGTCAGGGCCACGCTCGCATCCTGCAGCAGCTTTTTGCAGAAGGCCGCGTCGTCGTCCAATCGAGAAACATCCAGCCACAGATAGAACGCGCCGGCGTTCTTCTTTGTTTTTATGCCCTTTATGTCGGATAAAGCCTCGTGCAGCCTGTCCCGGCGTTCAAGGAAAACCGCTTTCGTGGCTTTCTCGTAGCCGTCGTCCATGAAAAGCGCTGCCAGCGCCGCCTGCTCCGACAGGGAGCAGGGGCAGCCCAGGGCGTGGCTCAGGTAAGCCCCCATGGCCTGAGCTACAGGCGCAGGCGCCACGGCGTAGCCCAGCCGCAGCCCCGCCATGGCGTAAGTCTTGGATGCGCTGTTGACCAGGATCAGCCGATCCCGTATCTCTGAAAAATCGTACAGGCTGGTGAACGCCCCCTCGTAGGCGAAGGCGCTGTAGACCTCGTCGGCGATGAGATAGAGGTCGTGTTCCTGGCACACGCGGACCAGCTTCCCCAGGGCCGCCCGCCCATACACCGCCCCCGTGGGGTTCACCGGATTGTTGAGCAGGATGGCCTTGGTGCGGTCCGTCATATGCGATTCTATGGCCTTCCCCGACACGACGAAATCCCGCGCCGGGTCCCCCAGCACCACGATGGGCTCCCCGCCCGCCAGACGCACCATCTCGGGGTAGCTGGTGTAGCAGGGTGCAGGCAGGATCACCTCATCCCCCGGCCCAACGATGCAGGCTACGGCAGCGTTCAAGAGGGGCTTAGCCCCGGCGGAGATCAGCACCTCCCCCGCCGTCCAGCCCATGCGCTGGCGCACAGCCGCCTTGACTTTTTGCGAACCGGTGGCGGGCACATAGCTGGTCAGATCAGCGTCCAGGGCAGCCCGGACCGCCTCCTTCCCCACATCGGGCATGGGGAGATCCACCTGTCCTGCGGTCAGGTTGATCACGTCCCGTCCGGCAGCCATGAGCTCCCTGGCCTGTTGATCGAGACCCATGGTCACGGAGGGCTGTACCTGTCGATATAAGGGCTTCATCGCTTCTTCTCCCATCTGTCGATCCATACCGTGGCGGTCACGTCCCCTGCCACGTTCAAAGAGGTGTAGGCCATGTCCAAAAGGCGGTAGATGCCCGCGTACATGCCTAAGAATAGCTCCGCATGCTCCACCCCCAGCATGCCGAGATAGGTGGCGCCCAGCACGATACCGCCTCCCGGGATCCCCGGGGCCCCCATGTTCAGGAGCAGGGCGAAGAGAAGCATGGTGAGCAGGGTCCCCAGGGTGACCGGCTGTCCCGTCATCTGCATAACGAACAAACCTAACAGGCTGAAGGACACGGCCCCGCCGCACATGTGGACCGTACAGCCCAGGGGCGCCACGATGCCCACGGTCCGCTCGGAGGCACCAAACGCTTCCCGGCAGGTGCGCATGGTCTCGGGCAGGGTCGCCGCCGAGGAGCAGGTGGACAGGGTCGTCAAAAACAGTCGTCCGGTCCTGCGAAAATACTGCCCGGGGCCGATCCTGTCCAGGGCCCACAGGGGCAGGAGCATCACCGCGAACAGAACCAGCAAACACCCGCCGTAGGCCCAGGCGATATAGGCGCCGGAGGACTTCAGAGCGTCCAGGCCGAAGCCGGCGGTGAACTTCGCCATGAGGGAAAATACGCCCAGGGGCGTCAGCATCATGACGTAGGATAGGAGCTTCAGAAAGAAGTCTTCGACAGCCGCCGTCCCTTTCTCAAGAGCATCCGACCTGAATATGCTGCAGAGGAAGCCGCCCAACAAGGCGAAAAGTATGGCCGGGAAATAGAGGCCGTTGACGCTGATCACCCCGCCCAGGGAGAGGACGTTCCGCAGCACGCTCCCGGGTGTAAGGGAGACCTTCTCCCCCTGCCAGGCGGTCTCCCCCAGAAGGGCAAACCCCTTTCCGGGAGCAAAAACGGAATAGAGCATGGCGCACAGGAGGAAGGACGCGGCGAACATGACGACGAAGGTGATCAAGGCCCGTATCAGGATACCTGCGGCATTCCTGCCGCCGCGCAGCGCGGCGTGGAACACGGACAGGATCAGGGCGGGCAGGGCCAGATATTTCAGGATCGTCACATACACGCTGCCTACGAACGATATCCTTTGGGCCAGATCGGGCCAAAGGAGGCCCGCCGCCGCTCCGACAACGAAGCAGATGAGCGTAGCCCACGACACGATCCGATCCCTGGTCCTCATGTTCCACCCCCACGAAAACGATATATGGGTATTGTACTCCCTTATGCGCTCCCGTTCAAGCTAAATATACTTTTTCAGCCGCTCCAAGGCCCCTTTTTCCAGCCGCGACACCTGGGCCTGGGAGATGCCGATCTCTCGGCTCACCTCCATCTGGGTCTTCATCTGAAAGTAGCGGAGCTTCACGATCTTCTGCTCCCGTTCATTGAGATGCCCGATCCCCTCCTCCAAAGCGATGCTGTCCAGCCACTTTCCCTCTCCCGCGCTTTCGTCCCGGATCTGATCGATGACGTACAGGGCGTCCCCGTCCTCGTGAAATACTGGTTCGAAGAGGGACACCGGGTCCACCACGGCATCGAGGGCGTACACCACGTCCGCCTCCGCAAGACCCAGCTCCTTGGCGATCTCCCCCACCGTGGGCTCCCGATCCAGCTCGTCCGTCAGACGCTTTTTCACCTGCATGGCTTTCCCCGCCATGTCCCGCAAGGATCGTGACACCCTAAGAGCCGTATAGTCCCGCAAAAATCGTCGTATCTCCCCGATGATCATGGGCACAGCGTAGGTGGAAAAGCGGACGTTTTGGGCTACATCGAAGTTGTCGATGGCCTTCATAAGCCCGATGCACCCCACCTGAAAGAGGTCGTCCGCCTGTTCCGACCGATTGGAGAACCGCTGGATCACCGAAAGCACCAGCCGTAGGTTCCCCGTCACCAGCTTTTCTCGAGCGTCTTTGTCCCCCGCCTTCGCCTGCACCAAAAGCTGTCGCATCTCCCCCTGTTTCAACGTGGGCAGCGCAGACGTGTCCACGCCGCAAATGACTACCTTGTTCAATCCCGTTTCCTTTCTTCTTGCATATCCCTCCCATCGTTCAGGATGACCCGAAACGGGGCCCTTCAATCACGCAGTTGCAAGAAGATCGGAAGCTGTGGTATACTATGCAGTCGATGAAGCACGAAAACGAAAAAAAGCGCCGAAAGCGCATAGTATATGAGACTATCCGGACCACCGTGGCGACGCTGTTGCTGCTGGGCGTCAGCCTTTTGACCTTCGCCTGGTTCCACCACGCCCGTCCCAAGCAGCGCACCAGCGCCGGCCTTATGACCGCTACGCCCACCCCCGCTGCCGTAGCTCAGGCTCTGGATCAGGAAGCCATCGCGTCCCTCCCTACCCCCGCCCCTTCCGAGGAGGTCCCGGCCACGCCGGAGCCCACGCCCGTATACGTACCCTGGATCGAAAAATACGCGGATCAGTTCACCCATACCATCGTTTCCGACGAACAGGGGTATTCCAGCCCGGACGTGGCTATCCGCATCACCAAGGTCCAATACGGCAAAGCGGACACGGCCATGTACTATCTGGCGGACATCTACCTGACGGACGTGTTTCAGTTCGAGACGGTGCTGGCCAAGGACACCTTCGGTCGCGGCCTGCGGGAGAGCGTGAAGGAGATGGGAAAGCGCAGCGGCGCCCTTTTAGCTATTACGGGGGACACCTACGGCAACCAGGACAAGGGCATCGTTATCCGCAACGGCATCGTCCATCGACAGGAGAAAAGCGAGTTCGACGTGTGCGTCCTCTACTACGACGGTACCATGCGCACCTTTTCCCCGGAGGATTTCTCCCTGGAGCAGGCCATCGCCGAGGGCGCCTACCAGGCCTGGACCTTCGGACCGCTGCTGCTGGACGAGCAGGGTCAGCCCATTCCCGACGAAAAGCTGAACACCAGCAAGAACATCCGCCGGGCCAACCCTCGCGCCGGCATCGGCTACTACGAACCGGGCCACTACTGCTTCGTGGTGGTGGATGGGCGCACAGACGACGCCTCCGGTTTGACGCTGGAACAGTTTTCCCAGCTATTTGCGGATCTTGGGTGCCAAGCTGCCTACAATATGGACGGCGGCCGATCCGCTGAGATATACTTCGACGGCCGCGTCCTCAACGACCCTTACAAGGGCGGCCGTTCTGTCAGCGACTGTCTGATCATTCGAGAGACCTTCGGAAAGGAACCGTAAATGCGTCGTTTTTTGATTAAAGTTCTGCAAGCTGTCCTAATCGTGCTGGCCCTTATGATGATGATCTTCCTGGTGCTGGACGGGTTCAACCCCACCATGAACTTCCTGCGCAACGACATCACCAAAGGGCTGCTGTGGGCGTTCTCTCTGCTGGCCCTCCTGGACGGTCTCCTGGTCATGGCCTTGATCATCACCGGCCGCGTCCGCACCGGAAAGAGGCATAAACACATCAACCATAGCGAAGAATAAACCCATGCTGTCCGTTCTTTTCTCCATCTTCATGGGAGGCCTCATCGGCTACGGGACCAACACCCTGGCCGTGGAAATGCTCTTTCGGCCCTTCACGCCCAAATACATAGGAAAATGGCAGTTGCCCTTCACGCCCGGCCTAATCCCCAAGGAGCAGGGCCGCATCGCGGAGAGCCTGGGCGAGGTCATCGAACAGGAGCTTTTCTCCCCTGAGGTCGTTTCAAAAGCCCTGGACACGCCCGAGGCGAAGGCTTCCATCGCTTCCTGGCTGGACGGTCTGTTTGCCTCAGCCGCTGCCTCCGAAAAGACGCCCCGGGAGCTGCTCATAGAGGTGTTCGGCGAAGAGGGATACAAGCAAAAGCGGGAGGATCTCTCCTCCCTCCTCTGCACCTATTTCGTGAAGAAGGCTACCGAAGCCAAGTTGGGCGAATCCTTCGCCCGTCAGCTCTCCCACCGGACCGACAAGGCTATCCCCTTCCTGCCCAACGGGACCTTGGAGGACGTGTACGTGAACACCCTGGGAAAGCTCATCGATCGAGAGCTGGAGAAGAGCCTGCCTGAGATCATCGAAAAGTACGTCTACCGGGAATCCGGCACCTTCCTGGGGACGCCTATCTCCGTGACGCTGAAAAAGCACGAGCAGGAGCTGCCCAAGCTGAAGGACGGCCTCCTGGGCCTTATCCACACCGCCATCCTGGGCGCGCTGCCCCAATTGTTAGGCTCCGGTCAGATCAAGCGCCTGGTGGTGGATCGCATCGACTCCCTGCAGCCCCAAGAGCTCAATACGCTTCTCAAAGGCCTAATGAAAAAGGAGCTGGCCGCCATAGAATGGCTGGGCGCGCTCCTGGGCGGCATCTTAGGTGCTGTGACCTATTTTGCCGGAAGAATGTTCTGATGTCTTTATATCTTATCCGTCACATGTTTCAATAGAATCGCCGTGGTCAAGGCGCCAACGCCGCCTTTGAAGGGGGCATAGTTCTCCACTATGGGAGGTACCTCCTCCTCCACTACGTCGCCGCCCACGTTGATGACCGTCTGGCCGGGTCGCACGCAATCCTTTCCGATCAGGCCTGCCTTGCCCGTGGCGCAGACCAGGATGTCCGCTTGACGACAGAGCTCCGGAAGCTTTTGCGTCTTGCTGTGGCAGATGGTCACGGTGGCGTCCCGGTCGATAAGCAGCATGGCAAGCGGCCGCCCCACCGTCATGGACCGACTCAAAATCACTGCGTGCCGGCCTGATATGGGGATGCCGTAGTATTCCAACAGCCGTACGCAGGACTCCGCCGTGCAGGGCGTGTTGCGGGGAAACGATGTAAGCCCCCCCACGTACAGGGTATGATGGCTGTTGGGATCTCGACCATCCACATCCAGCTCCTCCGGGATGGTGACCGGCAGCTTGGTCTTGCTGAGCACGATCATGCCCCCCAGCTCGTAAGGCGGCAGGTCCCATCCTTCGGACAGGGGATGGGCATAAAAAGGAATGCCATGGGCCTCGCTGGCGCGCTGGATGCTCCTGAGATACCAGCCGGCAGGCACGTCATCCGGCTCATAGACGGCAAACAGGCCAGGGATAGACGATGCACCCTTGACCCGCTGGTCGATCTCAGCATATAGCTGCTCCGC
Source organism: Christensenellales bacterium (assembly GCA_045224495.1). Taxonomy (GTDB): domain Bacteria; phylum Bacillota; class Clostridia; order Christensenellales; family CAG-138; genus RUG472. Next base: position 18,123 of record JBGVAK010000086.1, read on the forward strand.
TGGCTGTTTTCCGGTAAGCAGCATCAGGCGTCCTCCTCCAGACAGACCTCCTTGAAATAGGGCAAGCTCTCGATCATATGACAGAAGTCGTGCCACTCCGTGAGCTTATGGTCCTTCCGGGACCAGTACATGTGGAGCAGCACCTCGTAGTTGAGCTGCACCGTGGCCCGCATGCAGTACCCCTCGGGCAGCAGCTCGATGAGGGCCCGCCAATACTTCTTCTCCTTGGTGGCGTTGAAATCCAGGCGGAGCCGTTCGCAGGCGGCGACGACCGCGTCCAAAGCCTCCTGAGCGTAGGGGACCTCGTCGATGCCGTCATGGGCAAAGTCCTCAGTGGTGAAGGTCTTAGAGTGGATCTTGTGCATTTTGGAGCAGGAGTTGCGGACCGTGCCCACTTTGTAGGTATCGAACTCGAACCACCAGGGCTGCATGGCGGTGATGTCCATGGTAACGTTGATCATGCGCAGGTACTTCCTGTGATCGCTGCCCGCCTTCCGAAGCCGCTTCATGAGGTCCAGGTCATTGGGGCCGATCTGGGCGGTCTCCTCCCCGTTCTCATAGGTGATGGTGCTGTCGCCCTTCTTCCAGCTGTTCAGGGGGTTGCGCATGCCCCTGAGCGCGGCGGCAAAGCCGGTGACGGAAATGTTCTCGATGGTGATCATTCGTATTCCCTCTCCTTTTTTCTCAAAGCTTATAGCAGGTTGCTCCGCAGCTCCTGGGCGGACAGAGGCGATAGCAGGCCCAGCGGCACGTCGAAAGCGGTGAAACAGCCCGTACGCCCCTGCTGGTGGAGCCCATAACAGGCCCGACCGAAGGCGGTCATGACGGCGCCGGTGAACATGGGGTTGGAGTCCAATTCCAGCTTGTACTCCATGAGGGAAGAATACTGCCGCTCAGGCCCCAGCCTGCCGCTGCGGATCACGAACCCGCCGTGGGGCATGGCGCTGTGCTCCGCCGCCATCTCCTCCGCGGAGATGAAGTTGACCGTAGTGTCGTAGGCGTCGAAGTAGTTGGGCATGGTGACGATCTCCTGGGCCACCCGCTGGGGATCGGCTCCATCCTGCAGTACCACGTATACGTCCCGGGTGTGCTTTTCCCGAGCCGTAAACCCGCCCTCGCCCTTGCGGACGGCGTTGACGGTCTTCTGTACGGGGATGGTGTACTGCCGAGCGTCCGCCACGCCTTCGATGCGCCGGACCGCGTCGGAATGACCCTGGCTCACGCCGGGTCCCCAGAAGGTGTCCCCCGTGCCCTCCGGCAGGATGGCCGTCCCCAGGAGCCGCATCATCGAAAAGAGGCCCGGGTCCCAGCCCGTGCTGATGATGGCCGTGGTCATGCCCTCTCTAGCGGCAGCGTCCACATTGGCAAAGTGCTCCGGGATGCGAGCGTGAGTGTCGAAGGTGTCCACTACACAATACCGCTTCGCCAGCGCCGGCGTCTGTTCGGGCAGGTCCGTGGCGCTGCCGCCGCAAAGGAGCAGCACGTCCACGTCCGCCTTTTGTTCCGTCAGCGCTGTCATGGGATAGATAGCCGTGTCCTCACGAAGAGCGTGTACCGACGATGGCGAACGGCGGGTGAATATGCCCGTCAAGACCATATCCTCGCTCTGCAGGACAGCGGATTCCGCCCCCCGTCCCACGTTGCCGTATCCAACGATGCCGACACGAATCATTCCCTGTTCCCCTTTCGTGTTCTATAGTTGATAACAGTATATAATTTTCTGGAGGTAAAGTCAATCGTCTATGCCCATCTGTCCCTCCGCCAGGATGGGCATGGCGAAGGGAACGCGGGCGGTGATGCGGCCGTCCTGCCTTAGAGAGATGGGCTCCCCCAGGTATGTTGGCGACGGCTTGAAGGTTGCGTAGACCACATCCTTCACCCGGGCCAGAGCTTCCCTGGCCTCATAGTACCGGATCCTTCCATATTCGCTCCTGTCCGCCGCCACGCCGTAGACCTCCATGTCCATCCGATCCGCCAGATACACCGCCCGGTACAGGTGGAACCGTTGGGTGACCACCACGCAGCTTTTGGCGCCGAAGACGGCGGCAGCCCGGTACATGGTCTCGTAGGTGGAAAACCCGGCGTGATCCAAAAAGATATCCACCTCCGGCACGCCCTGCTCCATGGCGTATGCCTTCATGGCAGTGACCTCGTCATAAGCGGCCGTGCCGTGGTCCCCGGACAGCAGCAGACGATCGGACGCCCCGGCCTCATATAGACCGATGGCGGTGTCCAGTCGGTCCTTCAGCTCGGCGCAAAGGGTACCGTCCCGGTAGACTCGAGCACCGGGAACGATGATACAGTCCACCGACGTATCCTGCAGGGCGTTGGGCCAGCAGATCTGTGGGCTGGCCATGGCGAGCACCCGCAAATTGGCCAAAAGGCAGAACAGTCCTGTCAAAAGCCCGGACCAGAGGCCAGTTTTCATCAGTCGTTTCAGCATTTCATTCACTCCTCTCGTTGTACAAAGCGTATCAAAGAGATGCGGACGAAATGCGTCATAAAGTCGTACAAAACGCGGAATGAGTATGAATAAAATAAAAACCGCCTTGCTCGGCGGTTCAGGAAAGCAGGCGCTGCATATCCGGCGGCAGAGGCGAGATGAACTCCTGCCGCTCCCCCGTGAGGGGATGGACGAATGCGAGCCTATGGGAGTGGAGGGCGGGGCGGTCTATGGCCGCCGACTTAGTCCCGTACAGCCAGTCCCCCGTCAGGGGATAGCCAAGATAGGCCATATGGACCCGCAGCTGGTGGGTGCGTCCCGTTTGGGGCAGGAGCCGCAGCAACGTCCGATTGCCGGTTGTGGACAGGGTCTCATAAATCGTCAGGCTCTCGGCACCGTCTGCCCGTACGCAGTGGCGATAGCTGGACCCCTCCGCCAGGCCGATGGGCGCGTCCACGGTGCCGACGGCAGGCGTGACGATCCCCTCCGCCACGGCCAGGTACTCCCGAAAGAAATCCTCTGAATGCAACCGCCGCTTCATGAGCTCGTGGACGTAGCCGGACTTCGCCACCAGCATGAGCCCCGTGGTCCCCTTATCGAGGCGGCTCACGAAGTGAGGGTACGCTCCTCCCGATAGATACATCAGCAGCCCTTGTTCCAAGTTTTGCTCCGTGGGGTCCTTGGTGGGATGCACCGGCACGTGGGCGGGCTTATCGAGGACGAGCAGATCCTCGTCCTCATAGACGACGGTCAGGTCCATCTTCATGGGCATCAGGTGCCGGGGCGGCGCCGCGTCCCCCACCTGGGCCGTCACCACGTCCCCCGCCCGCAGCACATAGGCGGAGTATACCTTCTGCCCGTTGACGCAGATGCCGTCCGTCCGATGCTTTAGCCGGGACAGAAGGCCGCGGGAGATCTGCAGCGGGCCCAGGAGCACCTTTTCCACCCGCTGCCCGGCGTCATGCTCTGTGGCGGTATAGGTCAGGATACGCATGCGTCCAATGCTGCCAACAGTTCCTCGATCAGAGTCAGCTTCTTTTCCGGCGCCATAAACGAAACCCGGACGCTGTTGATGTTGCAGCGGATGATATCCTGCACCGTAAGGCCCATATACTCCCTGCACCGGTCGTATTCCTTGTCAAGGTCGATGTCGGAGAGGATCATGTTGTCCGTGTTGATGGTGCAGTTCACGCCCATGTCCATCAGTTTTTTCAGCGGGTGCGCCTCATAGGAGGGCCGGGTGCTGCACTGGATGTTGCTGGTGGGGCACACCTCCAGCGTGACCCCGTCCCGGATGGCCCGGGCGCACAGGGCTCTGTCCTCAAAGATATGGTGGCCGTGGCCGATACGCTTCGTACCGAAGTCCATGGCAGCCAGCACGGTCTCAGGCCCCTGGCTGTCCCCGGCGTGGCAGGTGAAGGGCACTCCCAGCTCCTTGGCCAGAGCGAATACCGGCGCAAAGCCGGACAGGGGCGTCAATCCCTCCGCTCCGGCCAGATCGATAGCCACTACGCCCTCCTGCAACGCCCGAGCCGCTTCGCGGACCGTCTGCAGGTTTTGCTCCATATTGACGCGGTAGTCGCCTACGCACATGGCGCACAGGATCACGCCGATATCCAGGGCAGGATGCTCCTTCATGCCCCGTTTCACGCCCGCGAGGACCGCCTCCACCGCGTCCCGCTGGGTGAGGCCCTTTCTAAGATGCAGCTGGGGCGCGAAGCGTATCTCCGCGTACCGAAGGCCTTGCCCGGCCAGGAGGCAGACCAGCTCGAAGGCCGTGCGCTCCAGGGCGTCCCTATCCTGCAGTATCTGCAGCGGCATCTCGAACCGCTTCAGATACTCGTTGACGCTTCGGCAGTCCGCCGTCACCACGATGAACTGGCGAAAGTCCTCCAAGGTTTCGGCGGGCAGCCGAATGCCCCGCTCCGCCGCCATCTCCCAGGCGCTTTCAGGCAACATGGACCCATCCAGATGCAGATGCAGATCGACCTTGGGAAAATTGTATTTGCTCATGTGTTCCGCTCCTGACCTTTTTTTGTATTGTACCACACCCTGCCCCGCCGCGCCACGACTTTTTCCTGCCTTGACAGGCAAAGTGCAACAGGTATAGTATATTGTCGAAAGATGATGCTTTCTCCATACGGTATATAGAAAGGACGAACATTATGCATTGCATCCATTGCGGCGCGCAGATCCCTGACACCGCCAAATTCTGCACCGCCTGCGGGCAGCCTGTCCAGGCTCCCGTCGTCGACGAGGATCCCGTCGCTGCCGAAGCTTCCGGCGAAGAAGCTACGGAGAGCTATACGGCCCCGGAGAACGCCTCCGAGGGGTACAAGGCCGCCAACGCTCAGCTCCCCGCCTCCTATTCCAACCCCAACTACTCCTCTCAGACCGGCAGCGCCCCCGCCGCGCCCTCCGCCACCAACGGCCTTGCCATCGCGGGATTCGTGTGCTCGCTGGTCTTCTTCCCCGTGGGCTTGGGCGCCCTGACCGCCATCGCGGGCCTGATCCTCAGCATCATGGGTCTCAGCACTGCCAAGACCCTGCCGGAGAACAAGGGCCACGGCCTTGCCCTGGCCGGCACCATCATCAGCGCCGTCCGCATCGCCATTACCCTGATCCTGATCATCGCCGCATTCTTCCTCGTGCTTCGAGGCGCGGGCCATGTGGGCCACGAGATCATCTCCAACTGGTCGGAGTACGTCCCCTACGGCAAGTAAACATTGCTCCCATCAAAAAAGCCCTTCACAGGGCTTTTTTGCTTTCCTCGATCTTTTGTTCCGTGTCGATACGCATCTGCTCTCGCAGGGACGTGAGGTAGGGCGAAAAGGCAGCCTGATCGAATCCGTAGTTCAGATTGAGGGCGTACTCATGGGGCTCCCAACTGGAGAGGGGTGCCTCGTTGTGCTGGATGACCGCTTCCAGCTTGTCGAGAGCCTTGTAGATCTTCGCCTCCTGGGTGTCGAGTGCCCCCATTTCGGCATAGAGGTCCAGCATCCTGGTGGCATAGGGCTCCGGCAGGGACCGGGCCCAGCGAGAGAGCAGTTCCTCCTCCCGCGCTTCGTCTGCCTCCGTCTTGTTGAACGTGGGGATATCCCCCGTGAAGCATTCGCCCAGGTCATGGATGAGGCACATTTCCATGACCCTATCCATGTCCGCCTCCGGGAATTCGTCCCGGAGGAAGAACGCCATGAGGGCGATGCGCCAGCTGTGCTCCGCCACGCTCTCAGGCCGGCCGCCGGAGGTGCAGCTATGCCGCGTGGCGTCCTTCAGCCGCTCGGCCACGTGCATCACGTCTAAAAACATCTTCGGGTCCATGGTTACCTCCTACATCCTGTCCAGGAACGCCGCGCCGATGGTGCCCGCGTCGTTCCCCAGGGTAGCCCGTCGAATGGGCGGCACGCCCAGGATATCCGAGGCGAAGGCGTAACGGGGCAGCAGGGCGTTGAGCTTGTCCATCAGGTACTCCCTTTGATTGGAAAGCCCGCCGCCGATGAGCACCACGTCGGGCCGGAAGCAGGTGACCAGGGAACCGATGGCGTTGGCAAGATATTTGCAGTAGTTTTCCACCACCTCAACGGCGGCCCTATCCCCTTGCTTGGAGCATTCAAAGGCCGTGCGCCCGTCCACCAGTCCCGCCTCTTTGGCATAGGCATGCATGGCGGAATCCGGGTCCACTGCCATGGCGCGGCGGGTCTGCTTCACCAAGGACGTGACGGAGCAATAGGCTTCGATGCATCCCTGCATGCCGCAGCCGCAGGTCTCTCCCTCCATGGCGAGGGTCATATGGCCCAGCTCCGCCCCCAGGCCCTGTCCGCCCACGAACAGCTTCCCGTCGGCGATGATGCCGCCGCCCACGCCGGTGCCCAGCGTCAGCATGACCACGTTCTCATAGCCCTTGGCGGCGCCGGCCAGGGTCTCCCCCACCACGGCGCAGTTGGCGTCGTTGCCCACGGACACGGGGGCGGGCAACAGCTTTTGGATGGCCTCCAAAAAGGGCACGTCATGCCAGCCGTTCAGGTTCGGAGCGGAAACCACCACGCCGGTCCTGGGATTCAACAATCCGGGGATGCCGATACCTACCGAGACGAACTCTTTCACGGCGAGCCCCGCTTCCTGAGCCGCCAGCTCGGCCGCGTGAGCGATGTTCTCTACCACCGCCTGATAGCAGGCGTCGCCGCCCGTGGGTACGCTGACCTTATGCAGGATGGCGCAGTGCTCGTCCACCACCCCGGCCTTGATAAAAGTACCTCCCACATCCACGCCTAAGCGAAGCATTTTATTTACCTCCTTTATTCGTTCCAATCTTCCAACGCCTCGATCACGTTCGTGGCTCGAAGCATACGTTCCTTCAACAGGTCGAAAGCTCTGTCCGCCGACGTCCCCAGCAAATAGCTCCCCAAGCGCGCCGCGTCGAAGGGGACGACGCCCTGAGCTAACAGCCCCGTGACGATGCCCGTCAGCACGTCGCCGCTGCCGCCCTTGCCGAGGCCGGCGTTCCCCTCCGCTATGAGGTGAGTCCGCGTCCCATCGGAGACCACCGTGGCTGCCCCTTTCAGAAGCACCGTGCAGCCCCAGCGTTCGGCATGTTTCCGAGCAATAGCTATGGGGTCATCCAGCACCTGCCGGACCGGCAGACCTGCAAGCCGGCTCATTTCCCCCGGATGGGGCGTCAGGACGACCCGATCATGGAGCAATGGGTAGAGTTCCGGATGACGGGACAGGCAGTTCAGGCTGTCTGCATCCAGGACCAGAGGCAGCTTCGTCAACAGGGACGCCTTGATCAGGGGCGAAACGTCTCCATGGCCTACGCCGCAGCCCAAGCCCAGGGCCTGCATACCCTCCATGGCCCGGATGGCCACAGCGCAGCTATCCGCATCCCAATCCACGCCTACGGGCACGCCGATGGCCTCCGGCAGCCGTCCAAGGGCTGTGCGGACCACGTCGGGACAGGCTACGAACAGGATGCCGCAGCCCGCAGCAAGGCACGCCCGGGCGCTGAGCAATGCGGCGCCCACGTATTTGGGGGAACCCACGCACAGCAGGGCCTTGCCGGAATCTCCCTTGTGGGCGGTCCGCTTCCGGGGCGGCAGCAGGCGTTTTGCGTCCTCCGACTCGAAGCGATACACGCCATCCCCCGTGTCTGCCTCTCCGCCTATGGGTCGTATCTCTCCGCAATGGTCCAAACCCTCTTGGAGGAACAGGCCCGATAGGTACGCAAAGGGCGCCACGGTGATCTTGGCCTGCACGGCCATCTTTTTAGCCCTGCCCGTATCGGGGTCCACCCCTGCCGGGATGCCCACGCTCAGGATGGGTCCGCAATGGCTGTTCATCGCTCCAAACCAGGGCTCGTCAGACGTAGAGAAAAGCAGCAGATCGCAGATCAGCGAGCGATCCAATGCAGGCAGTTCGTCCCGGCCTGCTATGGCGAGGGGAGCCTCCAGCGCCTTGGCTGTCAGCTCTGCTATCCCCTGCAGCGACTTGCCGCACAGGACCACAGCTCGCTGCAGGTCATGCTCCGCCATGATCTCTCTGGCTGCACTGACGGTAGCCGTTGCGGCCTGCCGCACCTCGTCGACGGTAAGGTGCTGCAGGAGACTTTCATATTCCGCTGCCGAGAGGATAGGCCTCATTCCTCCGCCTCCGCCACCTGACGGATGGCTGCCAGGCTGGCCTCCGTGGAGAACCCGCGGCTCATGAGCCGCCGCAGCACCCGCTCCCGGCGCACGCTTTCCTCCAGGCCGCTCATCTGACGCCAGAATTTCTCCGCCACCTCCCGGGCGTTGTCCGCCTCCGTCTCTGTGGGCAGCTCCTCCAGTGCCGCCCGGATCAGCTCCTCGGGCACCTTGTGGGTCTTCAGATCCATATACAGCTTCTGCCGGCTCACCGGCTTGCTGGCCAGGCGCGTGCGGACGAACTCGCGGGCGTACTCTGCATCGTTCAGGAGGTTCAGTTCCTGAAGACGGTTCACGGTGGTAAGGATATCCCCTTCCCCGTACTGCAGGTCATCGAGGCGCTCCTCCACCTCCCGCACGGTGCGCATACGAGCCGTGAGGTAGGAAAGAGCGGCGTCCATGGGGCTCATGTCAGCGGGTTTTGATCGAATGATATTCCGTTTCATAGCAACAGCATACCATATATCCAGCGGATTGGATAGTCAAACGTCACAAATTTGTAACTTTGTTGTAAAGCATGGGCAAAAGGTATGGCAATCCCTCCGAAAACCGGTACAATGTAAACGATATGATAAGGAGGCTTTCTATGGGCAAATCGAAGGGAAAGCAGAAATATTGGCTCCTGGGCGCCTGCGCAGGCGTTCTTGTTTTGGCTGGCGGCCTTTGCGCCATCCTGTTGAGCGGCGGTGAGGAAGCACAGATGACCCAGGCCATACCGGTGAGCACATTTACGCCCACGCCCGCTGCCACCGCAACCGCCATACCGGAGACCAACATCGTGGTGACCACTCCTGAGGTAGACCTGATCGCGGAACAGCACCGCCAGGAGATGGAAGCCGTCATCATCCGCAACGTCATGCTGCCTGGCACCACCATCTACGGCGTGGACGTGAGCGGCATGTCCCGAGAAGAGGCAAAGGCTGCCGTAGAGGAACGTCTGATCCGGGAGCCTCTCGTGATCAACCTGCAGTTTTCTGACGGAACGAACCTTTATCCCGCCTCCGGTGAGGGCATCCAGGCCTTGACCGCTGTGGCTACAGCCGATCCCCTGGAGGAAGAGGATGACGACGCTGTGGACCCGGCCATGAAAGCTGCCGAAACGGCCAACGAGCCGGAGGACGAGCCTTCCAACGCCGAGCCTGTGGACGCTGAACCCATCGGCATCCGGCTGAAGGTCGATGTGGATTATGCTGTGACCGCAGCTTTCTCCCTCATGAGAGACCCCAACGTGCCTTACGAGACCTTCATGCAGCAAGTACAGCAGATCGCCGGGGGACAGGAGATCGCCCCTGCACCGGGGTATGATATGAACTCGGTGGACCGGTTCATCGAATATCTCGCCACGTTCCTGGATACGCCGGCCGTAAACTCCACCATCACCATGGTGGACAACCAGATCGTTTATACCGACGAGGCGCCGGGTCGGGGCATCGACCGGGAAGCTCTTGTCACGACCCTGTTAGATACTGACCCCCTTTCCGGCAAGACCATCCCCCTCCCCATCCATGACCTGGAGCCTTCCATCACCCGAGAGATGCTGCAGAGCAAATTCGTCCTCCGGGGCTCCTATACGACCAGCTTCTCCGACAGCACCAAGAACCGCAAGTACAACATACGCTTCGGTGCCGAGAAGATCAACGGAACGATTTTAAAGCCCGGCGACGTGTTCTCCGCCAACGAGACGTTAGGCACCCGGACCCGCAAGAACGGCTGGAAGAACGCGGGCGCCTACGAAAGCGGCGAAGTGGTCCAACAGGCCGGAGGCGGCGTTTGCCAGCTGTCCTCCACCCTCTACAACGCCGCCTTGTACGCCGATATGGAAATCGTAGAGCGGCGCAACCACAGCATGCCCGTCCACTATGTGGACCGGGGCCGGGATGCCACCATCAACTCCATCGGCAACATCATCGACTTCAAGTTCAGGAACAATACCTCCAGCGACGTGATCATCATGGCCTATACCACGGGGAACACCCTGCATATGGAGATCTACGGGGTCCCCTTCGAGACCGACGAATATGACCGCATCGAGATCCGGACCAAGCAGCGGGGCAGCCAGTCCATTAAAACGGTGTATGAATACCTGGACGACAAGCCGGCGTCCTACCAGAAAACCATATCCAAGGGCAGCAAGGGTTATACCGTTCAGACCTACAAGGATTACTATAGCGGCGCGACCCTGGTGAAGACGGACGACCTGGGCATATCCAAATACAATATGTATCCCAAAAAGGTCCAGGTGGGCACCATCGAGGAAAGTTCCGACGACGACGATTCCGGCGCTGTAGGCTGATACAACGTCATTCACACTTTGCCCCTCTCCTCTTGGGAGAGGGTTTTTTTGTCAGTTTTGTCCGCCGCTTTGTGAAAAACCTGCAAACCCGTGGCAAAAACCAGCGGTTTTTGATTGACATTCCCTGCCCACAAAGCGTATGCTAAGCAAGTAGATTTATATCTCATCCAGACTGCGGAAAGGAGGTCGCGTGAACAATGGATATCGAGCAATTGGACAACGCTCTGAAGGCCACCTGGCAATCCGTGGCGCAGAACATGAATATGGTGCGCCTGCTGCTGCTCCTCAAGGGTGCCGGCGAGCACACCCACGCCCTCCTCTCCCGCTCCGAAGCCATGATGCAGGAGCTGATGCAGGTGAAGGGACTGACCGCGGACACCTATGCCCTGGGCTATCTTCGGCCAGGCAACGACATGACCGTATGCCGGGTGGAGGTGAAGCCGGAGGCCATGCCAGAGGTGCTCATGCGACTCACGGCCATCAACGGCGTCCTGCTCTCCCTCATCGTCAGCCAGCTGACGGCGGAGACCAACTAACACAATATAACGACCTTGGAGGTGCCAAATGGCGGCGCTTTGTGTGCGATGCAAAAAAAATCAAGCCGTCCTCTTCGTGTCCCGCATGGAGAACGGGGAGATGAAGAGCGAAGGCTATTGTTTGAAGTGCGCCAAGGAGCTGGGCATGAAGCCCATCGACGACGTGCTCAACAACCTGGGCCTGAAGGAAGAGGACCTGGACGCTATCTGTGAACAGGCTAACGAGATCTTGGGCGGCGAGCTCATGAACGTAGACCAAAATAACGACAACATCGGAGAGACCGGCACGGACAACATCCTGCGCCGGCTTTACGGGAACCTGTTCCCCCACGCCCTGCAAAAGAACGAAGCCCCTACCCACGAGCAGTCCGGCCCCACTGGGCCCAACCAGCAACGGCAAAGCGGCAGAGCGCCGGAGAAAAAGTATCTGAATGCCTTTTGCATCGACCTCACGGCCAAAGCCAAGGCCGGCCAGCTGGACGGTCTCATCGGCCGGGAGACGGAGCTAAAGCGGACCATGCAGATCCTGAACCGGCGTCTGAAGAACAACCCCTGCCTCATCGGCGAACCGGGTGTGGGCAAGACCGCCATCGTGGAGGGATTGGCCCAGCAGATCGCTCGGGGAAACGCCCCCTATAAGCTCCTCGACAAGGAGATCTGGCAGCTCGACATGACGGCCCTGGTGGCCGGGACCCAGTACCGGGGCCAGATGGAGGGGCGCATGAAGGGGCTTCTGGACGAGATCAAATCCCTGGGCAACATCATCCTTTTCATCGACGAAGTCCACTCCATCGTGGGCGCGGGCGACGCCGAAGGCGGCATGAACGCGGCCAACATTCTGAAACCCGCCCTGAGCCGAGGCGACATACAGGTCATCGGCGCCACCACCTTCACGGAGTATCGCAAGCACATCGAGAAGGACTCCGCCCTGGAGCGCAGGTTCCAGCCCGTGACTGTGGAGGAACCCTCCATCGAGGATTCCATCGCCATCGCCACAGGCGTAGCCCACTACTACGAGGCGTACCACTCTGTGGTCATCCCCAAGGCCATGGCACGGCAGGCCGTGCTGCTCTCCGAGCGGTACATCACGGACCGGTATCTTCCCGACAAGGCCATCGACCTTTTGGACGAAGCCGCCGCGGACCTGAACCTGAACAGCCCCGTCTGTCGGGAGATGGAAAGCCTGAACGGGCAGTTAAACGCCCTGAAGGCCGAGGCGTCCCAGCTTCTTTTGGGCGATCTGTCCCCGGAGACCGAGGAACGGCTGGCCGCTGTGAAGGAGAGCACGGATACCCTGGAAGCCAAACGCAGGGACCTGATCGACCAGGGCCTGCCGGAGCTGACCGTGGACAACCTGGCCCGGATCATTGAGCTGTGGACCAAGATCCCCGCCGGGAAGATCAAGGAGCAGGAGTTCAGCCGTCTCCTCAATCTATCCGACCGATTGAAGGCTCGTATTGTGGGCCAGGATACGGCAGTGGACGCGGTATGCGCCGCCATCCGACGCCGCAGAGCGGGCATCTCCGACTCCCGCCGTCCCATTTCCTTCCTGTTCACCGGTCCCACCGGCGTGGGCAAGACGGAACTTGTAAAGCAGCTCTCTCAAGAGTTGTTCGACGGGCCGGAAGCCCTGGTGCGGCTAGACATGAGCGAGTTCATGGAGAAACATGCCGTGTCCCGGATCATCGGGTCTCCCCCGGGGTACGTGGGCTATGACGAGGCCGGTCAGCTAACAGAGACCGTGCGCCGCCGCCCCTACTGCGTGATCCTCTTCGATGAGATCGAGAAAGCCCACCCGGACGTGATGAATATCCTGCTGCAGATATTGGACGACGGACACATCACCGACGCCCATGGGCGGAAGGTGAATTTTGCCAACACCGTCCTCATCATGACCAGCAACGCCGGTTCCGACGAGAAGGGCGCGGGGTCCATGGGCTTCGACCGTTCCAGCAACGAACAGGCCAAGGATAAGGCCATGAAGGCTCTGAAGGCCTTCCTGCGGCCCGAGTTTTTGAACCGGTTGGACGACGTGATCTGCTTCGAGCATCTCAGCGAGGAGAGCATGGCCAAGATCGCACATATCCTCCTGAAAGAGCTGAAGGCGTCCATGGCAGAAAAGGGCCTCCTGCTCACCTGGTCCGACGCCGCGGCCCAACAGCTGGCGAAGATGTCTTACTCCGAGACATATGGGGCTCGAAACCTGCGCCGCTGCATCGAAAACGAGGTGGAGGATAAGATCGTAGACCTGATCATGGCTCAGCAGGGCGCCGTGACCCGCATCAGCGTGGGCTGCCGGAACGGCAAACTGACGGTCCAGGGGAAATAAACGACCAAATGAAAAGAGGAGCGATGTTGGATCGCTCCTCTTTATTGTTATGCGTATCGTTCCAGATACCGCCGCAGGACCGGTCGTATGGGCGGACAGATCATGGCAAGGTCTATTTCTGCCGGCGGAAAGAAACGCAGGTCCTCCATCTCGCCGTCCATGTTCTTCGGTTCGCCGGAATACTTGCAGCACAGATAGACGATCTCGAAATTGGACACCTCGTCGCCGTTGGGGTAGACGTGATGGGCTTCGGGACCGGAATTGACGCAGAAGAACTCCAACTCCTCCGCCACCAGGCCCATTTCCTCCAGCAGCTCCCGCCGGGCGCAATCCTCCGCAGGCTCGTCGATCTCCGCGGCCCCGCCGGAGTACCCCCACATATGGTCGTCGGACCGCCTGCCCAAAAGCAGGCGGCCCTGTTCGTCGACGACGATGACGCTGGCAGCGCACTGGATGATAGTTCTGTGGCCCACCAGCTTCCGCATTTCGGCCATGTACCCGGTCATATCACAGCAGCGCCTGAGCGAAATCCTGGCCGTCGAAGGGCTTGAGGTCATCGATGCCCTCCCCCACGCCGATGAAGCGCACAGGCACGTGGAGGGTGTTGCAGATGTTCACCACCACGCCGCCCTTGGCCGTACCGTCCAACTTGGTCAATATGACGCCGTCGAGGTCGCTGGCCTCCTGAAAGGCCAGGGCCTGAACCAAGGCGTTCTGGCCCGTGGTGGCATCCAATACCAGCAGTACCTGACAGGGCAAATCTGGCAGCTCCCGATCGATGACCTTGCGGATCTTGCTGAGCTCGTTCATCAAATTCTTCTTGTTGTGGAGCCGGCCCGCCGTGTCCACGATCAACAGGTCGCAGTTCTTGGCTTTGTAGGAGGCAATGGCGTCGTAGACCACGGCCGCCGGGTCGGAGCCCTCCTGGTGGCGCACCATAGGCACACCGGCTCGTTCCGCCCAGATGCCCAGCTGCTCCGCCGCCGCGGCCCGGAAGGTGTCCGCCGCAGCCAGCATGGGTTTACGGCCCCGAGACTTGTACTCGTGGGCGATCTTGCCGATGGAGGTGGTCTTCCCCACCCCGTTGACGCCTACGATCAGAATGACGCCAGGCTGGCCGTCCAGAGGGAAGGGCCCTTCAGGAGCAACACGCTGAGCGATCAGGGAAACGAGGACCTCTCGGGCTTCGCCTCGGTTTTTCAGCTTCCTCTCCTTGATCTCCTGTCGGAGGGCTTCCACCAGACTGGTGGACGTTTCCACGCCCATATCCGCCAGGATCATGCTCTCCTCCAGATCGTCGAAGAATTCGTCACTGATACGGTCTTCACCGAAGATGGTGTCGAACCAGCTGTTACGCGTCTTCTTCAGGCCGTCCTTCAGCTTTGAAAAGAAACTTGCCATTTATACTGCCTCCTCGAATTTTGCAGATACGATGCTGCTGACGCCTTTCTCCTCCATAGCTACACCGTAGAGGGTGTTGCACACCTCCATGCTGCCCTTGCGGTGGGTGATGAGGATGAACTGGGTCTGCTTGCCATAGTCCCGAACGAACTCGGCAAAGCGGCTCACGTTGGCTTCGTCCAAGCTTGTTTCGATCTCGTCCAGGAAGCAGAAGGCCGGACTCTTTACCCGCAGCATGGCGAATAGCAGGGCGATGGCCGTCAATGCCCGCTCGCCGCCGGACATGAGGCTCAGCAGCTGCAGCTTCTTGCCGGGAGGCTGGGCGATGATATCGATATCGCAGTTCAGCACGTCCTTGGGATCGCTGAGCCGCAGCTCCGCCTGGCCGCCGCCGAACAGGGCCACGAATACGTTCTTGAACTCCGCCTGGACCCGGTCGAACTCTCCTGCGAAGACCTTCTCCATGGTCTTCGTCAGCTTTTCGATGAGGATATACAGATCCTGGGCGGCGTTGGTCAAATCCTCGTACTGTTTGCTCAAATTCTCGTAACGCTCCGACACCTGGGCATACTCTTCGATGGCGTCCAGGTTCACCGTGCCAAGGTTCCGTATCTGCTCCCGAAGCTTCGCCGCTCGCTGGCTGCTGGAAGTGATGGGAATGTCCTCCTTGAGCTGCAGAGCGTTCTCGTACGTCAAACCATAGTTCTGCCAGATCCTGTCCTGCTGTTGTTCCAAAGCCGTCTGCAGCTTGCCCAGCATCATTTCCGTCCGCGTGCGATTGTCCAGCAGCTCTCGGGTGCTGCCCAAAAGCTCGTCCCGACGAATGCGGCGTACCCGCAGCTCCTCCTTCTGGACGGTGCGCTGGTCGTCCACCTTTTGCTGCTCCTGCTGGGCCTTAGACAGGGCCTCCTTAGCCTCGTCGATGCGCGCAAGGAGGGCGTCGCGGGCCTGCTTTTCCCTTTCTATATCGCCTTCGGCCCTCGCAGCGTCCTCCAGCAGGGACTCCCGCTTTTGGCCACAGCGTTCGATCTCATGGGTGAGCCGTTCCCGCTCCGCCTCTCGGGCGGATGCCTCCTTCATGACGGCGGTGTGCCGGAGCCGGAGCTCCGTCAGCGATTCCGCCTGTTCGTCCCGGCGTTTGCGCAGGGCGTAGAGGGCCTTGCTCTCCTCCACTACCTCCTGTCGGGAGATGGTGCCGTGATGCTCCAGGTCGCTTTGTTCGCTGTCGAGCAGCGCCATCCTCTCCTCGATGGAGCGAATGTTCTCGCCGTTGGCGGTCAACTCCTCCTCCAAAGCCTCCCGATCGACCTGGGCCGTATCCAGATCCCGCTGGATGATGCTCAGCTTGTCGTTCTGCTTTTCGAGGTCGATATCCTTGTCGTGCAGGTCCCGGACCAGTTCGTCCACCTGGACGGCAGCCAAAAGCACCTGCTGCTTTTTCTCGTTCAGAAGGTCGATGGCGGCTTTGCGTTCCTTTTCCAGCTCCGCGTATCTCTTCTTCAGTTCAGCGATCTCCCGCTCCCGACCCAAGATGCCGAAGCTCTTGCGCTGGGTGCTGCCGCCGGTCATGGCGCCGCCGGGGGTGATAAGGTCCCCCTTCAGGGTAACGATCTGGAAAACGCCGCCGGAACGCTCCTTCAGACTGACGCCTACGGACAGATCCTCCACCACCACGGTCCTTCCAAGAAGGTACTCCACGGCTTTGTCCATACCCTCCTCCCAGCGGATGAGGTCGCAGGCAAGGCCGATGACGCCCTTTTCGTTCAGAAAATGCCGATCCCGTTCCTTGACGCCGTTATCGGACAAAAGGTCGAGCGGCAGGATGGTGCAACGGCCGAACTCCTTTCGCCGCAGGGTCTCGATGATGAACTTAGCGTCACGGCCGGTGCGACTCACCAGGTTTTGTTGGGCGCCGCCCAGGGCCGTGCCCACCGCCACCTCGTATTTTTCCGGCACGTGGATGAGCTCCGCCACCACGCCCACGATCTTCTGCCTGAGCTCCACGTCCCGCTCCGCCAGTTCCATGATGAGCCGTACGCTGTTCTGGTAGCCCTCGCGTTTGCGGGCCATCTCCTCCAAAACATGGAGCCGAGAGGACATGGCACCGCTCTCCTGCTCCTTCTGACGCAGCGCTTCAGCCTGCGCTTCCTGCTCGGCCAGGAGCTTATATTGATTCTCTCGGGCCAGCCGCAACGCCTCTCGGCTGTTCTCCTGCTGAGCGGCCAGCCGCTGCTGCTCGATCTTGGCCTGATCCTTCTCCGCCTGCAGCTCGTCCTGATGAAGCCGGTTCTTCTCCAGATCCCCCTCTATGGCCTCCGATCGCTCCTGCAAAGACTGTTTCAGGGCGGACAGCCGGGACAGGCTGCTCTTCTTATCGGACAGGCGGTTCAACTCCTCCATGATCCGATTCTTCTTCTCTTCCAGGGCTGCCTCCGCCTGCTCACATTCCGCCTGCAGAGCGGACAGGGCGGTATTCATCTCGTCGATCTGACGCTGCAGGGATGTCCGCTCCTCATCGGAAAGGGTGCCCATACTGTCCAGGGTGAGCTGCCGTTCGGCAGCCTCCTTGGCCTGGGTCTCCGCTTCGGCCAGGAGCCGTTCCCGCTCCTTCTCCAAATTCTCCTGCCGGGCCAGGTTCAGCTTCTCCTCGCCCTGCAAGCCCTCCACCCGGGACAGCAGCTCCAACAGGCGCTTTTGTCCCTCGTCCAGCTTCTCATCCAGGGCCCGGATGCGGTCCTCCAGCTCGTGGCTGGCCTCCTGGAGCATGCCGTCCTCAGACTCCACGCCGGAAAGCTTCTCCAGCACCTCCTGCAGGGTCGTCTGAAGCTCCGCGATCTTCTGCCGGTTCTTCTCCGTCTCGTGGAGGAACAGGTTTACCTCCAGCCGACGCAGTTCCTCCCGAGCCGTCTGATACTGGATGGCCTTCTCCCGCTGCTCCTGCAGAGGGCCCACCCGGCTTTCCAGCTCGTGAAGGATGTCACCGATGCGCTCCATGTTCTTCTGGGTGTTCTCCAGCTTCTTTTCCGCTTCGGTCCTGCGGACCCTATAGCGCATGACCCCGGCCGCCTCCTCCAATGCGGAGCGACGATCGGCGGATTTGTTGGAGAGTATCTCATCCACCTTGCCCTGAGAGATGATGGAGTAGCCGTCCCGGCCGATGCCCGTGTCCCGGAACAGTTCCAGCACGTCTTTCAGACGGCAGGTCTTGCCGTTGATGGCGTACTCGCTCTCGCCGTTGCGGTACACCCGGCGGGTGACGCCCACCTCGTTGTAGTCCACCGGCAAGGAATGATCGGAATTATCGAAGGACAGCGTCACCTCCGCCATGCCCAAAGGCCGGCGCTTTTGGGTACCGTTGAAGATCACGTCCTCCATCTTGGCGCCGCGCAGCGCCCGGGCGCTCTGCTCGCCCAGCACCCAGCGGACCGCGTCGGAGATGTTGCTCTTGCCGCTGCCGTTGGGACCGATGACGGCCGTGACGCCGCTTCCGAATTGCAGTTCAGTTTTCTTGGCAAAGGATTTGAACCCTTGCATCTCCAGCTTTGTCAGTCGCATTCGTTTGTATACCGTTCCATGGCCATCTGGGCCGCCGCCTGACCGGCCGCCTGCTTGGACGGGCCGGAGCCTTCGCCCCATTCCACCTCGTCCACCAGCACACGCATGGTGAAAAGCTTCTTATGATCGGGGCCGGACTCGTCCACCAGCTCGTAGCGGATGGTGCGCCCCTTGTGATCCGCATGGACCAGCTCCTGAAAGGCGGTCTTGCTGTCCTTGGAGGAGGTCCGGCTCTCCAAAGTCTCTGCAGACAGCACGAACTGCTGTACCAGCTTTTGGGCGAGATCCAGCCCGCCATCCAGATATACCGCAGCCAAAACCGCTTCGAAAGCATCGGACAGGATGGAATCCTTCTCCCTGCCGCCACACTGCTCCTCGCCCCGGCTCAGCAGCAGGAATTCACCCAACCCCAGGCGCCTGGCCGCTGCGGACAAGGCGTTCTCGCAGACCAGGGACGAGCGCAGACGCGTCATGGCGCCCTCCCGCATCTCGGGGTGGCTATCGTAGATATGACGGGACACCAGATGCTCCAGCACCGCGTCTCCCAAATATTCCAGCCGCTCGTTGTCCTCCCCCATACGATGCTGTTCCACCGCCATAGAGGAGTGGGTCAGCGCACGGCGAAGAAGGCCAACGTTATTAAAACGATAGCCCAGCCTGTCCATGCACCGATTCAGATCTACCATGCTTCGCTCCTAAAAAAAGCCCGCATCCTGCCGGTGCGGGCTGACCCATTCCTGCGAAAGGGCATGCACTGATTATTTGGCAAGATAGCCCACCACATCGCCGACGGTCTTGATGTTGGGCAGCACCTCATCGGGGATCTCCACGTCAAATTCCTGCTCCATATCCATGACGAGCTCCACGATGTCCAGAGAGTCCGCATGCAGATCGTCGATCAAGCTGCTCGAGGGGGTGATGGTCTCCGGGTCGATGTCCAACTGCTTGGCGATGATCGCGCGCACCTTCTCAAAATCCATTTGTAAATCCTCCTATAAAAAAGCGTAGTTTTCAAAATTTTTACCTGCATATTGTAAAACACAGGTCGCCATATGTCAACTGATTTTTTCTGCTGTCGAAATGGGTTCCTGAGACTGGACCGCCGCAGCGATCTTGTCCGTCACACCGCCCTTCACCAACCTCTGGGCCTGACGGATGGCGTTGTAGAACGCCTTGGCGTTGGAACTGCCGTGGGCCTTGATGACGCCGCCGTTGACGCCCAGCAAGGGCGCTCCGCCCACCTCGGTATAGTCCATCTTTTTCTTCAGCGCGGCAAAGGCGGGTTTGGCGATGGCGCCGCCGATGGTGCCCCTGAGGGACCCCAACAGCTCCGTCTTCAGCATGGAGGTGATGGCTTTGGCCGTTCCTTCGGTGCTCTTTAAGAGCACGTTGCCGGCAAAGCCGTCCGTGACCACTACGTCGAAATCGCCGCTCATAAGCTCCCGGGCCTCGCAGTTCCCGGCAAAGCGGATGCCCTCCAGCTCCTGCAGCAGCGGATAGGTCTCCTTGGTGAGCTCGTTCCCCTTCTCGGCCTCCTCGCCGTTGTTGAGCAGGCCCACAGCGGGGTCCTCTACGCCCTCCACCAGCTCCATATAGGCGCTGCCCATCTGGGCGAACTGAACGAGGTACACCGGCTTGCAGTCCACGTTGGCGCCGGCGTCGATGATCATGGTGTGTCCGCCCTGGAGATTCGGAATGAGCGGTGCCAAGGCCGGACGCTGTACGTCCTTGATGCGGCGGATGACGAGGGTGCCGCAGGCCAGGACCGCACCGGTGCTGCCTGCGCTGATGAAACAGTCTGCCTCCTTGTTCGCCACGGCTTTGGCCGCCAGGACCATGGAGGATTCCTTCTTGCGACGCACGGCCACAGCCGGGGCTTCCTCGCAGGTGATGACCTCTTGAGCCGGCTTGACGACGAGCCTGTCCGCCGGATAGGATCTCCCTTCCAAACAGGCCTTTAGCTGCCCCTCGTCGCCGAAGAGCCAGATGACCATATCCTTGTCCAGTTCTTGCAGCGCCAGCAGGGCGCCGTCCACCACCGCCTGAGGGGCGTTGTCGCCGCCCATGGCATCCAATGCTAAGATCATATGTCGCTCCTTCAAAGGTTTTTCTGTAGTATACATGGATTCGCATCCGATTTCAACCGCAAATCCACGTAAAGGAAGAAGCGACGCAGGATCATTTCTTCTGTTTTTCCAGCAGCAACCCCTTCACCATGGCCCCCGCCATGCCGGTGGCTACTGAGATGATCCAATCTCCCAGCAGTGCCCAGCTCGGCGCAAAGCGCCTCGTGCATAGGCAAAGCAAGAAAACCAGGAGCGCCTCGAACAAAGCTCCGGCCACAGCGCCTGTGACGGAGATCCGCTCCGTCGCCTTTCGGAGGGCAAAGAACCCGGCGGAAAAGGGGCAGATGACCTTCAATATGCCGTTCACCGGACCGATGGCCCCTGCTCCCGCCTTGTCCCAATACAGCAGGAGCGATAGTAGCAGCATGCCCGTCAGGGCGATCCCGCAGCCCAAGAGAGCGCCCGTCAATTGTCGCCAGGTAAAGATGCCCTTCGTACGCCTTGTCCGCTTCTTCATTTCGTCCCTCCGTTTGCTTGATAGGACAGCTTATGCAGCAGAGTCCGGAGAAATGAAAAAGCCGGCCCAAGGCCGGCTGTTCATCGTTGTTCGCTTACTCCACCACGGACTCGTTCATGGTGTTCTCCGCGCCCTTCTCCTCGATCTGGGAGATAGCGCCGCGGGCAAATACCAGATGGATCTTGTCGGGGCCCACCTGCATGACCACGTAGTCGTCCTTCACGGAGGTGATGGTGCCGTAGATGCCGCCGATGGTGCGGACCCGATCGCCGGGCCGGATGGAGGCCAGCATCTCCTTGACCTTCTTATCCCGCTTGCGCTGGGGAATGATCATGACGGCCATGAGGACCACCATGATGAGGATCAACGGCAGAGTGGACATAAGGGAGGAAGCGGTGCCTTCCGCGACCGCAGCCACGATGGGACCAAAGAAAAGATGCAGCATGTACTTGATTTCCTTTCCGAATTTCAACGTTCATTTTACGACAGATTCGCCTCGGCGTCAAGAGAGAAAAAGCTCCTTCGCCTCGGCAAAAAGCGAAGGAGCGTCCCTCATTTGAGAAGGGAGCTGTTCTTGATGGCGCGGACAGCCCGCTTGCCGTCCCGCTTCATCCGTCGCCACACGTCGGGATAGATGGCGTTCACGGCCGTTACCGCCAGGGCCATGCCGCCGATCATGCCCAAGCCTATGCCTGCTGGTTTCATTTCGTTGCACCGCCTTTCCTTTTTTCAAGAGGCGCAAAACGCGTCCCTCTCCCATAGTATGCAGGAGCGGGCCGCGGACCATGCAGGCATTTTTTGTTTGTCGAAACGGTCTATCCGCGGAGCCTTGAGATCGTTTTGGGCAGGATATCCAGGACCTGTTCTATCTCGTCCGCCGTCGTATATCGGCCCATGGAAAGCCTCAACGGCGCCTGACGAGTGCCGTTCAACAGGCCCATGGCCCGCAGCACGTGGCTGGGCTCGTTGGCCCCGGCGGTGCAGGCGGACCCGGCGGAGGCAGCTACGCTTTGCATGTCCAGCAGAGCCAACAGCTCGTCTGCTGAAACACCGTCAAACAAGAAGCTGACGATGCCAGGCAGCCGCTCCGTCCGATGTCCGGTCAGCTGGCAGTCGGGGACGACGGACAGGATGCCGTCGATCAAAGCCTCGGAAAGATTTTTCAGACGCGTCTGCTCTTCCTCCATGCCCTCGGTCTGCTCCGTCAACGCCTCCGCCATGCCTACGATGCCGGGGACGTTCTCCGTCCCGGCACGGCGGTGCTTCTCCTGCTCGCCGCCGGTAATAAGGGGGGGAACGATGACATCCTTACGGATATAGGCTGCGCCTACGCCCCGGGGACCGTGAAACTTGTGGGCGGAGATAGTCAGCAAATCCACATGAAGGGCCTGCACATCTATGGGTAAATGCCCCGCCCCCTGCACGGCGTCCACATGCAGCAGCACGCCCCTCTCCCGGCACAGATTGCCTGCGCTGGAGACGGGCTGCAGGGTGCCCACCTCGTTGTTGGCCAGCATAAGGGAGACAAGCGCCGTGTCCGGCCTCAAAGCGGCGAACAGATCCACCACAGAGACACGGCCGCAGCTGTCCACCGGAAGGACGGTGAGCTGGATGTCTCCCCGTCGCTCCATGGCCTGAAGGGTGTTCAGCACGGAGGGATGTTCCACGGCAGAGGTGATCACATGGCTGCCACGCTGCCGATTGGCTTCAATGGCCCCCCGCAGCAGATAGTTGTTCCCCTCGCTGCCGCCGGAGGTGAAGACGATCTCCTCCGAGGCTGCGCTGATGCACTTTGCCACCCTGTCCCTGGATCGCTCCAGGACCTTCTTGGCCTCCCGGGCATAGCTGTGGAGAGAGGACGGGTTCCCCTGCTCCCCCTCCCATAAGGGCAACATGGCCGCCAACGCCCGATTAGAAAGCCGGGTGGTGGCGGCGTTGTCCAAATAGATGCGTTCCATGTGCTCCCGTTACAGAGCCTTGTCGAGCATCTGCTCCAGGGCGGCCTTAGGCCGGGCGCCGATGGCTTTGTCCACCACCTCGCCCCGCTTAAAGACC
Source organism: Christensenellales bacterium (assembly GCA_045224495.1). Classification (GTDB taxonomy): domain Bacteria; phylum Bacillota; class Clostridia; order Christensenellales; family CAG-138; genus RUG472. The sequence goes on from JBGVAK010000086.1 coordinate 40,996, forward strand.
AGGAGCGTGGGGATGTTCATGATGCGGTAACGCTGAGCAAGCTCGCCCTGCTCATCCACGTCCACCTTGGCCACCACGACCTTGCCCGCGTACTCGTCAGCGATCTCCTCCACGATGGGGGCGATCATGCGGCAGGGGCCGCACCAGGTGGCCCAGAAGTCCACCAGGACGGGGGTCTCGCCAGCGATGAGCTGGTCGAAGGCCTCCTCAGAACCGATATGCAATACGTTCTCGTTTGCCATAGTTTTCTCCTTTTTCGATTAGTCTTCCAGGTCCTTGAACGAGATATGCAGCTCATCCAGCTGCTTCTGCTCCACGGGATAGGGCGCGCCGGTCAGCGGATCGGAGGCGTTCTGCACCTTGGGGAAGGCGATCACGTCGCGGATGCTGCTGGCGCCGCAGATCAGCATGGCCAACCGATCGAGGCCATAGGCCAGTCCGCCGTGAGGCGGCGTGCCGTACTTGAAGGCGTTGAGCAGGAAGCCAAAGCGCTGCTGGGCCGCCTCCTCGGTGAATCCAAGAGCCTTGAACATCCGCTTTTGAAGCTCTGCAGAATGGATACGGATGCTGCCGCCGCCGATCTCGTTGCCGTTGAGCACGATATCGTAGGCCTTGGCCCGGACCGCGCCGGGATCGGTCTCGATGAGATCCAGGTCCTCGTCCATGGGGCTGGTGAAGGGATGGTGCATGGCCATGAACCGGCCCTCCTCCTCGCTCCACTCGAATTGGGGGAACTCCACCACCCACAGCAGGGCATAAGTGTTCTCGGGGATCAGGTTCAGCTTGTTGGCCACCTTGAGACGCAGGGCGCCCAGGGATGCCCAGACCACGCTATTTTGGTCCGCCACGATGAACAGCAGGTCGCCCTTCTCGAAGTCGGCCTTCTTCTCGATGGCCGCCACCTCCTCCCCGGAGAGGAACTTCAAAATGGGGCTCTGGATGCCCTCGTCCTTGTAGTTCATCCAGGCGAGGCCCTTGGCCTTGTAGGTCTTGACGAACTCGCCCTCGGCGTCGATCTCCTTGCGGGAATAGTGATGGGAACCGCCCTTCACATTGATGCAGCGGACGGAGCCGCCGTTCTTCACCGCGTTCGCGAACACGGAGAAGCCGCTGTCCTTCACGATATCCGTCAGGTCGACGAGCTCCATGCCGAAGCGCACGTCGGGCTTGTCGGAGCCGTAGCGGTTCATAGCGTCGATCCACTTGATCCGGGGCAGAGGGTTCGGGATGTCCACGTTCAGGCACTCCTTGAAGACCCGACGAAGGAAGCCCTCGTTCATAGCCATGACGTCGTCCTCCTCCACGAAGGACATCTCAAGGTCGATCTGCGTGAAGTCGGGCTGCCGGTCAGCACGAAGGTCCTCGTCCCGGAAGCAGCGGGCGATCTGCATGTACCGATCGAAGCCGGAGACCATGAGCATCTGCTTGAAGAGCTGAGGGCTCTGGGGCAGGGCGTAGAAGCTGCCCGGATGGACCCGGGAAGGCACCAGATAGTCCCGGGCGCCCTCGGGGGTGCTGCCGGTCAAAACCGGGGTCTCGATCTCCACGAAGCCGTTCTCCGCAAAGTATTCCCGGGTGATGTGGGCGATCTTGTGGCGCATCATCAGATTCTGCTGCATGATGGGCCGGCGAAGGTCCAGATACCGGTATTTGAGCCGCAGGAGCTCACCGGCGTTAGTGTCATCGCTGACCTCGAAGGGCGGCGTCTCGCTGACGGACAGGATCTTGAAGTCCTTGACCTTAACCTCCACCTCGCCGGTCTTCATCTTGGGGTTCACCATGTTGCCGGTCCGCGCTTCCAAGGTGCCCCGGACGGCCAGCACGTACTCCGAACGGATGGTGGACGCTCGGTCATAGTCCTCCGCACTCAGGGTGCTGCTGTCGAACACCACCTGCATGAGGCCGGACCGGTCCCTGAGCTGGACGAAGATCAGCGCGCCCAGATCGCGGCGCACGTTGCACCAGCCCATCAGCGTCACTTCCCTGCCCACGTCTGCTTTCGAAAGCTCCGTGCAATAGCAGGTGCGTTTCCATCCCTGCAGCAATTCACTCATGACTATTGCCTCCTATCGTTTCTGCAATATCCTTGGCCGTGAGAGCGACCTCGATCTGCTCCCCGGTTTCCATCTTCTTGATATTTCCTCTGCCGGCGTCCAGCTCGCTTTCGCCGATGACCAGCACGTGCTTCGCTTCGGTCTTGCCGGCATACTTGAAGTTGGCCTTGACGCTGCGGCCCACGTGGTCCGTATCGGCGGAGAATCCCAGCTTGCGAAGGCCGTTCACCAGCTCGAAAGCCTTCTGCCGTTCCGCGTCGCCCATGCCGAAGATGAGCACGTCCACAGGCTGAGGCTTGGGGATCTCCACGCCCAGCTGATCGAGATACAGCAGCAGCCGCTCGACACCCAGGCCAAAGCCCACTGCAGCCACCTCGGGACCGCCAATCTGCTTCACCAGGCCGTCGTACCGGCCCCCGCCGCAGAGGGTCCCCTGGGCGCCCGCCGCGCCGGAGACGATCTCGAACACGGTGCGTGTGTAGTAATCGAGGCCACGTACCAGCATGGGATCCATCTCATAGGGGATGCCGATGGCGTCCAGATACCCCCGGAGCTTGTCCATATGGGCCTTGCACTCGTCGCATACGTAGTCCATGGTGTGGGGCGCGTTGGCGTTGATCTTCTTGCAGCTCTCCACCTTGCAGTCCAAGACCCGCAGGGGGTTCTTTTCCAGCCGCACCTGGCAGTCCTCGCAGAGCTCGTCCTTGTGTTCAGCCAAATATGCCTTCAGGGCAGCCTGGTATCGATCCCGACACTGGGGACAGCCGATGGAGTTGAGCTTTACGGCGAGATCCCGGGCGCCCATGGCGGTGAAGATATCCCAGGCCATGGAGATGACCTCTGCGTCCGCGCTGGGCTCGGGGGCCCCGAAGCACTCCACGCCGAATTGGTGATGCTCCCTAAGCCGCCCAGCCTGGGGCCGCTCGTAGCGGAACACGGGGCAGTTGAGATAATAGACCTTCATAGGCATGGCCTCCGCGAAGAGCCCGTGCTCCACGAACATGCGCACGGTCCCTGCCGTGCCCTCGGGCTTCAGCGTGATGCTGCGGCCGCCCTTGTCGTTGAAGGTATACATTTCCTTTTGCACCACGTCCGTGGTGTCGCCCACGGAGCGCAAAAACAGCTCCGTGTGCTCGATGACCGGGGTGCGGATCTCCTTGAAACCGTAGCGGGCGGTGGTGCGGCGGATCAGATCCTCCACGTACTGCCAGCGATAGCTCTCCGCCGGAGTAACGTCCCGGGTCCCTTTTGGTGCCTGATATGCCATAGTTAAATCCTCCTGTATGAAAAAGCGGCCCCGTCTCCATGCGAGGGACGGAAGACCGCGGTGCCACCCTGATTAAGCGAAAACGCTTCACTCTTGTTCCTAACGCGAACTGCACGGCGGGCCATTTCCTGCCCGCGGCTCCCGGGTGTCCTTCCAAACGCCTTCTCCGTTCGGCTCCCACCGTCCCGAACTCGCTTGTGGATGTATCCTGCGTCTGTACTCTCCCGTTCGCAGCCTTTGCTGTAGTATACCCGCCTTTTCAGCGCTTGTCAATCTAAAAACAATCGTTTTTTCTCTGCGAACAGCTTCTCCTGCTTCTCCTGCCAGGTGGGCACGTCCTTGGGGCTGGGCAGCCGCTCCACCCTCTCCCCCACGCCGTAGACCCGCTTGGTCATGGCTCCGGCCCCGTGAGAAAGGATGCTGACGGTCTCCTCCATCATGTCGATGTTGTAGATGCACTCCGTGCCGGGCTTCGCATACCCCACGTTCTCCAGATTCCCCTGCATGTACTTCTGCCGGTACATGTAATAGGGCTTCATGCCCAGCTCCCGGGCCGCTTCGCCGCCCAGGCGCACCATCTCCTCCACCGCTGTCCCGTCAGGCAAGGGGTATTCCTCCAGCCGTGCTTTCAAGCGGGAGGAATGCTTGATAGCCAGGGTGTGGACCGTCAGGTTCTCGGGGTCGAAGGCTTTGACTGCCTCCAAGGTACGGGCAAAGTCCTCCACACCCTCCCCCGGGAGCCCGGCGATCAGGTCCATGTTGATGCAATCGAAGCCCTCCTGCCGCGCCAGCTCGAAGGAAGATGCGATATCCGCCGCCGTGTGGAAGCGGCCGATGGCCTGGAGGGTCCTATCGTTCATGGTCTGGGGGTTGATGCTGATGCGGGTGACGCCCCTGTCCTTCAGCACCCGAAGTTTCTCCCTGGTGATGGTGTCGGGCCGCCCCGCCTCCACGGTGAACTCGTGGCCCGTGACGCCGTAGGCTTCGTCGAGAGCCGATAGCACCCGATCCAGCTCCGACGCGGACAGGACCGTGGGCGTGCCGCCGCCGAAGTAAAAGGTGCGGACCTGGAACCCCGCCTCTTTGAGGAGCTCGGCGCCCTTCTGAATGTCAAAAATGAGGTGGTCCGCATAGTCGCTCAGCACCCCTTCCTTCTTCGCCACCTCCGCTCCGAAGGAGCAGTAGAGGCACCGGCTGCGGCAGAAGGGGATGTGCAGGTAGACGGAGGCACTTTTGGGGGATACGGACTCGATATGGGACCGCTGCACGGCGGTGATCTCCTCCACCAGGGCCTGCTTTTCGGGGGAAACCGTGAACAGTTCCCGGAAGGAGCGCCTGGCCTCCGCCTCCCCCTGCCTTCCCGCGATCTCCCGAAAGAGCTTGGTGGGCCGTATGCCCGTCAGGGACCCCCAGGGGGTGGCTACGGGATATAGCTCCTGCATGACCTGGTAGACACACAGCTTCAACGCCCGCTTCTGCTGCCGCTTCACGTCCAGAGCGTCCAGGCCCGCCTGGACCGGGACGATCCTTTCCACGTGCTGAGGCATGGCGAGGCACTTGGCTTCCCCCTGATAGAGGACGACGAACAGCTTCAGCTCCGCTTCCGGCGCATAAGGAAGGATGTCCGTCTGTCCCAAAAACAGGCGGACCTCCTCGGTCATGTCGTTGAAAAAGCCCCTGGCGTTGGTGATCAGCTGAACCATGGATGATCCCGATAGGCGTTCATGGGGTTGAACTGCTTCTCATGCTCGATGGTGGTGCTCTCCTCGTGGCCAGGGTACACTGTGTACCCGTCCAGAGCGTACAGCTTGTGGAACAGGGAGTCCATGAGCTCCCGGATGTCACCGCCCAGGTCCGTCCGTCCCACGCTCTCGCAGAAAAGGGTATCGCCGGTGAAGACGGTCTTTTCCCCGTCCACGGCGTAGCACACCCCGCCTTTGGTGTGTCCCGGGGTCTCCAGCACCCTGAAGGTGAGCCCGCCCGCTTCGATTATGTCGCCTTCGCGGACGAACATGTCCACCGCGCAGGGCTTGAGCCCGTAACTCATAGCGGAAAAGTAGGCGGGACGGCCTGCGGCCATGTCAGCGTCCGCCTCATGGAGGTACACTCTGGCCCCTGTCTTTTCCTTCAGATCCGCCACGCCCCACACATGGTCGAAGTGGCCATGGGTCAACAGTACATGGGTGCAGACGAGCCCCTCCCGCTGGAGCCGATCGTATATCAAGCCGGCGTCCGCCGGGTCGATGACGGCGCAGGTGGGGCTCCCTTCCCGGCGCACGATATAGGAATTGGCCATGACGGGGCCACAGGGGATGGTGATGATCTCCATGGCTAAAACTCCTTTTTGCTGTTCAGCAGGATGGTGAAGGGACCGTCGTTGATAAGGGACACCTGCATGTCCGCCATAAAGGTGCCGCTTTCCACGGGCACGCCGCCCTCCCGCATATAGGCCTTGACGGTCTCGAAGAGGGGTTTAGCCTTCTCGGGCCGCTCAGCGTTGATGTAGCTGGGCCGGCGGCCGTGGCGGGCGTCCCCGGAAAGGGTGAACTGGCTGACGGCCAAAATGCTGCCGCCCATATCGCCCACAGACAGGTTGGGGACCCCGTTCTCATCGTCGAAGACGCGCAGGCCCACGCACTTGTCGGCGATATACCGGGCGTCCTTCTCCGTGTCCCCCACCTCCACGCCGATGAGGACCATAAGGCCCTTGTCGATGGACGCGGTGAGTTCGCCTCCGATGGAGACGGACGAGCTGAGCACTCGCTGTACGACGGCGCGCATAGTTTACCTCCCGTTGACCCGTCTCACTTCGATGACGGATTTAAGCTTTCGTAAGTTGGCCATGATGTGGTTCAGCTCGTCGGTATCCGAGACCACGAAGGTCACCAACATGGTGGCCACGCCGTCGGCGGTGGTCTGAGCCTTCATGTCCGAGATATACACGTTCATGGTGGTGAGCAGTCGGCTGATCTCCAGCAGGGAGCCGGTCTTGTCCACCACATGGATGAACACGGTGGCGGAGAACTCCTCCGCGGAAGAGCTGGCCCATTCCACGGGCACGAATCGCTCCGGTTCCTGATAGAGGCGAGCCATGTTCCGGCAGTCCGCCCGATGGATGGACACGCCCCGTCCCCGGGTGATGTAGCCCACGATCTTGTCCCCCGGCAGAGGGTTGCAGCAGTTGCTGAAGTGGACGGACATGCCCGGGTCCCCTGCCACGATGATGCCGTTGGTGGGCTTGGCTTTGCCCTGGTTGGTGGGCCTGTGGGGCGTGGAAGGGGTCAGGGTGGCGTTCTGCAACCGCTCCTGCATCTCCTCCAGCTTGTCCGCCTTCCGCTTCATGTCCATGAGCCGATGGATCACCTGCCCGGAGGAGATGCCGCCGTAACCGATGGCGGAATACAGCTCGTCCAGGGAGGGCAGCGTCAGCTTTTTGAGAATGTCGTTGTAGAACTCCGGCTTCATCAGGGAGGCGATGTCCACGGCCTGGCGCTTGGCGGCGTCCTCCAGCATCTCCCGTCCCTTTTGGATGTTCTCCTCCCGGTTGGCCTTCTTGAACCACTGCTTGATCCGGTTCTTGGCGGATTGGGTCTTGACGATGTTCAGCCAGTCCCGACTGGGCCCGGCCTGGGTGTTGGAGGTGATGATCTCCACCACGTCGTTGGTTTTGAGGATATAATCGAGGCGCACCATATTCCCGTTGACCCGGGCGTGCTGGGTATGGTGTCCCACGTTGGTATGGATGCGGTAGGCAAAATCGAGGGGCGTGCTGCCGATGGGCAGGTCCAAGATCTCACCCTTAGGCGTCAGCACGTAGACGTACTCGCCCAGGTAGTCCTTCACCACGTTTTCGGCGAACTCGGAGTTGTCCTCGCTGTCGTCCTTGGCCTCCTCCACCACCTGCCTGAGCCAGCTGGTGCGCTTGTCGAGCTCCGTCTGGACCGTCCGCCCCTCCTTGTACATCCAATGGGCGGCCACGCCGTATTCCGCCGTCTCGTGCATCTCATGGGTGCGGATCTGCACCTCGAAGGGGATGCCGTTCTTGTTCATGAGCGTGGTGTGCAGCGACCGGTACAGGTTGGGTTTGGGCATGGCGATATAGTCCTTGAACCGGCCCGGCAGAGGTTTCCACTCCGCATGGATGATGCCCAAAGCAGCGTAGCAGTCGTTCACGGTGTTCACAATGACCCGGATGGCGATCAGGTCGTATATCTCGCTGATGCTGGCGTTGTTGCGCTGCATCTTGCGATAGGTGGAATAGAGGTGCTTGGGGCGGCCGGAAAGCTCCGCGTCGATGCCCGCCTCCTTCATGAGCTCCTTCATACGCTCCATGGCGGTGCCCAGGAGCTTCAATCGTTCCTCCTGCTGCCGGGAGACCAGGCTCCGGATGCGCTCGTACTCCTCCGGCATCAGGTACTTGAAGGACAGGTCCTCAAGCTCGCTCCGCAGGACGCCGATGCCGAACCGGTGGGCAAGAGGCGTGTAGACCTCCAGCGTCTCCTTGGCCTTGCGGATCTGTTTCTCCCGGGTACAATACTCCAGAGTGTGCATGTTGTGCAGCCGATCAGCGAGCTTTATGATGACCACCCGTACGTCGTCGGCGATGGCCAGGAAGAGTTTGGTCAGATTCTCGTTCTGTTCCTGCTTCTTGGTGACGTATTCCTTCTGTCCGGACCGGGTCAGCTTGGTGACGCCGTCCACCAGGTGAGCTACTTCCGGGGAGAATCGCTTGGCGATCTCGTCCACGGTGATGCCCTTGCCGTCCTCCACCGTGTCGTGCAGCACCCCCGCGATGACCGTAGCGGCATCCATGCCCATATCCAGCAGATACTCGGCCACTGCCAAGGGGTGGATGATGTAGGGTTCACCGGACTCCCGCTTCTGCTCCCCATGGACAGCGGAAGCAAAGGCCACGGCGTCCTCCATGGTCTTTCCCTTCTCCGGGCCGAATTTGGCGCTGAATTTTTGAAGCAGTTCTTCCTTTGCCATGTTGCCGAAAAGGGGATCAACGCTGCCGCTGATCCCGATCAAATTCCTTGTTGTTTTAGTACTGAATAATGGTGCCGACCTCATATTCCTTTAGGGTATCGCGGCCGGGCAGGTCCGTCAGCTCGATGCCGAAACAGCAGGCCGCCACCACGCCGCCGGCCTTCTCGCAGAGCTTCGCGCAGGCAAGGGCCGTACCGCCGGTAGCCAAGAGGTCGTCCACCACGGCCACCCGCTGGCCGGGCTTGATGGAGTCCACATGCATATGGATCTCATCGGTGCCGTACTCCAGCGCGTACTGATAGCTCACGGTGGTGTAGGGAAGCTTGCCGGGCTTGCGGGCCAGCACCATACCCACGTTCAAAGCGTAGGCTACGGCCGCGCTGAAAACGAAGCCACGGGCCTCCGGTGCCATGACGAGGTCGACATTCTTATCCCGCAAGAAGTCCGCCATCCGATCCACGGCCTCGTGGAAAGCGTCCTTGTTCTCCAGCAAGGGGGTGATATCCCGATAGAGGATGCCTTTCTTGGGAAAATCGGGAATGGACCGAACGTAATCCTTGAGTTCCATGTTGTACCTCCTTAAAGGCTGCTATCGTGTGGACAGCGCCATAAATAACTTGCTTTCGGTGCAGCGGCGGCGCTTGGCCTCGCTCACGGGTTCAAGTCCCATAACCGGCTCGAAGAAGCCCAGCTCCTTGAAGATGAGAGCGGCCGCCCGCTCCCCGTCCCGCTCCGGTGCTCTTCCCTCTCGGGCGTACCGCAGCAGCGACAGGTAGATGGGCCGCAGCTCCTCCTCCGTAGGCCGGAAGGGGAAGAACCGCACGAGGCGCTGGGCATAGCGGTCCAGAGCTTCCGTATCCTGGTCCGCCACAGCCTGCAAAAAAGCAGATTCAATTATAGTATACTCCCGGGAAGATTGCAAGCTTTTCCGGGGAGAAAGGCCCAAACAAATGAGCTCACAGACGGACCGTCCTCGAAAATCGTTCCGCTGCAGGGTACAGACTGCCTCCGCCCGGCCCGTATGGACCCAGCGCTCGTAATCCCCACCCTGGGAGAAGCCCACCATACGGATGCGATCCTCCTGGTCGCTCAGGTATCCGGCTACATGTTTTTTTCCCTGCCCCAGGTGTGAAACGCCGGACAGGTCTCCCTGGACCAAAAACTGTGGTTCTGGGTTCCCCTGACCGAAGGGCGCGAAAGCGCGCAGCTCGTCGCAGAGCTCTACCGTGCATGAGGAAAGGGGCAGCGCTTCCTCGAAGGCAACGCTTTTTGCGGGCGGGCCCTGGGGCCGTTGATGAGCATAGGCAGCCCTGAGCAACGTGCGGACAGGCTCTATCTCCTCCGCCCGGAGAGTCAAGCCCGCAGCCCCGGCGTGACCGCCAAAGCGGATATAGTGATCCTTAGCTTCGGACAACATGGCGTAGAGATCGATCTCCGGGATGCTGCGGGCCGAACCCGTGCAGATCCCCGGTTCCACCTCCGTCAGCAGTATCACCGGCTTATAGAACATCTCCACCAGCCTTGCCGCCACGATGCCGACGACGCCTACGTTCCACCCTCGTCCCGACAGCATCAGGAAGCTGTCTGCCTCGCCCTCGAAAGCCAGGGAGAGGCATTCGGTCATGATGCGCTGCTCCTCGTTCCGGCGGGCCAAGTTGTCCTCCTGCAGGGCCATAGCGAGACGTCTGGCTCGATCGGGGTCATCCTCGATCAACAATTGAAAAGCGGTGTCCGCGTTGCCCATACGTCCCGCGGCGTTGAGCCTGGGGGCGATCAAAAAGCCCAGGGTGGTCTCGGTGACGGGCCCGTCCCCCGCGGCGGCAGCCTCCAGCAGTGCGGCAAGGCCCACCTGTTGGCGAACGAGGGGCAGGCCCCGGGTCACCAGCGCCCGGTTGCAGCCCATAAGGGACACCACGTCGGCCACCGTGGCCGTGGCCACGAAGGGGAGGTATTCCTCTCCCCCGCCTTCCTCCAGGGCGCAGGCCAGCATCCATGCTACGCCAGCCCCGCACAGGTCCCCCACCCGCTCCCGGAAGTCGCCCTCGGACACGGACACCAGGGCTTCCGCTTCCGGTATCTCTTCGCCGCTGCGATGGTGGTCCGTCACCACCACCTGCATGCCCAGGGAGCGGGCCAGGGAGACTTCCCCCAGGGCGGAGATGCCGTTGTCCACAGTGACCAGCATGTCCGTGCCTGCCTCCGCCAGCATGCGGATGGCATTCTCGTTGAGGCCATACCCCTCCCTGTGCCGGGAAGGGATGTAGCAGCTCACGTCCGCCCCCAGCTTTTTGAGGCACCGATACAGGATGGCGGAGGCGCTGATACCGTCAGCGTCATAGTCCCCGTAGACGCAGATCTTTTTCCCGTCCCCAATGGCCTCGAGGATGGTCCCGGCCGCCTCCTCGATGCCCTTCATCTCCCGCCAGTCGGGCAGGGGCTGTCGCTCGGGGTGCAAAAAGCCCTCGATCTTCTCCGGCGTGTCCATGCCCCGCCGGAGCAGGGCGCGGACCGCTACGGGCGAAAGGGAAAGCTGGCCGGAGAGACGTTCCACCAGCTGGGGGTCGTATATGGTCAGATCGCTGCAAATGAATTCCATGGGCTTATTGTATCGAAAAAAGGCTCCTCCCGCAAGAGGGAGGAGCCCATAGGAAGTGGAATTAAGCAGCCTTAGCAGGCCAGCTCGGCGGTGTCGCGGGCGATGGCCATCTCCTCATCCGTGGGGATGACGAAGACCTTGACCTTGCTCTCGGGCTTGCTGATGCAGATCTCCTCGCCGCGGGGACCGTTGCGGTTGTAGTCCACATCGGGGATGACGCCCAGGAACTCCATGTTCGCGAGGACTTTCTCGCGGACGCCCTTGTCGTTCTCGCCCACGCCGGCGGTGAACACGATGGCGTCCACCCCGCCCATGGCGGCGGCATAGGCGCCGATGTACTTCTT
>JBGVAK010000087.1:0-2719 GCA_045224495.1 Christensenellales bacterium
CCCGTGATCCTGGGCCGCGACCACCACGACACCGGCGGCACCGACGCCCCCTTCCGCGAGACCTCCAACATCAAGGACGGCTCCAACATCATGGCCGAGATGGCTACCCAGTGCTACGCGGGCAACGCGGCCCGCGGCATGAGCTACATCGCCCTTCACAACGGCGGCGGCACCGGCATCGGCCGGGCCATCAACGGCGGCTTCGGCATGGTGCTGGACGGCTCCGAGCGGGTGGACACCATCCTCCGCATGGCCATGCCCTGGGATACCATGGTGGGCGTGGCGCGCCGGAGCTGGGCCAGGAACGAGAACGCTATGGCCACGGCGGCGGAGTACAACAAGATGAACGCCGGCAAGGACCATATCACCATGCCCTACGTGGCCGACGACGCCGTCGTCGCCGCGGCCCTGAAGGCTGTGGAAGCGTAACGAAACTCTATGGGAGAGGGCGGGAGCGTCCTCTCCCTGACTGCTGTTTGGAAAGGACACGCGCATGGGAAAGCTGATCGTCAAAAACATCGGCATGCTGGCCACCCCGGAGGGCAAGACTGCCCGCCGCGGCGCTGAGCAGAACGAGATCAAGGTACTGCGGGACGCCTACGTGGTCATGGAGGACGGCGTCATCATGGAGATCGGCACGGGCCGGAAGGACGTGCCGGGTGCAGAGGTCCTGGACGCCGGCGGCAGGCTGGTGACTCCGGGCCTGGTGGACGCTCACACCCACCTGATCTTCGGCGGCTGGCGGCAGAACGAGCTGGGCTTGAAGCTTCACGGCGCCACCTACCTCGATATCCTGGCCATGGGCGGCGGCATCCTCTCCACGGTCAACGCCACCCGGAACGCCACCGAGGACGAGCTCGTGGACAAGGCCCGGGAGGCCCTGGACGAGATGCTCTCCCTGGGCGTCACCACCGTGGAGGCCAAGAGCGGCTACGGCCTGGACATGGACAACGAGCTCAAGCAGCTTCGGGCCATCCGGCGCCTCAACGAGGAGCACCCCATGGATCTCGTTTCCACCTTTCTGGGGGCCCACGCCGTGCCCGAGGAGTATAAGAACGATCGCGAGGCCTACATCCGTCTCCTGTGCGACGAGGTGATCCCCGCCGTGGCGCAGGAGAAGCTGGCCGAGTTCTGCGACGTGTTCTGCGAGACCGGCGTTTTCTCCGCCGCGGAGTCCAAGACCATCCTGGAGGCGGGGAAGAAATGGGGACTCATCCCCAAGATCCATGCCGACGAGATCGACCCCATCGGCGGCTCACAGCTGACAGCTGAGGTGGGCGCCATCTCCGCCGAGCATCTGATCGTCTGCCCGCCCGCGGGCATCGAAGCCATGGCCAAGGCCGGCACCGTGGCGTGCCTGCTGCCCGCCACCAGCTTCTACCTGGGGTCTACCTTCGCTCCCGCCCGGGCCATGATCGAGAAGGGCGTGGCGGTGGCTATGGCCTCGGACTTCAACCCGGGCTCCTGCCCCAGCCTGAACCTGCAGTTCGTCATGAACCTGGGCTGCCTCAAGTACAGGCTGACCCCCGAGGAGGTTTTGACCGCCGTGACGCTCAACGGCGCCGCCGCCATCGACCGGGCGGACCGGCTGGGCTCCCTGGAGGTGGGCAAGCAGGGGGACCTGGTCCTCTGGAACGCCCCGGACCTCGACTACATCTGCTACCGCATGGGCAGCAACCTGGTGAACACCGTCGTCAAAAAGGGACGCATCGTCTAAGAAAAGGAGCCGCATATGGACGCCACCGACTATCGGATACTGAACCTGCTGCAGGCCGACGCCCGCATGACGCTGCGGGAGATCGGCGAACGGGTGAACCTGACTCCGCCCTCCGTCTCCGAGCGCATCCACAAGCTGGAGGACGAGGGCGTCATCGCCGGCTACCATATCGCCGTGGACCGCTCTAAGCTGGGCTACGCCGTAGGCGGGTACATCCTAGCGTCCCCGGAGCCCGGCAAGTACGCCGCCTTCTGCGCCTTCTGTGAGAAGCATCCGGCCATCACGGAGCACCATCATCTGATCGGCAACTACAACGCCCTGCTCCGGTTCTCCGTCCACGATACGGACGAGCTGGACAACCTGTTGGCGTCCATCAAGACCTTCGGGGACTCCCGGACGTCGGTGGAGCTCAAGAACCTGTTCCACACTAAGGATCTGCCCCTTTTGGAGGAGGGCGAATAACCGAAGTTTTTGCGGAGCGTAAGCCTCCGCGTCACTATTTACTCTGGAGGAGAAAGCATGGAATACAAATCCGACATCATGATCGCCCAGGAATGCGACAAGCGGCCCATCCGCGAGATCGCGGCAAAGGCGGGCATCGACGAAAAGTATCTGGAGCAGTACGGCAACTACAAGGCCAAGATCGACCTTAGCCTGCTTCGGGATCTCGCTGACCGGCCCGACGGCAAGCTCATTTTGGTCACCGCCATCACCCCCACCCCCGCGGGTGAGGGGAAGACCACCACCAGCGTGGGCCTGACCGACGGCCTCCGCAAGATCGGCAAGAACGCCATGGTGGCGCTGCGGGAGCCCTCCCTGGGCCCCGTGTTCGGCGTCAAGGGCGGCGCGGCCGGCGGCGGCTACGCCCAGGTGGTGCCCATGGAGGACATCAACCTCCACTTCACCGGCGACTTTCACGCCATCGGCGCGGCCAACAACCTGCTGGCGGCCATGCTGGACAACCACATCCAGCAGGGGAACAGCCTGGGCATCGATCCCAAG
>JBGVAK010000088.1:0-3739 GCA_045224495.1 Christensenellales bacterium
TCCCGCATCATCAAGCGGCGGACCGTGGCCAACGAGGCGGCCGGTGCGGGCCGCATCAGCATCAACGGCAAGGTGGCCAAGCCCGCCAGCGAGGTGAAGGTAGGCGACACCCTGGACATCCTCCTGGGGGGCCGCCACATGCTGGTGAAGGTGAACGCCACCCCCGAGGTGGTCCGCAAAGAGGAGGCGGACGGGCTCTACACCGTCCTCGGCGAACCATGAGCGTCGTCGGCATTTTGCTGTGCGGCGGCAGCAGCCAGCGCATGGGCTTCAACAAGCTCACCACGCCCCTGGGCGGGCGCACGGCCCTGGAGCGGAGCGCGGCCCTGCTGGCAAAAAGCGGCTGCGACAAGCTGGTGATCGCCGTCACCTCAAATACCCGGCCCGCGGCGGAGGCCTTGCGCCTTTCCGTGCCCGTGACCCTCTGCGACGGGGGCGAGACCCGGGGCGCGTCGGTGCTGAACGCCCTGCGCGCCAGCGATGGCCAAAGGGGCGATATCGCTGTGATCCATGACGCCGCCCGGTGCTTCCAGACCCAGGCCGCCGTCCGCGCCGCCATCGACAGCGCCCGAAAGAACGGCAGCGGCGTGGCGTCCCTGCCCATGGCGGACTCCGTGTTCGAGACGGCCAGCCAAAAGCCCCTTGACCGGTCAAAGCTCCTGCGCACCCAGACCCCCCAAGCCTTCCGCTTCGAGGAGATCCTCTCCGCCTATGAGCAGGCCGGGGACCAGGCGGCCACGGACGACGCCGCCCTCTATGCCAAATTCATCGGCCCCCTGACCTTCACTCCCGGCAGCGATATGGGCCGCAAGCTCACCACGCAGGAGGACTGGGATTGGGCCAAGGCACAGGTCACCTTCCCCCGGACCGGCACCGGCTTCGACACCCACGTGCTGGCCCCGGGCCGCAAGCTCGTTTTGGGCGGGGTGGAGATCCCCTTCGAGCGGGGGCTCCTGGCCCACTCCGACGGGGACGTGCTCCTGCACGCCCTCATGGACGCCCTGCTGGGTGCGGCGTCTCTCGGCGACATCGGCCACCTGTTCCCGGACAAGGACCCCCAGTACGAGAACATATCGAGCCGCGTCCTGCTCCGTGAGGTGGCGAAGCTCCTTCGGGAGAAGGGCTTCACCGTGACCCACGTGGACGTGACCGTCCTCTGCCAGCGGCCCAAGCTGGCGCCCTTCTTCCCCCAGGCCCGGCAGAACATCGCCGACGATCTGGGCATCGACGCAGACCAAGTATCCCTGAAGGCAACGACTACGGAGGGCATGAACGACGAAGGCCGGGGCCTGTGCATCAGCGCGCAAGCCGTGGCGAATATTATGTAAAGGTATGTATTGAAAGCTCGCACCCTTTCTTGAAAGAAAGGTGCAACCAAAGAACTTTCGATTGGGATAAAATGCTTTCGCGGCGAAGCCTGCACTGTTTTCTACGTTTCTCTTTTTGGTGACTTTTTCTCTTTTCGCAAAGAGAAAAAGTCACAAAGAAAAAGCCATTAAAGGAATCCTATGGACAACATCATCATCCGGGGCGCCCGGGAACACAATCTGAAGAATATCGACCTCATTATCCCCAGGGACAAGCTCATCGTCTTTACGGGCCTCTCCGGCTCCGGCAAGAGCTCCCTGGCCTTCGACACTATCTACGCCGAGGGCCAGCGCCGGTACGTGGAGAGCCTCAGCTCCTACGCCCGCCAGTTCATCGGCCAGATGGAGAAGCCCGAGGTGGACGCCATCGAGGGCCTGTCCCCGGCCATCTCCATCGACCAGAAGAGCACCAGCAACAACCCCCGCTCCACCGTGGGTACGGTGACGGAGATCTACGACTACCTGCGCCTCCTCTACGCCCGCTGCGGCACGCCCCACTGCCCCAAGTGCGGCCGCGTCATCGAGAAGCAGAGCATCGACACGGTGGTGGACCGGGTCATGGGCCTGCCCACCGGCACGAAGATCCAACTCCTGGCCCCCTGCATCCGGGGCAAGAAGGGCGAGCACGTGAAGGTTCTGGAGGGCCTTCGCAAGGAGGGCTATGTCCGCGCCCGGGTGGACGGGGAGGTCTACGACCTGGACGAGGTCCCGGCCCTGGACAAGCAGAAGAAGCACACCATCGAGGCGGTCATCGACCGGCTGGTGGTGAAGCCCGGCGTGGAGAGCCGCCTCACCGACTCCCTGGAGAACGCCTTCCGCCTGGGCAAGAACCTGGCCATCGTCTCTGAAGTGGGCGGCAGCGACACCCTCTACTCCCAGAACTACGCCTGCCCGGACTGCGGCATCTCCCTGGAGGAGCTGGAACCCCGGGCCTTCTCCTTCAACAACCCCTACGGCGCCTGCCCCACCTGCACGGGCCTGGGCGAGCTCTTCCGCGTGGACCCGGAGCTGGTGGTGCCTGACAAGCGCCTGAGCCTGGCCGACGGCGCCATCGGCGTCACCGGCTGGAAATGCGAGAACAGCGGCACCATCGCTCACATGTACATGAGCGCCCTTTGCCGCCACTTCGAGAAGAAGCTGGGCGTACCCGTGACTATGGACACGCCCTTCGGCGACCTGCCCGCTGAGGTCCAGCACGCCATCCTCTACGGCTGCCCCGACAAGATGGAGGTGGTCTACGAGAAGGAGTTCGCCGGCGGCCGGTTCTTGTCCGACTTCGAGGGCATCGTCAACAACCTGGAGCGCCGGTACAAGGAGAGCACCAGCGATTGGAGCAAGGCCGAGATCGAGGGCTATATGTCCCGGACCCCCTGCCCCGCCTGCCGCGGCAAGCGGCTGAAGCCGGAGAGCTTGGCGGTGACCGTGGGCGGGCTCAATATCGCGGAGCTTTCCGACCTGTCCGTGAAGGAAGCCCTGCGGTTCCTCCGCGCCCTCACCTTCACCCCCAGCCAGGCTATCATCGCCCAGCAGATCCTCCGGGAGCTGGACGCCCGGCTCACCTTCCTGCTGAACGTGGGCCTCGGCTACCTGACCCTGTCCCGGGCGGCCTCGTCCCTCTCCGGCGGGGAGAGCCAGCGGATCCGCCTGGCCACCCAGATCGGCAGCGGTCTCGTGGGCGTCCTCTACATCCTGGACGAGCCCAGCATCGGCCTCCACCAGCGGGACAACGGACGGCTCTTGAAGACTCTCAAATCCCTCCGTGACATGGGCAACACCCTGATCGTCGTCGAGCACGACGAGGAGACCATGCTCAGCGCCGACTACATCGTGGACATCGGCCCCAAGGCCGGCCTCCATGGCGGGCAGGTGGTGGCCCAGGGGACGCCGGAGGAGATCATGGCCGCAGAGAACTCCCTGACCGGCGGCTACCTGTCGGGGCGGCTCTCCATCCCCGTGCCCGCCGCCCGGCGGCCCGGCAACGGCAAGAAGCTGACCATCCGCGGCGCCCGAGCCCACAACCTGAAGGACGTGACCGTGAACATCCCCCTGGGCGAGTTCGTCTGCGTCACGGGCGTTTCCGGCTCCGGCAAGAGCTCGCTGATCAACGAGATCCTGAAGAAGTCCCTGCTGAAGACCCTGAACCGGGCCCGGACCAAGCCTCTCGATCACGACGGCATCGACGGCGCGGAGGCCCTCGACAAGATCATCGACATCGACCAGAGCCCCATCGGCCGGACGCCGAGGAGCAACCCGGCCACATACACAGGCCTCTTCGACCTCATCCGCGACCTCTACGCCGCCACCCCCGACGCCAAGGTCCGGGGCTACAAGCCCAACCGCTTCTCCTTCAACGTGAAGGGGGGCCGGTGCGA
>JBGVAK010000089.1:0-8434 GCA_045224495.1 Christensenellales bacterium
GAGGTGACCAAGTTCGGCGGCGACTCCAAACTCCTGCAAGGATATCTCTTTGAGGAGGGCAAGAACCATGCGTAAAACGGATATTCTCATCATCGGCGGCGGCCCGGCGGGCCTGGCCGCGGCGGTCGGCGCCTATGAAGCCGGCGCCCGCGACATCCTGATCCTGGACCGTGAAGAGCGGTTGGGCGGCATCCTCAAGCAGTGCATCCACAACGGCTTCGGCCTCCACACCTTCAAGGAGGAGCTGACGGGCCCCGAGTATGCCCAGCGGTTCATCGAGAAGGTCCTGGAATACAAGATCCCCTATCAGACCGAGACCATGGTCATCGACGTGTCCGCTGACAAGGTGGTCACCTGCGTGTCCCGCAAGAACGGCCTCGAGCGGATCCAAGCCAAGGCCGTGATCCTCTGCATGGGCTGCCGTGAGCGTCCCCGGGGCTCCCTGGGCACCCCCGGCGAACGCTGTCCCGGTGTATTCACCGCCGGTACGGCCCAGAAGTTTACCAATCTGGAGGGCATGATGCCAGGCCGTGAGGTGGTTATCCTGGGCTCCGGTGATATCGGCCTCATCATGGCTCGCCGCATGACCTTCCTGGGGGCCAAGGTCCACGCCTGCGTGGAGCTGATGCCCTATTCGAGCGGTCTCAAACGGAACATCGTTCAGTGTCTCGACGACTTTGGCATCCCTCTGCTCCTCAGCCACACGGTGGTGGACATCCATGGTCGGGAGCATCTTACCGGCGTCACCGTGGCGGAGGTGGGGGAGGACAGGAAACCCATTCCCGGCACGGAAAAGTACTACCCCTGCGATACGCTCCTCCTTTCCGTGGGCCTGATCCCGGAGAACGAGCTGACCGAGATGGCGGGGGTGAAGATCGCGCAAAGCACATCCGGCGCCGTGGTGGACGAGCAGCTGCAGACCTCCGTCCCCGGCATCTTCTCCTGCGGCAACGTGCTGCACGTCCACGATCTCGTAGACTTCGTCTCCGAGGAGGCCATGAAGGCCGGCGCCAACGCCTATCAGTACGTACAGGATAAGCTGCCGTCAGGCGGCCGCAAGGTTCCCGTGGACATGGGCTTCGGCGTCAGCGGCATCGTGCCGCAATTCGTGTCCGAGAACGCGGAGGGGAACGTGAACTTCATGTTCCGGCCCCGGAACGTATACCGCAACGCCCGGGTGATCGTGGAAGTGAACGGGGAACAGGTGTATTCCAAAAAGGCCATGATCCTGGCGCCCGGTGAAATGGTGAATCTGAACCTGTCCGCAGATAAGCTCCAAGGGCTTTCAAAAGCCGATTCCATTCTGGTCAAGATCGAGGTGCCGGAAGCATGAAATACGAACTGACCTGTATCAACTGCCCCATGGGCTGCCGCATCACGGCGGACTACGACGGCAAAGAAGTCACCAATATCCAGGGCTTCACCTGCGCCCGAGGCAAGGCCTACGCGCAGACGGAGATCACCGATCCTACCCGCATGGTCACGGCCCTGGCAGCCGTGGAGGGGACTCACGTGCCGCTTTCGGTGAAGACCAAAAGCCCCATCCGCAAGCCCCTGATCTTCGACGCCCTGCAGGTGATCCGCGAAACCACCGTGCGGCCCCCTGTCCGCATCGGGGACGTGGTCATCGAAAACATCTGCGGCTCCGGTGTCGACGTCATCGCCACGGAGAACATTGACTGATATAATCAAAAAAGGGCCACCGATCATCCGTCGGTGGCCCTTCATTATGTCTGCCTCTTAAATCACAATGCCGCCGTCCACGGACAATATCTGACCCGTGACCATCTTGGCATCAACGAGATAGCACACCGCCTCCGCCACCTGCTCCGGCGTGATGAGCTCACCGAGGGGCGTGTCCTGCCGAAAGACGTCTAAATCCTTCTCGGTCAGGGCGGCGTTCATGGGAGAGGGTACCAGCCCCGGCGCCACGGCGTTTACCCGAATGCGGGCAGGGGCCAGCTCCTTGGCCATGGCCTTCACGAAAGCGTTCAGCGCCCCCTTGGAGGCGGAGTACACCGCTTCGCAGGAGCCGCCCGTGAGGCCCCATAGAGAGGAGATGTGGACCATGCTGCCGCCCTCCTTCCGGAGCATGTGGGGGATGGCCGCCTTGGTCAGGAGCATGGCCCCCTTCACATTCACGGTGTACACGCGATCCATCTCTTCCTCGGTCACATCGAGCAGCACCTTCTGAGGCAGGGCGATCCCCGCGCAGTTCACCAGCAGATCGATCCGCCCCAGACGCGTCTCGATGGCCCTGAAAAGCTCTGTGACGTCCTTTTCCCGGGTGATGTCCGCGGCCTGGAGCAGGAGGGGGGTGCCGGCGGGCAAGCTGTTTACGAGGGCCTGAGCCCGTTCAGGACGGTCATGGTACTGCAGAGCAAGGGCATACCCCTTCTGCGCCAGCGCCTTGGCGCAGGCCCCGCCGATGACCCCGGAAGCCCCGGTGACCAATGCGATCTTCATGTCCTATGACCTCCTGCTTTGATGGGCATAAGTATACTCCGATCCGCTCTTTCTGTAAAGAGAAAGCCCACCGCTGCGGGTGGGCCGAAGGGATAGATCAATCGCCGTATTCTCCCGTGTGCCGCACGTTTCGCTGAAAGAGCATCACTATGCCCCAGATGCCGGCGATGCCGACCAGAGCGTATACGATACGGGAGAACGTGGTCATGGAGCCGAACAGGGCCGCCACCAAATCGAAGTGGAACAGCCCGATCAAACCCCAGTTCAAAGCGCCGACGACCATGATGATCAAAGCAAGTACGTTCATTCCTTTGCCACTCCTTTCGACAGTAGTCTGCCAAAAGGGAAGGATTTTATGCGAAGGAATAGGGGTCGCTGCTGCGCTTTTTCTTTTCGGACAGGATCTCGAGTTCGAATTCGTCGAAATCCACAGGTTCGATGAAGTCCCGGGGTTTGAACACCACCCGGGAAAACTGCTTAAGATCGTTCATGTGCTTGCCTAAAATCACCGGACGGCAGAGGTCCAGGTCCTGGCACAGTTCATGGAGGAGCACGCTCCACCCCTCCAAATCGGAAGGCCGTGCGGAAGAGAACTCCCGCACGGTCTCGCGCATGATCCTATGATCTTGTAATACCTTGGCCCAGATCCGCATTATTTATCGGGCACCTGGAACCAGGCGGTGATGAACAGGCTGGTGCCGTCGTCATACAGTCCGTTGAGCGTGCTGTAGAACTTGAAGGACTTGTTGATCTGCTTAGTCGGATCAAAGTTGGCGATGGCACTGCGCACGTAGATGTTGATGGTCTCCTTGTTGCTGGTCTTGGCCGCGAAGGTCATGACGCCAGTCTCGGGGTCCACCTCCAGGACCTTGCCCACGAACCGGTAGAGGCCGGCATCGGTGGGATTCTCCATGACCTTGGCGAAGGCATAGCCTGTGGGCACCTCGTGATAGGACTTGGTCTTGCTATAGCCCTTGATGGCCGTCTGGCGATCCTTATACATACGAGATACGAAGCAGGTGATCTCGCCTTCCTCGTAGCCGTCCTTCTTGGCGTGGATGGTGATGGAGGCGATGCCGTAGTAGGCCTTGTCGAAGGTCACCTCGAAGGAGTACTTGCCCTCGGGGTCTACGGTGGGAGCGCCGCAAGCCACGGAGGATTGATACTCCGCCGCAGGCGTGGCGGTCAGGGTGGTGCCCGGCGCGGTGGTACCGGTCACGATCACCTGGTTGTTCTTGTCGGCGCGGAGTTTGTTGATGTCGGTCTCCACGGTCAGCGGCATCTGCTCAGGCACGAAGATGTAGGGCGTGACGGTGAAGGAATAGCTGGCGGATACACAGTTGGCCTTGGTGGCTTCGATGGTCACGGTCTCCGCTTCTTCGCCGGAGAGAGCGTAGGAATACTCGAAGTTGCCGCCCTCATACATGCTGGACACGGGCACGCCGTTGACCGTCACGGTCACGGTGTGGTCGTCCACCTTGCCCTTGAGGGACAGGAGGTTGCCCTCAGAGGCCATGATGCCTTCAGCGGGGATAGCGGCCTGGGCGGGCTCGATGAGCTCCAGCTGCAGGGTGGGGAAGGTGATATCGAAGGAATCCACCTGCAGGGACTCCTGGGTGCCGTCCGCATGAGCCACCAGGATCTGAGGCGTCACGGTGTAAACGGAATCAGTGAGGGGCGTGTTGGGGAAGAAGCAGGACTTGGGGATGGTCAGCAGGTACGGAACGTCGCTGGCCTCGTTGTTCTGCACCACATAGTCGTCCTGGTTGGGCAGCACGATGGTCACGGTATCGCCGGGGCGGGAGGTCATGCTGATGCTGATGCAGGGCTTGCCCTCGCCGTCGATCAACTCCTCCAGCTTGGTGACGGAGTAATCCACCTGGGTGCCGGTGACCGGCGCATCGGTGGGCGTGGTCTCGGTCTGGTCGTCCGCGGGCAGGGCAGGGGCTTCCGTTTCCTGCTGCGTCACCGGCTGGACCGTCTTTTCAGGAGCGCTCTTGCCGCCGCAGTTGAACTGCAGGACGCTGGGGAGCTTGGCTTTGGTGGCGCCGCCCTTGATGTTGCAGAAGGCCACGATGCCCACGATGATGAGCAGGATGGCCAACAGGCACACGATCAGTACGGTGACGATGCTGAAGCCGCCGCTGGATTTGCCGGAGCTGCGAGAGGACTTCTTCCGGCGCGGGGGCGTGGGCTCGTACTCCTCGTACTCGTCCTCGTCGTCGTAATCGTCGTCATCCTCGTCGTCCTCATCGTCGTCGTCATCCTCGTCCTCGTCCTCGTCGTCCTCTTCCACGACGCGGCGCTTCTTGGCGGGGCGAGCGAAGCGAGTGGTCTTGGGCTCGGACTCCAGCTTCTCAGCCTCGTCGTCCTCGTCCTCGTCCTCGTCATTCTCCTCGTCCTCGTCGTATTCGTCCTCGTCTTCGTCGACGACGCGGCGCTTCTTCACGGGCGCGGCGGGGCGGGCGAAGCTGGAACGCTTGGCGGGCTTCACCTCTTCCTCCTCTTCCTCGTCCAGATCTTCCTCGTCGTCCTCCTCGTCGGGCTCCTCTTCCTTCTGAGCCGCCTTGAAGCTGGCTGTACGGCGAGCAGCGGAGAAGTCAGGCGCCTTCACGTTGCCCCGCCGGGGACGGAGTTCTTCCTCTTCGACGACCTCTTCGACCTCTTCGGCCTTCGCTTCATCCATGTCCGGCTGCTCCTTCAGGTTGGCAGCGCAGACCTTGCAGAAGGTCGCGTGGTCCGGGTTGTAGGCTCCGCATTTTTTGCAAATCATAAAATAGCCTCCTTGGACGTATTTACATAGAAACACTATAAATTATAGGGGAGGTTTGTTGAGGTTTTGTTGCCGATAGATGACGAATATGTAAACAATTGTGAACGGCGCTTCTTTTTTACATTGTACCCTGTTCCAACTTATGGTATAAATAAGAGCATTGCAAGAGATCGTAACTCTATGGCGCCTTTTGGAATAGCATAGAGTATCTTTTGACAGGATGGGATGAGAGATGATCTATTTAGACAACAGCGCCACCACGCGCACGCTGCCGGCGTGCGCACAGGCCGCGTATCAGGCCATGACGGAGGATTTCTACAACCCGGCGGCCGCCTACGCTTTCGGGGCCCGCACGGAGAAGCGGGTGAACGAGGCGCGGTCCATCGTCGCCCGGCCTCTCAGAGCGAAGCGGGAGGAGATCATCTTCACCTCCGGCGGCACGGAGAGCAACAACGCCGCCGTCTTCGGGAGCCTCAGACCCTGGCACGGGCCCTGCCGGGTCATCACCACGGCGGTGGAGCATCCCTCCATCTATGAGACGGTCCAGTCCCTGCAGCACAGCGGGGACGTGGATATCGTGATCCTGCCCGTCAACGAGCAGGGATATCCCGATCTGGCGGCTCTGCGGGACGCTCTGACGGAGAATACGGCCCTGGTGTCCATGATGCATGTGAACAACGAGCTGGGCACGGTGACGGACCTGGCCGCAGCCGGCCGCCTCATTCGACGTCTGGCGCCCCGGGCCATCTTCCATGCAGACGGCGTGCAGGCGTATCTCAAGGTGGACACGGAGAACCTGGGGGTGGACCTGTATTCCCTGTCCGCCCATAAGTTCCACGCGCCCAAAGGCGTGGGCGCCCTCTACAAGCGCACCGGCGTCCGCTTCGCCGGGGGACAGATGGGCGGCGGCCAGGAGAACAACCTGCGCTCCGGCACCGTGAACGTCCCGGGCATCCTGGGCATGGAAAAGGCAGTCCTGCTGTATGAGCAGAACCTGGCCGCCTGGCGGCAGAGCATGCGCACCTGCAAACGGCGGCTGTACGAGGACCTCATGACCATACCGGACGTGCTTCTCAACGGCCCCTCCCTGGACGAGGCCGCGCCTCATATCCTGAACCTGTCCTTTATGGGCGTCAGGGGAGAGGTGCTCCTGCACGCCCTGGAACAGTTCGACGTGTGCGTGTCCACAGGCTCGGCCTGCGCGGCCCGGAAGGCGGGGAAAAACCGGATCCTCACGGCGGCGGGCATCGTCGGCCCACGGCAGGAGGGAGCCATCCGCTTCAGCCTCTGTCCCTTCAACACCCTGGAGGAGATGGATCAGGCCGCTCAGATCGTTTCCGAGCAGGTCAAGTTTTTACGCAAATACAGGAGAAGATAAGATGGAAGCAAAGATGTACAACAGCGCATTGGTCGTCAAATATGCGGAGATCCACCTCAAGGGGCTCAACCGCCCCTTCTTCGAGCGCAAGCTGGTGGAGAGGATAGAGGAGGCTCTTGCCGACGCGGCCCCCCATGTGGTCCGGGAGCAGGGCCGCATCTTCGTGTACGATCTGCCGGAGGAGCATCTGGAGGAATACGCCCAGCGTCTCCAGAGGGTCTTCGGCATCCATTCCGTGTCCGTCGCCGCCTGCGGTGAGAAGACCTGGGAGGAGGTCAGGAGCCTGGGCATCCGGCTTATGGCCGCCTATCAGAACGAACAAAAGACCTTCAAGGTCTTCGCCCGCCGGGCGGACAAGCGGTTCCCCATGACCTCCGACATGATCTGCCGGGAGCTGGGCGGGGAGCTGCTGCAGGCGTACCCCAATCTGAAGGTGGACGTGCACCATCCCGAGATCCCCCTGACCGTGGAGATCCGGCAGGACAAGGCCTTTTTGTACACCGGCGAGATCCCCTGTGCGGGCGGCATGCCTGTGGGCACCAACGGCAAGGCCATGCTCCTCATCTCCGGCGGCATCGACAGCCCCGTGGCCGGGTATATGATCGCCAAACGGGGCGTGGCCCTCTCCGCCATCCACTTCTACAGCTACCCTTACACCAGCGAACGGGCCCGGGACAAGGTGGTGGAGCTGGCCCGGGTCGTCTCCCAGTACGCAGGCGATTTCGATCTGTACCTGGTCCCCTTCACGGACATCCAGACCACCATCTACGACAAATGCCCTTCCTCCGAGACCACGGTCCTCATGCGGCGGCTCATGATGAAGATCGCCGAGCGCACGGCCCGTGCCTGCGGCGCCCTGGCCCTTATCACCGGCGAATCCATCGGCCAGGTGGCCAGCCAGACCATCGAGAGCCTGGCCGTCACCAACGACGCCGTGGACATGCCTGTCTTCAGGCCCCTCATCGGCTTCGACAAGGAGGAGATCATTGAGCGAGCCAAGAGGATCGGCACCTTCGAGACCTCCATCCTGCCCTACGAGGACTGCTGCACCGTCTTCGTGCCCCAGCACCCCGTGACTCGGCCTCAGGTGGAGAAGCTCCGGGCAAGCGAAGCGCTGGTGGACTTTGAGCCCATGATCGAGGCGGCGATGAAGAACACCGAGGTCCTTCGGATTTCACACAATGTTTCCGATTGACCGCTGAGATATATGGTATACTAACGGTAATTCCTGGAAAGGAGAACACGATCTATGAAATCTATCACCCGCTTCATCGGCGCCGTCGTACTCGTCGCCGTCCTGGCTGGCTTTGTTTTGTTCAAGCTGAATGAGAAAGGGTTCATCTCCGGAAATCTGTCCCACTGGGTCACGGTCATGACCGAGCACATCACCGGCATCAAGAACGATACGGAGAACTTCCTCCACGAGGAGGGCTACCTCCTGCCCACAGCCACCGTGGACCCCAACCAGGGCCAGCAGACCGCGCCGACGTATTGAGTTGCTTTGAATCCTGACAAAAGAGAAGCAGGTCAACAGCCTGCTTCTTTTTCATTGGTCTGGGTGAGAAGATTTAAACTACCGGCCTCGGGGCGGACTGCCGTTGCTGCGCACCGGCTTGCCGCCCGTTGATCTTCTTTTTGACCATTCACTGGATGGTCAAAATTGCGCTTCGCGCAACCGAAGATCAACCCCTCTTAGGGTCCAAGAGGCCGAAACTTCTCTATACATATCAAAAGAAAAGAGCAGGATTTTGTCCTGCTCTTTTCTTTTGGTCTGGGTGAGAAGATTTGAACTTCCGGCCTCTTGAACCCCATTCAAG
>JBGVAK010000090.1:0-2805 GCA_045224495.1 Christensenellales bacterium
CGCCAAGGGCGCCATGACCGGTGTGGAAGCGGTCAACATGCTCCGTGAGTACATCGACAAGGCCTACAACGGCTACTACGGCACCGACCGCGCCAACCTGTTCATCGGCCAGAACGCCGCCTGGGACGTGGACGAGCTGGTCGCGCTGCTGCGCTGCGTGGTCGCCAACCCCCAGACCCTCAACGGCACCGACACGGTCCAGGGCCTCTTCTCCCGCGAGGACAACAACAATCAGCGCCGGGTCGATATGTTCCGGTTCGCCGGTCATCTCTTCGGCGTCCGCGGCATGGAGTCCCGTCAGGATTACCTGTATATCGGCGCCGACGGTATGCTCCACGACGCCCGTCAGGAGAGCGCCGCCTACGAAGCCCTGGAGAAGATGAACGAGATGGTCCAGGAGGGCCTGATCTCCAGCGCCTTTGTGAACATGGAGGAAGTGAAGACCCAGAACTACCTGGAGCAGGACCTGGGCTTCATGCACTATGACTACAACCAGACCCAGACCCTGTACAACGCCACCAAGCTGGACAACGCCGCCGGTGAGAAGTACATGGCGGTCATGGTCCCCGTGGCCCGCTGGTTCGACGGCACCAACGAGGAGGGCGTGTACATGCGCTTCACCGAGTCCTGGCGTTCCGTCAAGACCGACGCCTGGGGCATCTCCGTCAAGGGCGTGGCCGGCAGCACGGACAAGCTCAACGCCGCCCTCAAGCTCCTGGACTATGCCTACAGCGAGAAGGGCCAGATCCTCATGTCCTACGGCCCCGACGCCTTCATCAAGACCAACGCGGACGGCTCCTACGTGACCTTCCTCTTCAACGGCAAGGAGATGCCCGTCATCTCCGACGCCACCGCCGAAGAGCTCTGGTCCAAGGGCAAGGGCAACTACACCAACTACGCCCGGAACTTCCTGGGCTCCACCCTCTCCTTCGTGAAGAGCCAGGCCTTTGAGTATCAGTGCACGCAGGAAGTCGGCAAGGAGGGCGCAGGCCATATCTCCACCGCCATCGGCCTCGGCACCATCAAGCACCCCGAGCTGGCCATCACCGAGAATCCCTGGTACACCTCCGTGCCCACCGTGCTCCCCAACACCAAGGTGGAGAACGACATGATCAAGGAATACTCTGACCTTTCCACCAAGTTCGCCTCCGCCAAGGGCGGCGAGAACCTGTTCGTGGATCAGATCGTCAACGGCTATGCCGTGGAGGGCATGGACGACGCTGAGAGCAGCGCGACCTATGTGGCCGAGGAGATGGGCGGCATGCTGTACCTGCAGCTAAAGCAGGACGCCTGGGCCCGCCTCCAGAAGTACTACGAGGGCCTCGCCAAGTAAGCTGAACACCATACGCTGAACCTTCCGAAGGGGATCGGGCCCCGATCCCCTTCGGATCATCCTTCATCACCGGGCCTGCGGGAGAAGCAACATGTATAAGAAGCAGATCAAATGCCAAAAACTCTTGTGCATCCTGGCCATCGTCGCCTGCGCCATCACGTTCCTGTATGCGCTGGGCCTCATGACCGACCTCTATGATGCGCTATACTCCACCATGCGCAATCCGTACGATCTCACGGAGACGGACGTGCCCGGCTCGATCCTGTACTACGATATGCAGGATTTCAACCGGAGCCTCCTGAAGTACGCCATCGGCCTCATTCTGCTCGCCTGTCTGCTCTTCCTCACCCAGACCCATGTGCGCCGCAAGTATTATATTGGCAACTACGTATCCGTCGGTCTCTTCTGTGCGGCCGCCGTCGCCTATTCGATTTGGGCCCATGGCCAGATCGAAAGCTACAAGACCGCCTTTTTGACTGGGATCGACTTTGAAGCCCTCAAAAAGCACGCCAAGATGTGGAAGACCGCCTACGTGGATTCCACCTTCTGGTTCGACGTCCACTATGTGGTCTACGCCATACTGCTGGTCGTCACGGCGCTGCTCCTTGTGAACCTGATTTGGAAAATTCGCCTGATGAAGGCAGAACAGCGGCTCATCGCAGCCGGAAAGGAGGCCGTGGCATGAGCATGAACGAAGAACAACTCATCCAACGGGACAGGATGCGGTTCACCAAGAACACCCTGTCCTCCGGCCTGGCGCTGCTCGCTATCTTATTCAACGTTCTCTACTTCGTCAGCATCTATAAATCCGACGTGGGCTCCTATTACTACAACATCATCATGGGAGCTTCCATCCTCTACAACCTGATCTTCATGCTGGTGGTGTTCCTCTCCTCCGAGGGCGTGAAGGGCTACAAGCTCTCCTTCGCCTGCGTGCTGCTGGCGGTGGGGGCGCTGCAGATATTGCGCATCTTTATCCTGCCCATGCAGGCGCACGCGGCCACGGTCAAGGTGAACAAGCAGGAGGTCCTGGTCATGCAGACCGCTCAGTTTATCCGGGTGGTGGTATATCTCGTCGCGTCGGCGGTCTGCTGCTTCGTGGCGGGCGTCGTGGGCATCCGCAAGAGCCGGGCCCTGGCGGCCCACATGGCCACCCTGGAACAGAAGGCCGCGTAAGGGGGAAAGACTATGGCAACGCTGAGCTTACAGCATTTAGATAAGATCTACGACAACAAGGTCCAGGCCGTCTACGATTTCAATCTGGACGTGAAGGACGGGGAGCTGATCGTGCTGGTGGGCCCCTCGGGCTGCGGCAAATCCACCACGCTCAGGATGGTGGCGGGCCTTGAGGACATCAGCGCCGGTCACCTGTTCCTCGACGGGCGGGACATCACCCAGACCCCCGCCAAGGATCGGGACATGGCCATGGTGTTCCAGAACTACGCCCTCTACGGCCACATGACCATCTATGA
>JBGVAK010000091.1:0-30330 GCA_045224495.1 Christensenellales bacterium
CTGGCCGTTCTTGTGCTTGCGCTCGAACTTGATGACCTTGTCGGACATGTCGTAGATGCGGATGCGGTACTTGTCCCGAAACTCCACACCGTCTGCCTTCTCCCCCACCGCCTTCTCAAAGGGCGTGTCGAAGTAGAGGCTGCGGATGAAGTAGGTCCCGCCGTTCCTGGCGGCGTGGGGATCCTGGGACAGGGTGAGCCGCAGCCGGGTGGCCAGGTATTCTGCCTGCCCCAGGCTGATCAGATATTTTATCTCGTGCCTGTACTCCATGACCGTCACTCCGTTCGACCGAAGATATCCATCATCTTCTGGTCCGTCAGCTTATAGTTGGTATTCTTATTGATGTAGTTCTTCAGGTACTTGAAGTAGTACTCCTGATAGTGGTTGGCGTAGCCCCGCACGTTGTTGATATGGGCCTTCCAGTTCTTCACCGACAGGTTCCAGCGGGGGAAGTCCCACTGGATCTCCGAGGCGATGTTGCCGGAGAGCACGTCCACCTTGGCTTTGATCTTCTCCGGTGAGTATACCTCATTGGTCATCATCGCGCAATACTTCAGGAAGATTTCCACAAAGTCGTTGTTTTTCAGCAGGGAACGCGCCAGGACCGTGGAAAAGCCCTTGCCTGCCCCGTGGCCCTCGGGATGGAAATACTTCGTGAAGAAGTCCCGCCGATAGCCGTTGGTGTAGGCGTCCTCCTTCTCGTCGTTGCGGGCCATGGCGTCGCAGAAGTCGTAGTAGATCCAGCGCCACTTGCCGTCCTTCTCGCTGGAGCGCCACCACTTGATGTTGCCGGAGTCGTTGTTGCCCACGATGATCTCCGCGGCGCAGTAGAGGGCGAAGTTCTCCACGTCGATCTGGGAGCAGACGTACTCGTAATCCCCGTAGTTGCTGAGGTCGCAGTTCTTGCTCTTGCAGAAGTCGATGAGGGCCTTGTAGTCGTCCACGCACTTGGGGTCGCCCGCCACCAGGACGCCGTTGCCCCGAAGGACGTCGATGGTGTCCTTGTTGGTGACGGAGTAGTGCTGGGCGATGAAGGCGCGGCTGACCTTTTCGCGGAGGTTGTAGATGCCCCAGTACTGGCCGTTCAGGTACAGGGCCGTCTGCACGTAGGCCTGGACGCAGATGTCCGCGCCCCCGTCCTCCAAAAGGCCCGTCATGAGGCAGTCCCGGATCTTGGTGGCCACGGCGTCCTTGGCGGAGCAGCGGAGCACCAGCGATTCGTAGCTCTCGAAGGGCCGGTTGGCGAAGAAGGGGTAGTCCAGCGTGGAGCCACCGTAGCCCTTGCGGGCGATGAGGG
The DNA here is from genome assembly GCA_045224495.1 of Christensenellales bacterium. Classification (GTDB taxonomy): domain Bacteria; phylum Bacillota; class Clostridia; order Christensenellales; family CAG-138; genus RUG472. The sequence continues at coordinate 1,298 of JBGVAK010000091.1, forward strand.
CGAAGTTCCGCTGCTTCTGATACCGGGAGAAGGAGCCGAAGATGCGGATCATCAGATCCGACTCGTACAGGACCGACTGACCGCCGGGGCTCGTGTAGGTCCAATGGGCAGGCCGCTCCCATTCCCGGCCCCGCTGGTTGTAGTTGGCGCCCAGCTTTCGGTCGTTGGAGGGGGTGGTCCACTCCGTAGCGGCGGTCTTGCCCTGGTAATGGCTGCCCACCACGTAGATGCCGTAGTCCACGTTGAACAGGTTCTCCGGATCCGTCACCAGAAAGCACACGGGGAGCGTGGAGTCGTGGGCGTCGGTGGTCTGTTGGTCGCCTACGATGATATAGGTATTGGACACCACGGGGCTCTTATAGAGGGTCCCGTTCTCGCTGAAGGCCCGGGCCCGGAGCACCGCGTTCTGGTCGAAGGTCAGCTGCTCCCCCGCCCGATAGCGGGTGGAGCTTTCCGTGGGCACGGTGCAGTCCAGGGTGTAGGTCACGTAGGTCCCTGCAGCCACCTCCATGCTGACGGTCTGCCTGCCGTGATAGACGCCGCTGTTTAAAGAGGGCTGCGGCGCCTCGCAGTAGGCGCTGCCCAGCAGCGGCGCCGTGTTGGCCGCGCCCTGGGTGGGCGTCTCACAGAGGCCCCAGGTGTCCCCCACCTTGGCGTAGGACACGCAGGCCACGCTCATGGGCACGGTCACCCGATCGATGAGAGTGCCTTCCTTGTTGTAGAGATAGAGGGTCTCCCCCTGCCCGGAGACGGCGAAGTTCAGCGTCCGCGCCCGCATATCGGCGGTGACGCTCTTCTCGTCCTTGCCTTCGAGAGGAAGGCTCCCGTTCATGTAGAGGATGAGATATCCTTTCCCGGCGATACTCGTTCCCTCAGGAAAAACCCATTGCGTGGGCTTTTTTTCGTTGTCCGACAGGGCGTAGCCCGTGAGATCCACGGCCTGGTCGGAGCGGTTATAGAGCTCCACCCACTTGCCCTGATCGTCATCGTCGGGCACGCCCTTGGCGTCCAGGTGGTAACGGTAGCCGTCGGAAAGGATCTCGGAGAAGGTGATGTCGTGGACGCCCACGTCGGGGTTGCGCTGCTTGTCGAAGGCGGCGTAGCCCGCGTTGGTATTGGGGTAGCCGGGGGTGGGCTTGTCGGAGGCCACGAAGCCGGACTGGGTGTCCAGATCCCCGCTGCCGGTGTAGCCCCGGATCATGCTGCAGTCCTTGGTCTGGACGCCGAACTCGCACATATCGAGGATGCCGCCGTTCCGATCCACCAGGATGATGGCATCGCCCTTGCTGCCCGACAGGTTGAAGGGCAGGGAGATATAGCCGTCCATCTGCTCGGGCATGCACCAGAGGAGCAGATACTGGCCGGGGTCGATCATGGTGCCCTGAGGGAAGGTGAACTTGTAGGGCTTGCGGATATCGTCGCTGATGCCGCAGCCCCCCAGGTCCACAGGCACGTTGGCGGTGTTGTGCAGCTCGATCCAGTCGGGATACTGGCCGTTGGGGCCGGCGGTGGTGGTGCCGTTCCTGGCCATGAGCTCGGAGATGTAGACCCCGTTATGCTGGGCGGTGGTGCCCACGCTCAGGGGCGCTTCCGTTTCGTTCAGCTTCCGGCTCTCCTCGTAGGCCGCGCAGCCCGCGGGCGTGTTGGGATAGAGGGGCGAGGGCAGCATCTCCACATACTGCCTCGTATTGTCGTCCCAGCTCAGGGTATAGCCGGTGTACACGGAGGGGATCTCCATGGTGAACAGGGGTTCTCCCGCCGCGTTGGTGAGCCGGATCACGTCCCCCGCGCCCAGCTTGAAGTCGGCGACGAGGGCGTTCTCCACCTTCTCGCCGGTGCACCAGACCAGGATATACCCGTCCGGCGGCAGGACCGTCTTATCGGGGAAGACCCACAGCCGGTCCTCCCGGTCCGAGAGGCCCCAGCCGGAGATATCCTGGTTGGTATTGGAGGTATTGTGCAGCTCCACATAGTCCGGATGATTGCCCGCCCCATCGGAGACGATGCCCGTGTTGTTGGTCATGATCTCGCTGATGACGACATCGGTGGTCAGCTGCACGGCAGCGACTTGGGCTGCCTTCTTCTTGCGGCAGGAGGCCCAGCTCACGCCGATGATGAGCAGCAGTACCAGCACGATGGCGACGGCAGGCTTGACCATTGCTTGTTGCGCGCGTCTACGCTTCATTCCCGTTCCTCGTTTCTTGGATAATGGTTCATTGTATCATAGCACAGGGGGATGGCCCTTCCAATGGGCCGATCGGAGATTTTACACTCTGTATACAATCCCCCGCCGTTTCTTGTTTTTCAGGCTTCGGGCTCCGGGATGGGGGCCTCCTCGGCCTCCTCCTCGGCGTGGGGCGCCAGGGCCACGCAGACCACCTTCGTCCCCTCGTCCACCCGCATGAGACGCACGCCCTGGGTGGCCCGGCCGATGTTGGGCACCTGGGCTACGGGGGTGCGGATGATGGTGCCGTCGTCCCGGACCAGCATCATATCCTCATCGCCCAAGGTCATCTTGCAGCAAGCGAGGTCCCCGGTCTTCTCCGTCAGGTTCATAGCCGTGATGCCCTTGCCGCCCCGGCCCTGGGCCCGGTACTGGTCCTCGTCGGTGCGCTTGCCCATGCCCCGCTCGGTGACGGTGAGAAGGGCGCCGCCGGGCACGATCTTGACCATGTCCACCACCTCATCCCCGTCGTCGAGACGGATGGAGCGGACGCCCTGGCCGCCGCGGCCCGTGGCCCGCACGTCCCCTTCGGAGAAGCGGATGCACTTGCCCTTGCGGCTGGAGATCAAAAACTCGTCCTCGCCGGAGGAGACCTCCACGCTCATGAGCTCGTCCCCCTCCAGGATGGACTGGATCAGCAAGCCGCCCTTGCGGATGTTGCTGCACTCCGAGATGCGGGTCTTCTTGATGAGACCCTGCCTGGTGGCGGTGACCAGGTACCGGTTGTCGGTATCGCCCCGGCTGCCGGGGTACATGGCCGTGACCTTCTCCCCGTCCTGCAGCTGGACCAGGTTGACCACCGGCACGCCCTTGGACGCCCGGCCGGTCTCCGGGATGGCGTAGCAGCGGACCTTGAAGACCCGGCCCCGGGTCGTATAGAAGAAGAGGTCGCTGTGGGTGGAGGTGACGAACATGCGCTCCACGAAGTCCTCTTCCTTCGTCGAATGGCCCATGACGCCCCGACCGCCCCGGTTCTGGGTCCGGTACACGTCGGGGGAGACGCGCTTGACGTAGCCGAAGTGGGTCATGGTGACCACCATGTCCTCCTCCTGGATCACGTCGTCCAGATCGATATCCTCCAGCATCTGGGTGATCTCGGTGCGCCGCGGATCGGCGTACTTCTCCTTGACGATGAGGGCCTCCTCCTTCACGATGCCCATGAGCTTGTGCTCGTCGGCCAAAATGTCCTGCAGCTCGCCCACGCGGACCTTGAGGGCCGCCTCCTCGTCGTGGAGCTTGTCCCGTTCGAGGCCTACGAGACGCTGCAGACGCATGTCCAAAATGGCCTGGCCCTGGCGCTCGGTGAGGCCGAAGCGCTCGGTGAGCCTTGCCTTGGCCTCCTGGGCGCTGGCGGAGGTCTTGACGATCTGGACCACCTCGTCGATGTTGTCCGTGGCGATGATGAGGCCCTCCAGGATGTGCAGCCGCTCCATGGCCCGGTTGAGGTCGAAGCGGGTGCGGCGGGTCACCACGTCCTTCTGGTGCTCCAGATAGTAGTAGAGCATATCCCTGAGGTTCAGCACCCGGGGCTCCCCGTCCACCAGGGCCAGGAGGATGGCGCCGAAGGTGTCCTGCAGGGCGGTGTGCTTGTAGAGGTTGTTGAGGACCACCTGGGCGTTCACGTCCCGCTTCAGCTCGATGACGATGCGGGTGCCCTCCCTATCGGTCTCGTCCCGCAGGTCCGAGATGCCCTCGATCTTCTTCTCCTTCACCAGCTCCGCGATCCGCTCGACGAGGCGCGCTTTATTCACCTGGTAGGGGATCTCGGTGACGATGATCCGGCTCCGGTTGGCGCTCATCTGCTCGATCTCGGTCTTGGCGCGGACCACGATGCGGCCCCGGCCGGTCCGGTACGCCTCCGCCACGCCCATGCGGCCCATGATGATGCCGCCCGTGGGGAAGTCGGGGCCGGGGATGTACTGCATGAGGTCGTCCACGGTGATGTCCGGGTTGTCGATCATGGCGCAGAGGGCGTCCGTCACCTCCCCCAGGTTGTGGGGCGGGATGTTGGTGGCCATGCCCACGGCGATGCCGCCGGAGCCGTTGACCAGCAGGTTCGGGAACCGGGCGGGGAGCACGGCGGGCTGCTGCAGCGTCTCGTCGAAGTTGGGCACAAAGTCCACCGTGTCCTTGTCGATATCCGCCATCATCTCCGTGGCCAGCTTGGAGAGCCGAGCCTCGGTGTATCGCATGGCCGCCGCGCCGTCGCCGTCCACGGAGCCGAAGTTGCCGTGGCCCTCCACCAACAGATACCGGGTGTTGAAAGGCTGTGCGAGGCGCACCATGGCGTCGTACACCGCCACGTCGCCGTGGGGATGGTACTTGCCCAGCACGTCGCCCACGATGCGGGCGCTCTTTCTAAAAGGCTTGTCGGGCTGGAGGCCCAGCTCGCTCATGGAGTACAGGATCCGGCGGTGGACGGGCTTCAAGCCGTCCCGCACATCGGGCAGGGCCCGGTCCGTGATGACCGCCATGGCGTAGGAGATGAAGCTCTTGCTCATCTCATGCTCCAGGAGCATGGGAACGGTGCGGGCCACGATGCCGCCGTTGACGGGGGTGCCGTTGTTGTTCTCGTTTTCGCTCATATCTTAAAACCTCGTTACACGTCCAGATAGGTGACCAGCTTGCTGTTGGCGATGATGAAGTCCCGCCGGGGCTCCACCTGGTCGCCCATGAGCAGGGTGAAGAGGCCGTCGGCCTGGGCCGCGTCCTCCATGGTCACCCGCAGCATCATGCGGGTATCCGGGTTCATGGTGGTGTCCCACAGCTGCTCCGGGTTCATCTCGCCCAGGCCTTTATAGCGCTGGATCACGGGCTTGGGGTCCCGGCCGATCTCGTCCAGGCATTCCGCCAGCTCTTCGTCGGTGTAGACGTACCGCTCGAACTTGTTCTTCTTCACCAGGTACAGGGGCGGCTGGGCGATGTACACGTACCCGTGCTCGATGAGGGGCCGCATGTGCCGGAAGAAGAAGGTGAGGAGCAGCAACCGAATATGGCTGCCGTCCACGTCCGCATCGGTCATGCAGATGATCTTGTGGTAGCGGAGCTTGCTTTCGTCGAAGTCGGAGTCCATGCCGGCGCCGAAGGCGGTGATCATGGCCCTGATCTCGTTGTTGGCCAGCATCCGGTCCATGCGGGCCTTCTCCACGTTCAGGATCTTGCCGCGGAGAGGCAAAATGGCCTGGATGGTCCGATCCCTCCCCATCTTGGCGGAGCCGCCGGCGGAGTCGCCCTCCACGATGAAGATCTCGCACTTTGCGGGGTCCTTCTCCTGGCAGTCGGCCAGCTTGCCGGGCAGGGCGGCGGAATCGAGGACGCTCTTTCTCCGGGTCAGCTCCCGGGCCTTGCGGGCCGCGTCCCGGGCCCGGGAGGCGGTGATGCACTTCTCGATGATGAGCTTGGCCTGGGCCGGGTTCTCTGCCAGGTATTCGCTGAGCTTGTCGGCCACGGCCCCGTCCACCAGGGGCCGGATGTCGGCGTTGCCCAGCTTGGTCTTGGTCTGGCCCTCGAACTGGGGCTCCTCCAGCTTCACGGAGATGATGGCGGTCAGGCCCTCGCGGATGTCGTCGCCGGAAAGAGGCGCATCCGTGGCCTTGAGGAAGTTGAACTTCCGGGCGTAGTCGTTGGCCACCCGGGTCAGGGCCGCCTTGAAGCCCACCAGATGGGAGCCGCCCTCGTGGGTGGCGATGTTGTTGGCGTAGGTCAGGATGAGCTCGTTGTAGCCGTCGTTGTACTGCATGGCCACCTCCACGGAGGCGGTCTCCACCTCGCCCTCCATGCGGGCGCCGGAGAAGTACAGGGGCTCGGGCTGCAGCAGCTCCTTGTTCTTGTTGAGGAAGGTGACGAACTCCCGGATGCCGCCCTCGTAGCAGTAGCTCTCCACCCGGTGGGGCTCCACCCGTTCGTCAGTGAAGGTGATCCTAAGGCCCGCATTCAGGAACGCCAGCTCCCGGAGCCTGAGGCGCAGGGTGTCATAGCTGAACTCCAGGGTGTCGAAGATGTCGGGATCGGGCCAGAAATGGACCGTAGTGCCGGTCTCGCCGACCTCTCCCTCCTCCACGTGGACGCTGTCCAGGGGGACGCCGCGAGAGTAGTCCTGGACGTGGAGCTTCCCCTCCCGGCGGACCTCCACCCGGAGCTTCTCGGAGAGGGCGTTCACACAGGAGAGGCCCACGCCGTGGAGACCGCCGGAGACCTTGTAGCCCCCGCCGCCGAACTTGCCGCCGGCGTGGAGGATGGTCAAGGCCACCTCCAGGGCGTCCTTGCCGGTCTTCTCGTGGTAGCCCACGGGGATGCCGCGGCCGTTGTCCCGGACGGTGACGCCGTTGCCCTCGTGGATGAACACCTCGATATGGGTGCAGAATCCGGCCAGGGCCTCGTCCACGCTGTTGTCCACGATCTCGGTCACCAGCTGATGGAGTCCCCGCTCGTCCGTGGAGCCGATGTACATGCCGGGGCGGCGGCGCACGGCCTCCAACCCCTCCAGCACCTGGATCTGGGAAGCGTCGTAGCTTCCGGTCACTTCGTTGCGAATGTCTTCCATGCTTCCTTTTCCTTTACGTTTCTCTAAACTTTATACTTCTATCAGGTGGCCGCCGCTGGCCCGAAATACCTGTAATGGCTGGTCCTGGACCGCACCCAGCTCAGCAAGGTGGGTGCAGGTGATGAACCCCTGGCAGCCCTCGATGGCGGAGAGCAAAAGTTCCCGCCGGCCCTCGTCCAACTCGGAGAACACGTCGTCCAGGAGCAGCACCGGCTTCTCCTGCCGAAGCCGCTCCATGAGGGCGATCTCCGAAAGCTTCAACGACAGGGCCGTGGTCCGCTGCTGGCCCTGGGAGCCGTAGGTCCTGACGTCGCAGCCGTTGAGCTCCAACAGGAGGTCGTCCCGGTGGGGCCCCGCCGAGGTGAAGCCCCGAAGGAGGTCCTTTTCGAGATTCCCCACCAGGGCGTCCGCGATGGCTTCCCGGATCAGGTCCTCGTCGCCGCAGGGCACGTTGGGCTCGTAGGCCACCTTCAGCTCCTCTTTGCCGCTGCTCATGTGGTCGTGGAGCTCGCCGGCCAGCTCCCTGAGGTCCCGGCAGAAGGCGGCTCGCGCCACCTCGATGCGGGCGCCCAGGCGGCTCAGCTGCTCGTCCCACAGCTCCAGCATGTCCCCGGCGGTCTCGAGGCCGTCCTTCAGAAGATTGTTCCGCTGCTTCAGGGCCTGGTTGTACTGCTGCAGGTCGTAGTAGTAGCTGGGCTTGAGCTGGGAGATCTCCATATCCAGGAACCGCCGCCGCTCCGCCGGCCCGCCCTTGACTAAAACGAGGTCCTCCGGGGAGAACATGACCACGTTGAGGCAGCCCATGAGCTCGCCGGACCGCCCCACGGGGGCTCCGTCAAGGAAGATGCGCTTGCGCTCGCCGTAGACGAGCTCCTCCCGGATGGAGCGGCTGCCGCCCCGGGTGACCAGGTTCAAGAGGACCATGCCCTCCATCTCGCCCATGCGGATGAGCTCCCCGTCCCGGCTGGTGCGGTGGCTCCGGCCCAGGGCGCAGAGGAAGATGGCTTCGAGGACGTTGGTCTTCCCCGCCCCGTTCAATCCGGTGAACACCGTGAGGCCCGGTTCGAAGGCTTGCTCCAGGTCCCGATAGTTGCGGAAATTATGCAGTTGCAGCCCGGTTATGCGCAAAAGCCCATACCCCCAGTAGAATACCGCATTATACCATATGTTGTTGGGTTTGTAAACTATAATAGGAAAAGAAATGATGTTTCGACCGATATATTGTGTTTTCCGCCCATAGAAAAACGCCCCTCCCGCAGGAAGGGCGTCGGCCGCGGTCAGGACCGCTTATTCATTCTCGTTCTCGCCCCGATAGGACGCGCACAGGCTCTCGTTTTCCCGGCCGCAGCTCTCGCCGCAGCAGCTGACCTCGATGTGGTCGAGGTCGCAGCGTACGCCCTCGTGGTTGTACACGCAGCTGGTCACGTCGCAGCCGATGGTCTGTTTCTTTTCCATTGTGAAAACCTCCTTGGATATTTCACCCATAGCTTGTCCCACGGTCGAAGGGATTATGCGTTTTAGAGGAATGGAATAAAGCTTCTGTGCCTTTTCTTTGTAAAGAAAAGGCACCCAAAAGAAACACGAATGGGAAGTATGGCTTGCGCTGTACTTCCCATTATCATTCTTAAGCTTTTCTTTTTGGGCGACTTTTTCTTTTCACCGAAAAGAAAAAGTCGCAAAAGAAGAAGTTTACACCTGTATCCCCCGAGCCGCCAGCTTCATGCGCTGCTCCTTGGAGAGGATCTTCTTGCGCATGCGGATGCTCTTGGGCGTTACCTCCACCAGCTCGTCGTCCGCAATGAATTCCAAGCACTGCTCCAGGGTGAAGATCACCGGCGGCGTCAGCCGGAGCGCCTCGTCGGAGCCTGCGGCCCGCATGTTGGTCACGTGCTTCTTCTTGCACACGTTGACCACGATGTCCTCGTCCCGGGCGTTCTCGCCCACGATCTGCCCCTCGTACACCGGGATCCCCGGGCCCACGAACAGCCGACCCCGATCCTGAGCGTAGAAGAGGCCGTAGCTCGACGTGTCCCCGGTCTCATGGGCCACCAGGCTCCCGCTGTTGCGGCTCTCGATGGGCCCCTTGTAGGTGTCGTAGCCCGCGAAGATGTGGCTCATGACGCCGTTGCCCTTGGTGTCGGTCAGAAGCTCGCTCCGGTACCCCATGAGGCCTCGGGCGGGGATCATGAACTTCACCCGGGTGCTGAAGTCGCCGATGGCGGTCATGTCCGTCATCTCGCCCTTGCGGGCCCCCAGCTTCTCCATGACCGGCCCCATGAACTCCGTGGGCACGTCGATGGTCAGCTCCTCCATGGGCTCCAGCATCTCGCCGCCCGGTCCCTCCTTCATGATGACCTTGGGCCGGGTCACGGCGAACTCGTACCCCTCCCGGCGCATGGTCTCGATGAGGATCGAAAGGTGCAGCTCGCCCCGGCCGCTGACCTTGAAGGTGTCGGTGGACTCGGTCTCCTCCACCCGCATGGACACGTTGGTCTTGACCTCCTTGAAGAGCCGCTCCCGGATGTTCCTACTGGTCACGTACCGACCCTCGCGCCCGGCGAAGGGGCTGTCGTTGACCTTGAAGAGCATGCTGACCGTGGGCTCGTCGATATGCACGAAGGGCATGGGCTCCACGCAGTTGGGGTCGCAGGCGGTCTCGCCCACGTTCAAATCCTCGGCGCCGGCCATGCAGAGGATGTCCCCCGCGTGGACCTCCTCCACCTCCACCCGGTGCAATCCCTCGAAGCGATACAGCCGGGAGATCTTGGCGGGCCGGACCTTGTTGCTCTCGCCGCCGCAGAGGACGATGCTCTGTCCCCGCTTAGCGATGCCCCGTTCGATGCGGCCCACGCCGATCTTGCCCACGTAATCGTCATAGTCGATGGTGGAAAAGAGGATCTGAAGCGGCGCCGTGTCGTCCATGGCGGGGGCCGGGATGGCCTTCAAAATGGTGTCGAAGATGGGCTTCATGCTGTGCTCCAGCTGGTCCACCTCGTAGCCGGACATGCCGTTGCGGGCGGAGGCGTAAACGATGGGGAAGTCCAGCTGCTCGGCGGTGGCGCCCAGCTCGATGAACAGCTCCAGCGTCTCGTCCACCACCTCGTCGGGGCGGGCGTCGGCCCGGTCCACCTTGTTGATGACCACCACGGGCACTTTGCCCAGCTCCAGGGCCTTCTTCAGCACGAACCGGGTCTGGGGCATGCAGCCCTCGAAGGCGTCCACCAGCAGCAGCACGCCGTCCACCATCTGCAAAATGCGCTCCACCTCGCCGCCGAAGTCGGCGTGGCCCGGGGTGTCCACGATGTTGATGCGCACGTCCCCGTAGCTGACGGCGGTGTTCTTGGAGAGGATGGTGATGCCCCGCTCCCGCTCCAGGTCGCCGCTGTCCATGACGCGGTCCACGCCCACTTCGCTGCGGCGCAGCACGCCGGCGTCCTGGAGGAGATGATCCACCAGGGTGGTCTTGCCGTGGTCTACATGGGCGATGATCGCAACGTTTCTGATCTCCATTGTTTTTCCTCGAAAATACCTTTGCTCAATATTGAAAACCGTAATAGTATATCACATTTTTCCGCCGACGCAAGCTTTTTTCGCTTACGGGACAGAAAAACACGCACCTTTCCGGTTTTGAAAAGGTGCGTGTGGGTCTGTTCGATCGGTTTACCGGGCCAGGCGCATGGCCACGTAGCGCAGGATGGCCTTGGCGTCGGCGGTGGTGACCTGGTCGTCGCCGTCCATGTCGGCGGCCGTCAGCTGAGCCTTGGAGAGGTCGATGCGGCCCGCGTCGTAGCGCAGGATCATGGCCGCGTCGGCGGCGGAGACCAGACCGTCCCCGTTCACGTCGCCCTGGCTCAGACGGATGGTGATCTCGTCGTCGTCATCGTCCTTCTCGGTGGGCTTGGGCGTGGGATCGTCGTCGTCATCGTCCACCAGCTCCACGAACTCCCCGGAGATATAGCCGTACTTGCCGGTCTTGTCCACCTTCAGGAAGTACCAATCCCCATCCTTGACGTAGACGGTCAGCTCCGTGCCCTTCTTGAGCTTGCTGTCCACCAGGCCGTACTTGGTGCTGGGGCCCTTGCGCATGTTCACGTTGCCCGTTTTCAGTTTGCCCTTCACGGCGTTGCGGATCATGGTCCGGGTGGGCTCCGTCAGGGGGCCGGTGGGGGTGGGCTCCGGCGTTTCCGTAGGCGCCGGCGTGGGCTCATCCTTCATGGGGACCAGGCTCTCCGGCACGATGAACCGGATGGAGCCATAGCCGTAGACGTCGGTCCCGGCTACGTTCAGGTAGTAGAACTCGCCCTCCTGATAGAAGATGTAGACCGGCTGATCGAGATACCAGTTGCCGATGACCTTGGCGGACCCGTTGGGCTCCTGCCGAATGGGCAGTACACTGGAGGTGATGAAGCCCAGGATCGTGCCATCCGGCTGATTCGGCTCCAAGGTGGGCTCCGGCGTGGGCTCGGGCGTGGGCTCCTCCGTGGGTTCGGGCGTGGGCTCAGCCGTGGGCTCCGCCGTGGGCTCCGGCGTGATGACGGGTTCGTCCGTAGGCACAGCCGTAGGTTCCGCGGTGGGTTCTGGCGTGATGACCGGTTCGTCCGTAGGCACGGCCGTGGGTTCCGCGGTGGGCTCCGGCGTGATGACGGGTTCGTCAGTCGGTACCGCGGTGGGTTCCTCGGTAGGTTCAGCGGTGGGTTCCTCGGTAGGTTCAGCCGTGGGCTCCTCCGTAGGTTCTGCTGTGGGCTCCTCGGTGGGTTCCGGCGTGGGCTCCTCCGTGGGCTCCGCCGTCGGTTCCTCGGTGGGTTCCGCCGTAGGCTCCTCCGTGGGTTCCGGCGTGGGTTCCTCGGTGGGTTCAGCCGTGGGCTCCTCCGTGGGTTCCGGCGTGGGCTCCTCCGTGGGCTCCGGCGTAGCTACGGGGACCGGTTCCTCCGTCTCCAGATACTCCGCCAGCATATAGCCCTGGATGTCCGTATCGGGCAGCTGCACGAAGCAGAAGTCGTCCTGCTGATAGAATACGTAGACCTGTTCGCCGGCGCTGCACTGGCTCAGAAGGGTGCTGCCCTGGGAAGGCTCCTCCCAGACCTCCGCGACCTCTGCCACGACGGTGCCCAGAACGGCGCCCTCCGGCAGATTCTCCGCGGGATTGGCTACGATGTTGGAAAGGTTCACGAAGGGACTGGGCTCCTCCGTAGGCTCCGGTGTGGGCTCCTCCGTGGGCTCCGGCGTGGGCTCCTCCGTGGGCTCCGGTGTCGGCTCCTCGGTGGGTTCCGGTGTCGGCTCCTCGGTGGGTTCCGGCGTGGGCTCCTCCGTGGGCTCCGGTGTGGGCTCCTCGGTGGGTTCCGGTGTCGGCTCCTCTGTGGGTTCCGGCGTGGGCTCCTCCGTGGGCTCCGGCGTAGGCTCCTCCGTGGGCTCCGGCGTCGGCTCCTCCGTGGGCTCCGGCGTCGGCTCCTCTGTAGGCTCCGGCGTGGGCTCCTCCGTGGGCTCCGGCGTGGCTACGGGGATCGGTTCCTCCGTCTCCAAATACTCCGCCAGCATGTAGCCCTGTATCTCTTCTTCGCCAGGCAACTGCACGAAGCAGAAGTCATCCTGCTGATAGAAGATGTAGACCTGTTCGCCGGCGCTGCACTGGGCCAGAAGGGTGCTGTCCAGGGATGGTTCCTCCCAAATCTCCGCGACCTCCACCACAACGATGCCGAGGACGGTGTCCTCCGGCTGGTCCAGGCCCTCCGCGCCAGCGGACGGCGGGAAGGATATGATCCCCGTCAAAAGGACGAGGGCGATGAGAAGGCAAAGTATCTTTTTCATAGTTCTGTATATACCATACGTTGGACCAAAAGGGAATACCCAAGGCGATTTGTTGACGATTTATTTGAAATTTAGACGAATATCAGGGGCTTTCCGGCCGAAATTGGGAAATGATGGCTTCCGCCGCCTTAAGTCCGTCCACCCCGGAGGACACGATCCCCCCGGCGTAGCCCGCCCCCTCGCCCACAGGGTACACGCCCCGATGGGACAGGGACTGCATGTCCTCCCCTCGGAGGATGCGCACCGGGGCGCTGGTCCGGGACTCCACGGCGGTCAAAACCGCGTCGGGCAGGTCGAAGCCCTTGATCTGCCGGGCGAAGGTCAAAAGGGCCTCCCGGAGCCCGTCCGCTACGAAGGGCGGCAGGCACAGAGACAGGTCCGCCCCTGTGACCCCAGGCCGGAAGGTAGGCCGGACGGTCCCGAAGCGGGTCGTCTTTCGGCCAGCCATAAAATCCCCCAGCTTACAGGCGGGCGCCAGGCCATGGCCGCCGCCCAGATCCCAGGCGGCCTGCTCCAGCTTCCGCTGGAAGGCCAAGCCGTCCAACGCCCCAGCGCCGAAGTCCTCAGGGGATACCTGGACCACCAGCGCGGCGTTGGCGTTCTCCCCCGCCCGATCGAAGTTGCTCATGCCGTTGACCACCATCTCCCCCGGCATAGCGCCGGCGCCTACCACGAAGCCGCCGGGGCACATGCAGAAGGAGTACACGCCCCGGCCGGCAGCCTGGGCCGTCAGTTTGTAGTCCGCCGCCCCCAGACGGGGGTGGCCGGCGAAGGGGCCGTACTGGCTTTCGTCGATGAGGGATTGGGGGTGCTCCGCCCGAACGCCCACGGCGAAGGGCTTGGGGGCCAGGGCAAAGCCGCTGTCGAAAAGGTATCGGTAGGTGTCTCGAGCCCCTTGACCGATGGCCAGCACCAAAGCGCCGCAATCCACCCGCTCCGCTGCGCCGTCGTGGACCAAGGTCACCGCCTGCAGCCGGCCGTCCCGCATATGGATGGCCTCCAGCTTGGTGGAAAAGCGGACCTCCCCGCCCAGGGAGATGATCTCGTTCCTCAGGTTCTGCACCACCTGCCTCAACCGGTCCGTGCCCACGTGGGGCTTCGATAGGATGCCGATCTCCTCCGGAGCGCCGCAGGAGAGGAAGGTGTCCAGCACCGTGGCGCAGCGGGGGTCCTTGGACCGGGCCGTCAGCTTCCCGTCGGAGAAGGTGCCCGCCCCGCCCTCGCCGAAGAGAGGGTTGCTCTCCGGGTCCGCCCGGCCGCTGAGCCAATACCGCTCCACGTCCAGGACCCGGTCCTTCATCTCCTTGCCTCGGTCGACGAGGAGGGGCCTGTACCCTTCCCGAGAGAGGAGCCATGCGGCGAACAGGCCTGCAGGGCCCATGCCCACCACCACGACCCGGCCGGAGAGGGGCTTGTCGCCGTGGACCGGGGCCAGGGGCTCCGGAGCCTGCCAGAGCTGGGCGTGGCGCTTTTTGTCCGCCAGCACCCGTCGGGCTGCCCGGGGGGCCAGCTCCACCAGGCAATGGACGCTGAAAAACACGTCTCCCTTCTTGCGGGCGTCCACAGCCTGGCGCAGGATCTGCATCCTGCCCACATCCTCCGTTTCCACCCCCAGCTGCCGGGCCACGGAAGCGCGAAAGCTGTCGTCCGTATCGTCCAGGGAGCGCCGCAGGGCCGGTATCATCACGTGCATCATGTGTCTTATCCTCAAAAAAGCCCGACCACCGCTGGGCAGCCGGGCAAATATCGCTTGTTTTACGGGGTCTCCTCGCCGGTCGCCGTAGGCTCAGGCGTAGGCTCGGGTGTGGGCTCGGGCGTCGCCGTCGGAACGGGCGTGGACTGTTCCGCCGGGCTCAGCAGCGTCACCAGGATGCGCGGTTCCAGGGCCGTGGCGGTCACGTCGGGGAACTTGTTGACGTTGGGGCCCTGGACCACGGGGATCAGCTCCCACTCGCCGGGACCATAGTTGGCCAGATCCACCTGGACCGTGAAGTAATCCGGCACCATGGGTTCCACCTGCTTGAGGGGACCCTCCACCAGCACGGTCACGAAGGTAGGCGCTCCGTCGGCCACCACCATATCGCCCCTCAGGTGGGCGTAGACGAGAGGCACCTCCAGCGTGCGCTCCCCGTGACGCTCGGTCACGGTGGCGGATACCGTCACGGTGCTGCTCTGCCCCCGTTTCAGGGAGATCCCCTCCGGCAGGACCAGGCTCACTTCCTTGGTCACGACACCCTCCTCCGCCCGGACCACCAGGCTCTGGGTGGATATACTGTCGATGGCCGCCAGCGCTTCGCCGCTGCCGTAGATCACCACGGATGACGGATTGACCTCGCTGGTCAGGGTGTAGTAGGTATCGTCGTTCAAAGACACTTCCTGCTGGACGTCCACCCGCTTGTAGGCGGACAGGGACAACCGCACGGTCACGTTGGGCGTGTTCTTGCTGCGGGTGACCACGGTGAGCTCGTTGTCGTCCTTGTCGTAGAAGACCACGTTCACGCTCTCCTCCAGGTTCTCGGTCCGGCCCGTCAGATCCACGATGGCCTCGGCCCGCACCACCGGCTCGATATATCGGGCAGCGCCCTCGATGGTGATGGTGCTGGTCATGCTCTCCCCCACGATCTCGTACCCCTCAGGCAGTTCGCCTGTCAGCACCAGCTTTACCGGCACGGTCTTGAGGATCAGGTTGTCCACCTCCAGGGTGACGGTCCTGGGATCCACGCGGGCCACCGTGCCCAGGTTGGACTGGACCGTGACGCTCAACGGCAGCCGATAGGTACCCGCCGTGGAGATAGTGCCCAGGGACGCCCGGGCGTTGATCCGGCTGGCGTCCAGGTCCGAATGGTTGGTGATGGTGGCGCTGACATCCACGTCCGCTGATCCGAAATCGGAGTTCACCAGGATCAGGTTCCGGCTCAACAGGTCCGTATACCCCTCCAGGGTGATGGTCACATCGCTGATGGACTTGGTGCGCACCGGGTTCAAAGCCACCAGCACGTAGGCCCACAGGAGCATGGCGAAGACCAGGGCCACGATCTTCAATCCCAGGTTCCGGGTGAAGAAGCCCTTGATGCGGTCCAGGAGGGCCTTGGAAAAGTTTTTCTTTTTCATGGCTTACTTGCCCCCCTTCCTGCGGGACTGGATCTTGCCCAGGGAAAGCCCGCTGGTGTTCTTTTTCTGGAAGATGCTCTCCAGCAGGTTCCGCAGGGCCACGCTGTCCAGATACCGTACCAGCTTGCCGTCATGGGCCATGGAGATGGCGCCGGTCTCCTCGGAGACCACCAGCACGAGGCAGTCGGACACGGTGGATACGCCCAGGGCTGCCCGGTGCCGGGTGCCCAGCTCCCGGGAGATGCCCGTCTCCTCGGAGAGGGGCAGGAAGCAGGCAGCCGCCACCAACGTGCTGCCCCGGCAGATTACCGCCCCGTCATGGAGCGGCGTGTTGGGCTCGAAGATGTTCTCGATGAGAGCGCCGGAGACCAAGCCCTCGATGGCCGTGCCGGTGCTGATGATGTCGCCGAGGCCCGTCTTCTGCTCGAAGACGATGAGAGCGCCTACCCGCCGGCGGCTCAGGCGCAGGATGGTCTTATGCAGATCGTCGATGAGATCCTCCACGCCCATGTTCCCCGCCTCGCTGATGAGCTTGCCGATGGCCTTGCCGCTGCGGCCCAGCCGTTCCAGCACCCGACGGATCTCCGGGGTAAAGAGGATGAAGATGACGATGATGATGGTGCCGGACTGGAGGATGGATTCCAGGATCCAGTTGAGGGTGTACATACTCAGGAGCTGTGTCGCCGCGGAGGCGACGATCAACAGCCCTACGCCCTTGATGACCTCGTATGCGCGGGTATCTTTGGTCCAGGCGATGAGCTTGTACAGCAGCACCGTCAGGATGGCTATGTCCAGGAAGTCGTTCCAGCCGAACTGGCCAAGGCCGCTTCCCAGCGTTTTTAAGATTTCCTCAAAGCTCATACTGTCTCACCCACATTCGCATCTTCTCAGGACATCTATAGTATACCATCCATGTGTCCAAATTGTCACGAAAATATTAAAGGTTCGTGAGCTTTTTTTCAGCCCTCTTCCGCATGAGGAGCCGGATGGGCAATGCGACCAGCAGGAGCAGGGCGCCCAGGGCTGCCGCGCCCAGGTAGCCGAAGTAGAGGATCAGGCCCACGCCGCCGCCGATAAAGGCGACCGTGATGAGCATGCTCAGGATCACGCCGCCGCCCTGCTTCACCACCTCGGCGGGATTATCCCAGTCGAACCGGGCAAAATGGAGCCCCAAGGCCAGTTCCACCACGGAGAAGGTCCAGGCCACCAGCACGCTCATGCCCAAAATGAGCAGGGCGTTCCAGGCGGGCAGTTTCCAGGCCACGGTCAGGGCCACGCCTGCTATAAGGCCGCCCAGGACCGGGGGCAGCATGCTGACCAAAAGCTTGCTCCTGAGCCAGGTGTTGGCCCGGATGGGCAGGGATTTGATGATGTAAAGGGTCTTCCCCTCCATGGATACGGAGGCCGTGGCGGTGAGGCTCAGGCACTGGACGGCCGCGATGACGAGGCCGAAGAGGAGGCCGGCCCGATCGCCCATGCCGAAGGTCTGCTCCAGCACCTCCGTGACGGGCTCCTTGCCCACCACGATCAGGGCCACGGTCATGATCAGGGCCATGAGGGTGCCCATGTCCGAGTTCATGATCCAGATGGGCGTGTTGAACTTCTGCCGCAGCTCCTTTCTGCACAGGGTCAGCAGGGCGCCGGTCTGCTTCTGCCGGCCCATGCGGAAGGCCTTGGAGCTGGCGGTGGCGTTGATGGCGCTGTAGAAGAAGGCGAAGCCCTTCACCGCCGCCAGACACAGGAGCGCCAGCAGCGCCAGGGAAAGGGCCACGAACAGCAGCAGGGAGCCTACGCTGCCCGAAAGGCCGTTCACGAAGAGCCGGGCAGGGGGATAGAGGGTGAAGATCCTCCCCTGCAGGGTCTCGGCGACGGCGCTGGCGTCGGCGAACAGGTTCCCGGAGCTGAAGGACAGGACCATGACCCCCAACAAAAAGAGCATGGAGAAGATGGTGGTGAAGATGTTCTTGTTCTTCATGCGAGCCGTCACCATGGCCACGAACAGCCCCAAAAGGCCGCCTACGCCCAGGGGGATCAGGGGCGCCAGGAAGGTGGTCAGGATCGTCACCGGCCAGAAGGCGGCGGGCAGGCCCCCGATGCGGATCTGGCAGCAGACCGCGGAGGTCAGGATCATGCCCGCGTTGATGAGCAGTTCCTCATAGTATAAGGAAAAGATGCGGGAGAGGATCACCGTTTGCCGGGACACAGGCAGCGGCAGCAGCGGGTCCAGACTGGCGGCGGAGAACAGCACCGTGCCCGATTTCGTCAGAGCGGTGACGGCCCCCAGGACCGAGCCCGCCATGAGCATGAGGGCGGGGACCAGGGTGAAGTTGCTCCGATCCAGGGTCTCCAGCATGGGCATGCTGTACATGACAGCCATGTACACGCACGCAAAGAAGGTGACCAGGGTGGACATGAGGCGCCGCCGGGCCCGCTTCTTGGCGCCGGCGTCCGCGGTGTTCTTCAGCGCCGCAAGGGGGAAGAACTCCATCAGCTGTATGCGGATGAGGGGCAGGATCGGTCTCATTCCTTTTCCACCAGCTCCATGAAGAGCTCCTCCAGGGAGTCGTCTCCCTTCACCGTGTCCATATCGCCCTGGGCCACCAGACAGCCGTGGTTGATGATGGCCACCTTGTTGCAGAGCTTCTCCGCCACTTCGAGGACGTGGGTGGAGAAGAAGATGGCGGCGCCGTTGTCGGTCATCTCCCGCATGTGCTGCTTCAGCGTGAAGGCCGCCTTGGGGTCCAATCCCACGAAGGGCTCGTCCAAAAGGAGCAGCCGCGGTTCGTCGATCAACGCGCCGATGAGGGCCAGCTTCTGCTTCATGCCGTGGGAGAAGGAGCCCACCATGTCATTGAGGCGGGCTGTGATGCCGAAGGCGTCGGCGTACTTCCCGATGCGCTGCTCCCGGGTGGCGGCGTCCAGGCCGTAG
Organism: Christensenellales bacterium; assembly: GCA_045224495.1. GTDB lineage: Bacteria > Bacillota > Clostridia > Christensenellales > CAG-138 > RUG472. The sequence continues at coordinate 19,910 of JBGVAK010000091.1, forward strand.
ATGTCGGAGAGGAAATTCAGGTACTGGATGCCGGTGAGGTAAGCGTACAGGTCCGGGTTGTCGGGGATGTAGCGCATGACCTTCTTGCAGGACAGGGGATCAGCCTTGATGGAGACGCCGTCGATGAGGATGTCGCCGCCCTCGAAGTCGTGGATGCCTGCCACGGCCCTGAGCGTGGTGGTCTTGCCGGCGCCGTTGGGGCCGATGAAGGCGAAGATGTCGCCGGGCTCTACATGCAGGTTCAGATCCTCCACGGCGGGCTTGCCCTTGCCGTAGGATTTGGTGAAGTGTTCGATACGCAGCATATGCTTTACTCCTTGTTCGGTTTCTTTCGATACATCAGCTTCTTGGCGAAGAAGTTCCACAGCAGCACGATCACGGCCGCGATGGCCTTGCTGGCGAGATAGAAGAGCCCCAGCCCGTCGGTGAAGGCCCACATGAGGAGCTCCGTGAGCCCCAGGCCGATGAGGGAGATCAGGATGAACAGGACGAACTCCGCCTGGGCGCTCATGTTGGCCTTCTTGCCGGAGAAGGCCAGCGTCTTTGAAAGGATATAGTTGACGATGACGCCCAGTATGAAGCCGAAGACCCCCGCCACCAGGTAGTGGAGGCCCAGCTCCTTCAAGAGCCACACCGTGCAGAAGTCGGTGACGAAGGCGCAGCCGCCCACGATGATGTAGCGCAAAAACTGCAGGGTGGCGTTGTCCGTGGGCTTATACAGGAGCTCCCGCCAGCGCCAGTGCTTGAGAAGCAAGAGGATCTCAGCCCAGCTTCCGGTCATTTTTCCTCCTCCGGCTTCTGGCGGTAGATGACGATCTTGCGGCCGATGCACTGGATAGGCTCGGCACCGAGGGCGGTACAGATCTTGTCGCACAGGTCCTTGGCGGGTTCGTCGCAGCTCTCGAGGACGGTCAGCTTGATGAGCTCCCGCTTGTTGAGGGCGTTGTCGATGCCCACCAGCATGTTCCCCGACAGGCCCTCCTTGCCGATCTGGAAGATGGCGGTCAGGGCGTTGGCCTGCTTGCGGTATTCGGCTCTTTCTTTTCCGGTCATATGGTTATTTCTCCTTGTTCTTTTGCCGCTTTTTCTTTTCAGTGAAAAGAAAAAGCGGCGGAAAAAGAAAAGCTTAAGAATATATCCGGGCTTCGCAGATATGCTATACCCCTTCCTGAAGTTCTTTTGGTTGCACCTTTTCTTCCAAGAAAAGGTGCGGGCTTTCAATAAATACCTCTATTCGACGAAATCGAACTCCCATTCGCCCAACCGAATGGTGTCGCCTTCTTGGCAGCCGGCCTCCCGGAGGGCGGCGATCATGCCGGTCTTGATGAGCATCTGCTGGAAGCGGCGCATGCTGACCTCGTTGTTGGGGTCGGTGGAGTCCAGGAGCTTGTCCACCTCGCCGCCGGAGAGCACGTACGCCCCGTCGTCCCCGCGGGCCAGGGTGAACCCCTTCTCGTACCGGGGCCCCGTCTCCAGCTCCACCTCGGGATAGACCAGCACCGGTGGCAGCAGATCCAGGAACCGGATGACCGCGTCCAAAAGCTCCTCGAACCCCTCGCCGGTGGCGGCGGACACGGGGTACACCGTGTACCCCTCTTCATCGAGAGCCGCCCGGATGCGCTCCACATTCTCCTGGGCCTCGGGCAGGTCCATCTTGTTGGCGGCCACCACCTGGGTGAGCTCGCCCAGGGCCGGTGAAAACTTGGTCAGTTCCTCGTTGATCTTGTGGAAGTCCTCCACCGGGTCCCGCCCCTCCATGCCGGAGGCGTCGATGACGTGGATAAGGAGCCTGGTCCGCTCGATGTGCCGCAAAAAGTCGTGGCCAAGGCCCGCCCCCTCGGCCGCCCCCTCGATGAGCCCCGGGATGTCCGCCATGACGAAGCTTTTGCCCTTATGCTCCGCCACGCCCAGGTTGGGGGTCAACGTGGTGAAGTGGTAGGCCGCGATCTTGGGCCTGGCGGCGGTGAGCACGGACAAAATGGAGCTCTTGCCCACGGAAGGCAGGCCGATGATGCCCACGTCGGCGATGGTCTTCAATTCCAGCTCCATCTCCCGCTCCTCCGTCTTGATCCCGTTTTGGGCGAACTGAGGCGCCTGCTTGGTGGGTGTGGCGAAGCGGGCGTTGCCCTTGCCGCCCCGGCCGCCGCGGATGACCACCTTTTTGCGCTCCGGCTCGGACATGTCGGCCACAACGGCCCCGGTCTCCAAATCCCTGACCACGGTGCCCACGGGCACGTGGATGACCATATCCTCGCCGTCCTTGCCCCGCTTCAGCTCGATCTGGCCCTTGCCCCCGTTCTCCGCCCGGTAGAACCGCTGGAACCGGAAGGGCAAAAGGGTGTTGAGCCGAGGGTCGGCGTAGAAGATCACGCTCCCCCCGTTGCCGCCGTCGCCGCCGGAGGGGCCGCCCTTCATGACGAACTTTTCCCGATGGAACGCGGCGCAGCCGTCGCCGCCGTTGCCCGCCTTGACCACGATGCGGACCTTATCCAAAAAATCCATTCAGCTATCCTTTCGCGTATAGAAATCGCAAACCCGATTCAGAGCGCATTCCGCGCACTTGGGCCGCTGGGCCGCACAGACCCGGCGTCCGTGGAAGATGATCCAGTGGTGGGCGTCGGTCCAATCCTTCTCCGGGATGTGCTCCATGAGCTGCTCCTCGGTCTTCTCCACGGTCTTCGCCTGGGCAAGGCCAATCCGGTTGCTGACCCGGAACACGTGGGTATCCACGGCGATGGCCGGGATATGGAAGGCGTTGCTGACCACCACGTTGGCGGTCTTGCGGCCCACGCCGGGGAGCTCGGTAAGGGTATCCCGGTCCGCGGGCACCTCCCCGCCGTACTTCTCCGCCAAAATGCGGGAGGTCTCCAGGATGTGCTTCCCCTTCATGCGGAAAAAACCGCAGGAGTGGATCATGTCCATGAGCCTATCCTCGCCCAGGGCCAGCATCTGCTCCGGGGTGTTGGCCACTTTGAACAGCTCCGCCGTGACCTTGTTCACCTGCTTGTCCGTGCACTGGGCCGAGAGCATGACCGCGATCAAGAGCTCGTAGGGGCTGGTGAAGTGCAGCTCCGGCTTAGGGTTCGGGTACAGCTCCGACAAAATGCGCAGGGCTTCCGCCCGCTTTTCTTCCGATAACAGCATTATTTCATCCCCACATATTCGATGGCTTTGGTCGCGGCGATAGCCCCGTCGGCACAGGCGGTGACCACCTGCCGTAAGGGCGTGTCGCGGACGTCCCCCGCGGCGAAGACACCGGGGACAGATGTCTGCAGGAACCGGTCGGTGACGACGAACCCACCCTCGTCCAGGTCCACCTGGCCTCGGACCAGCTCCGTCCGGGGCAGGATGCCCACGGCCACGAACAGGCCGCTAACGTCCAACGTCCGCTGCTCCTTCGTAAACTTGTTCTCCACGGTGACGGCGGAAAGCCGATCCTCGCCCACGAGGCCCACCACGGTGGAATCCAGCACCAGCTCCACGTTCTCGGCTCGCTTCACCCGGTCCACCAACGTGGCCGCCGCACGGAACTGGTCCCGGCGGTGGATCAAATACACCTTGTTGCAGAGGCCGGAGAGATACAGGGCATCGGACACGGCAGTATCGCCGCCGCCCACGATGGCCACGTCCTTGCCCCGGTAGAAATTTCCGTCGCAGGTGGCGCAATAGGAAACGCCCGCGCCCACGAACCGATCCTCGTCCGGGTTGCCCAGCTTCCGGGGCCCCGCGCCCATGCAGAGGATCACGGCGTCGGCGGCGTAGTCTTCGCCGTTTACCTGGAAGGTCTTCTCCTCCGCCGTCAGTTTCAGGTCGGTGACGGACCCGTAGACCACAGGCAGATCGAACTCGGTGGCGTGCTTTTCCAGGGCCGCCGCCAGGGCGTACCCGTCGGGACCGCCGGTGAAGCCGGGGTAGTTCTCCACCCGGTGGGTCTTCACGATCTGGCCCCCGGGGAACAGCTCCTCGAACAGCTTCACCTTAGCCCCGCCGCGCGCGGCATAGATGCCCGCCGCCAGGCCCGCGGGGCCGCCGCCGATGATGGCGATGCCCAGTTTTTCCACGTTGCGCCTTCCTTCCCGGCCCATGAGGCCAAGTCTTAATATTTAAGTATACCCGTTTTCTGCTTTGCCGTCAATGAAGAAGAAGGGGCGGGCGAAGATCTCGAAGTCCTTTTGCATGCGGATAAGCCGCTTCTCGGTGAAGGACCAGCAGCAGCGGCCCGCGAGCCGGGTCAGCTGGCAGCCGTAGGCGCCGCCCACCCACTCCACGACCCGCCCCGCCCCGGCGAAAAGGCCGATGTGGCCGTCGAAGCCCACCAGATCCCCGGGGAGCAGCTCCTCCTTTTGGACGGGAAAGGACAGGGGCGCCCTGAGGAGCCGGTTGGCGACGGCGTCGAATTTGCCGTCCACCAGGTCGAATTTCCGCCACAGGCCCACGATGGCCCCGGAGCAGTCCGCACCGGAGAGCCGTTCGCCCAGGCTGGCTGCGTTTTGCAGGGCGGAGAGCATCATCTCCCGGCGGCCGCCGTCGAAGAAGGCGGGCTTGCGGGCTGCCAGCAGCTCCAAACCGGCTGAGGTGGGGCAGTACAGTTCCTTGTCCGAACCGTACAGGTTGGCACCCCAGATATAGAGGCTCTTGGGGAAGGCCGCGATCTCGGTCCCGTGGGGGTCGTAGCAGAAGGGCAGGACCGTTTCCACCAGCTGCCGCCGGAGGGGCGACACGGGTCGCAGCGCCTCGTGCACCGCCCGCGCGGCGTCCTCCCCCACCCCCGCATCAGGGTCGATCCAGGGAGCGTTGGGCTTGGGGGCGGCCCGGCCCATAAGACATCGCATGAGGTACAGGGCGTCCTTCACGTCCACCCTGCCGCTGCCGTCGGCGTCCAGGGCCACGGTAGGCGCGGTCTTGCCGGTGAACAGGCTCTTCAGCACGACGCCCACGTCCTTCACGGTCAGCTGCCCGTCCCCGTCCGCATCGCCGTAGAAGGCTTCGCCGGGGTCGTTGCAGACAAGAAGCGACAGGAGGCTCCGGGTGCGGCTGTCCCCCAGGCCGGTGGGTGCAAGGCCCCGGTCCTGCTGCAGGGCGCAGAGGCCCCGGGCCGTGGATCCGGTGAACCGGTCCCCCGCGCCCGCTTCGTAGCCCAGGGCGCGCAGGCCCTCGTTCAGCTCCCGTACCGCTCGGCCCCGATCGCCGAAGGTCAGCGTTTCCCGCATAGTCGTGTCCTCCGAAAAAGGTATGGTTCAGTATACCACAGGCCGGGGAAAAAGTCTCTTGTGTTTTGGATTTCGACATGATAGGATAGACCCCATGAAGCAGACGAAATACAGCCTCATCCTCCTGGGCTGCTCCTTGATCTGGGGCAGCGCCTTCGTGGCCCAGTCCGCCGCCATGGCCTACGGCATGCTGCCCTACGCCTTCACCGCCGTGCGGATGCTGGTGGGGTCGGTGTGTCTCATGCCCTTCATCTATTATAGGCGTAAGACCGCCCTGCCCGCCACCCGGGAGGGGAAGGGGCGGCTTCTGCGCAGCGGCGTGCTCATCGGCGTCACGGTAGCGGTGGCCTCCTGTTTGCAGCAGGCGGGGCTTCAGTACACCACCGCGGGCAAGGGGGCGTTCCTCACGGCCCTGTACATCCTGCTGGTGCCCATCGTGGGGGCGGCGTTCTTCCATCGAAAGACCGGGCTTTGGACCTGGCTGTGCCTGATCATCGGGGCCGTGGGGCTTTGGTTTTTGTCCATCACGGAAAGCTTCACCCTGGAGAAAGGGGACGCCCTCATGGTCCTCTGCGCCCTGGTGTTCACGCTGCAGATACTGCTGGTGGACAAATTCGCCCCGGACTTCGACCCTCTGACCTTGTGCTGCCTGGAATTTTTGACGGCGGGGCTGTTGAGCTTTTTGCCCATGGCCGTCTTCGAGGGGTTCGGCTTCGTCAACATCCGGCCGGCCCTCTGGTGCATCCTCTACTGCGGCATCTTCTCCTGCGGCATCGCATACTGGCTGCAGATCGTGGGCCAGCGGCACCTGCCCCCGGCCCTCGCCTCCCTCATCATGAGCTTTGAAAGCGTCTTCGGCGCCCTCTTTGGGGCGTTGCTCCTCCACGAGCGCATGACCGGCCGGGAGCTTTTGGGCTGCGGGCTCATCTTCGCAGCGCTGGTGCTGTCGCAGGTCATTCCACAACAGAGGAAGGAATAAAAGCACGCACCCTTTCTTGAAAGAAAGGGTGCAACCGAAAGAACTTTTTCGGGAAGTATGGCTTACGCTGTACTTCCCCTTATTTTTCTTAAGCTTTTCTTTTTCGCGCACCTTTTTCTTTTCACCGAAAAGAAAAAGGTGCGAAAAGAAATCCCTTACAATTCAACCAGCTCGTATGCCCGGCTGCCGAAGCCCAGGTCCGCGGCGGCCTCCACGGTGTGGACGCCGTGGCGGCTCTCCACCCGCTCCAGGAAGTGCTTCTGGCCGGGATCGTCCGTGGCGGCGTAGACCAGATCCAGCCCCGCCTGATCGATGGCCACGGGGTCCAGGGACGCCAGGATCCCGATGTCCCGCATGCAGGGGTCCTCGGCCACGGAGCAGCAGTCGCAGTCCACGGAAAGATTCTTCAGGACGCTGATATAGGCGATCCGCCCCTCGAAGAACTTCGCCACGGAGGAGGCCGCGTCAGCCATGGCCTCGCAGAAGGCGTCCTGTTCGGCGTGTTTCTGCCAGGTGTCGATGTTGCTGTCAGTGACGCCGCCGGAGTGGATGAGCGCCCTGCCCCTGCTGGAGGCGCAGCCGATGGACAGCTGCTTGAGCGCCCCGCCGAAGCCGCCCATGGGGTGCCCCTTGAAATGGATGAGGACCAGCATGGAATCGTAGTTTTTCATGTGCTTGCCCACCAGGTTCTCCTTCAGCACCTTGCCGCCCGGTATGGGCAGCACGTCGTCCGGGCCCTCGCTGTCCATGAGGTCCACGGGGAAAGCGCCTGTCCAGCCGTGGAGCTCCAGGAGCTTGAGATGGGAAGCCGTATGGTCCCGGACCCCGTCGAAGGCGTCGCCGTAGGCGGTGTTGCACTCCACCACAGTGCCGTCCACCTTCTCGATCATGGGCGCCCAGAAGTCGGGATGGAGGAAGTTCTGGTTCCCCTTTTCACCGGAGTGGACCTTCACGGCCACCTTGCCGGGAAGGTCGATGCCCAGGGCGTCGTAGAGTTCCGTCACCTTTTCGGGGGTGATCTTCTTCGTGAAAAATACTTTCGGCTTCATGCCTGACCCTCCTTATTTTTTTCGATTACAGCAATGGCAGCAGGTCGTTGAGGAGCGCCTCCACGTGCTCCCGGGGCGTGGCCCAGCTCATGCAGATGCGGGTGGCGGTGTGTTCTTCGTCCACCCGGCCCCAGCCCTCGAAAGCGTACCGGTCGGAGAGCTTCTCCACCACCGCGTCGGGCAGGATAGGGAACTGCTGGTTGGTGGGGGACTCGTAGAGGAACCTGACCCCCTTTTCCCGGAGCGCGTCCCGCAGGACCATAGCCAGGTCCACCGCGTTCTTGGCGATGCGGGTATAGAGCCCGTCGGTGAACAGCGTCTCGAACTGGATGCCCAGCAGGCGTCCCTTGGCCAGCATGCCGCCCTGACGCTTGATCATATAGCGGAAATCCTTCTGAAGATCCGGGTGATTGAGGACCACCGCCTCCCCGAAGAGGGCGCCCACCTTGGTGCCGCCGATGTAGAAGGCGTCGACGAGCCGGGCGATGTCCCGGATGGTCACGTCCGCGGCGGGGGAAACCAGGCCGTAGCCCAGCCGCGCCCCGTCCAGATACAGATACAGGCCATGCTTGTCGCAGACCTCCCGCAGCGCTTCCAATTCGGCAAGGCTGTAGAGGAGCCCGCCCTCCGTGGGGTGGGAGATATAGACCATGCGGGGCTGGACCGTGTGCTCGTGAGCCGGGTCCGCCCAATGGGCCTTCACGTACGCGTCCACGGCGGCAGCCCGGACCTTCCCCTCCTTGTCGGGCAGGGCCAGGACCTTATGGCCGGTGGCCTCGATGGCGCCGGTCTCATGGACGTTGATATGGCCGGTGGCCGCCGCCAGCACCCCCTGATAGGGCCGGAGGGCCGCGGCGATGACGGTCTGGTTTGTCTGGGTCCCGCCCACCAGGAACTGGACATAGGCGTCCTCACGCCCGATGGCCTTTTTGATCAGAGCCCGGGCGCGGTCGCAGTGGGGGTCCTCCCCGTAGCCGGGGTTCTGCTCCAGGTTGGTGGCGGCAAGGGCCGCCAGGATCTCGGGGCAGGCGCCCTCGTCGTAATCGCAGGCGAAGCGGATGATCTTAGAGCTCATGATAAATACCTTCCAGATAGGCGATAAAGTCCTTCAGCGGCAGAGGCTTCTCGTGGCCCGCCACCAGCCATTGCTCCTCCCGGCCTTTGAGCTTCTCGATAAAGGCCCCCAGCCGCCCCTTGTCGTACTGCCGGTCCAACTCGTAGAAGTCCTCGTACCCCGCGTCCCCGATGATCAGGCAATCGCCGGTGCTGACCAGCAGGGCGTCCCGACTGTGGGGGGAGTCGCAGGTCTCGCATCGGATGGTGACGCCGCCGATGTCCATGGTCCCCTCCCCCTCCAAGGTCATGTCGGGGAGCGTCACCTGGATCCACTCGGGCCGTCGGTATTCGAGGCAGATGTGCTCGTGGCAGAAGGGGATCTCCTCCCCGGACACGAGCCGCGCCGCCATAGCCTCGGGGGTCCAGGCCCAAGAAGTCATCTCCTGGAGCCTCGCCGTAGTTTTCTTCGACGCCAGGGTGAAGCCGTTGACGGCGCAGAGGCCGAAGCTGTGGTCCCAGTGCCAGTGGGTCAGGATGGTGATCTCGGGGATGGGCAGCCGCTGGTCGGTGATGGCGGTGTAAAACTCCCGCACGTGGGCGGGGCTGGCCCCGGCGTCCACGGCCACGGAAAGCTGGTCCCCCTCGATATAGGTGAGCACGGGCCGGTCCGAAGGCTCGTCATGAGGCAGGTACCAGACCCGCTCGGTCAGTTGTTGGAGCATGGGGAACAAAACCTCCTGTTGGTTGGTGGCTCCATTTTACCAAGTTTCCCGGGCAGGGTCAAGGAAAAGCCGCAAAGATATATTTGATATTTGCAGCGCTCTGTGTCATAATGAGAAAGGTCAAAAAATCCGAATTTCAGGAGGCAAACGCATGAAGAAGCTGTTGTTGGGCAACGCCGCCGCCGCTCGCGGTCTCTACGAGGCGGGGTGTTCCTTTGTATCCTCCTATCCGGGCACGCCCTCCACGGAGATCACCGAGGAAGCGGCCAAGTTCCCGGAGGTCTATGCCGAATGGGCGCCCAACGAGAAATGCGCCCTGGAGGCAGCCCTGGGCGCGTCCATGGCCGGGGCTCGGGCCATGTGCGCCATGAAGCACGTGGGTCTCAACGTGGCTGCCGACCCCCTGTACACCGCCGCCTATACGGGCGTCAACGGGGGCCTGGTCATCGCGGTGGCGGACGACCCGGGCATGCACTCCTCCCAGAACGAGCAGGACTCCCGGCACCACGCTATCGCGTCCAAGGTGCCCATGGTGGAGCCCTCCGACTCCGGGGAATGCCGGGACTTCATGAAGCTGGCCTTCGAGCTGTCGGAGCAGTTCGACACGCCGGTGCTGTTCCGCACCTGCACCCGCGTGGCCCACTCCCAAAGCCTGGTGGAGCTCTATGACCGGCAGGAAGCGCCTCTCAAGGAGTACGTGAAGAACCCCCGCAAGTACGTCATGGCTCCCGGCAACGCCATCCCCCAGCATGTGGTGGTGGAGGCGCGGACTGAAAAGCTTCGGGCGTATGGCGAAAGCTGCCCCTTCAACCGGGTGGAGATGGCCGACACCGAATGGGGCGTCATCACCTCCGGCATCTCCTATCAGTATGTGAAGGAAGCCCTGCCCGAGGTGAGCGTGCTGAAGCTGGGCCTCGTGAACCCCCTGCCCGAGAGGATCATCCGCGACTTCGCCGGCAAGGTCAAAAAGCTGGCCGTGGTGGAGGAGCTGGACCCCATCATCGAGACCCACCTTAGGAATCTCGGCATCCGGGTCGATCTCGGCAAGGCGGAGCTGGGCCTTTTGGGCGAATTCTCTCAGAACCGCATCCGCGCCGCCTTCGGCAAGCCCCTGCCCGAGAGCGACAAGCTGGAGGAACAGCTGCCCGTCCGGCCCCCGGTGCTCTGCCCCGGCTGCCCCCATCGCGGGCTCTTCCACGTGCTCCACAAGCTGAAGGTCACGGTCTCCGGCGACATCGGCTGCTATACTCTCGGCGCCTCGGCGCCCCTCTCCGCCATGGATTCCACCATCTGCATGGGCGCGTCCATCGGCGTCTTACACGGCTTTGAGAAGGTCCGGCCCGAGGCGGCCAAGAAGATGGTGGCCGTCATCGGCGACTCCACCTTCATGCACAGCGGCATGACC
>JBGVAK010000092.1:0-9238 GCA_045224495.1 Christensenellales bacterium
GGCCTGCCACGCTCACCACGGCCGGACGAAGCGGACCGAAATGCTCTACCGGCGGGGCGGGCATGTGTACGTGTACCTGTGCTACGGTATCCACAGTCTCCTCAACATCATCACCGGACCGGCGGACGAGCCTCAGGGGGTGCTGATCCGCTGCTGCGCAGGGGCCAACGGTCCGGGGAAGCTCACCAAAACCCTGGGCATCGACCTGACCTTCAACGGCTTGGATATCCTGATTACGGACAGGATAGGCTTGTGGCAGGGACCTGCCTGCGCCTTTGACACCGCGCCGCGGGTGGGCATCGGCTACGCCTCGACGGAGGACCAAATGCGCCCCTGGCGCTTCATTCGGAAAGGGGAATAGGGCTTGCTCTTTGCGCTGATCATCATCCTCATAGCGGGCGTTGGCCTGCTTCTCTACGGCTGGTGGGACACCAACCGTTTCGACGTGCGCAAAACGGAAATCGAGTTGGATCGTCTGCCCAAAGCTTTCGACGGGTTTACCATATTGCAAATTTCGGACCTACACAACCGAGCTTACGGGAAGGACGGTCAGGCGTTGATGCGGACCGTCCAGAGCCTATCCTTCGACTGTATCGCCCTCACCGGCGACCTGCTGGACAGGCACCTGCCGCGGCGGAGAAAGAACGCCTATGCCCTGATCGAAGCTCTAACGGAGCAAGGGCCGATGTATTTCGTTCAAGGCAATCACGAGTGGGAGATCGGTAACTACGAGACTACGAAGGCGGAACTGACGTCTCTCGGCGTAGTCGTTTTGGACGAGACGCACATCTTTTTATCCCGAGGCGATGATCAGATCGAGCTTTGCGGCATCATGGAGAAGACGAGCACAGCGGTGATCGAAGGACTCGTTTCCAAATCCGTCTTTTCCATCCTGCTGGCCCATCACCCGGAGTGGCTTGAGGAATATGCTGCAGTTGGCGCCGATCTGGTCCTGTCCGGCCATGCTCACGGCGGCCAGGTCCGTATCTTCGGCCAGGGACTGTATAGCCCCGATCAGGGCATCTTGCCCCGGTACACCTCGGGGGTCTATCGCTGGGGCCGTACCAAAATGTATGTCTCCCGGGGCGCCGGAAATCACAGCTTCCTGCCGCCCCGCATCTTCGACCGTCCCGAGATCGATCTTATCACATTAAAAACGCCTTCCCGCTGAACGGAAAGGCGTTTTCATAGTATTTGGGCTCAGCCTTCGATGATCTTCTTGGAGGAGCTGGCGCCGATGCGGCTGGCGCCGGCGGCGATCATGGCTTCGGCAGCCTCCCGGGAACGGATTCCGCCGGAGGCCTTCACGCCCAGTTCATCGCCCACCACGCCCCGCATAAGGGCTACGTCCTCGACGGTGGCGCCGCCGGTGGAGAAGCCGGTGGAGGTCTTCACAAAGTCAGCTCCCGCGTTCTTGGCACAGAGGCAGGCGTTGACCTTCTGCTCGTCGGTCAAAAGGCAGGTTTCGATAATGACCTTCAGCAGGGCCTTGCCGCGGATGGCGTCGGCCACGGTTTGGATATCCTGCTCCACATACTCCCAATCGCCCTCCCGGGCCGCGCCCACGGAGATGACCATGTCGATCTCCTGAGCGCCGTTCTCCACGCACAGCTTCGCCTCGGCGGCTTTGATGGCGGAGGGGGTGGCCCCCAGAGGAAAGCCAACCACGCAGCAGGTCTTGATGTCCGTGCCCGCAAGCTCCTTGGCTACGAAAGCGGCGTAGATAGGATTTACGCAGACGCTGGCAGTGTTGTAGGCCTTTGCCTCCTCGCAGACCCGGCGGATGTCCTCATGGGTGGACTCCGGCTTCAGCAGGGTATGGTCGATGTATTTGTTCAGCTCCATTATTTCGCGTCTCCTTCCTCGGTGTAGGTGATCACGTTCTGCCCGTCGTCCCACAGGCGCTCCAGGTTATAATAAGTGCGCTCCTCCGGATGGAACAGATGCACCAACAGATCGCCGAAGTCCAGCACGATCCAGCGTCCCTCCTGGTATCCCTCCTTGCGGCGGGGGAAGAGGCCCATTTCGGCGGCCTTCTCCTCCAGCTCGTCGCTGAGGGCCTTCACCTGGGGCACGCCCCGGCCGCTGCAGACGATGAACCAATCGGCGATGATGGTCTTGTCCGTCACCTCGATGGCCCGGATATCCAGAGCCTTCTTGTCGTACAAAATTTTGCAGAGCTGCAGGATCGTTTCCTTGTTCAGGGTTTCCATGAATGTCTCCTTTGCTGTAGTCTTGCGCGCAAGGGCGTCCCTGGCGCGGAGGGTGGCCGCATGGAGGGGCTGCCCGCTGCTTTGAATATAACAGATATTGTCGGTAAAAACAAGTAGCAGTCCCTGTTCAAAGCTCATTGGATCGTGGGCAGATAGCAGTAGAGAGCGGTGCTTTTCTACGGACGGGTAGTCCCGGCCGGGCTCGATCAGATCCGCCGCCCAAATGATCTCGTCGAGAAGGGACATATCCTCCGTGCCCGTGGTATGGTAGCGGATAGCCTCCAGGACCTGCTCGTCCGTGACGTCGTATCGCTCCCTGGCCAAAACAGCGCCTGCCGGGGCGTGGAGGATCATACCGAATATTTGCGGGTCCAACGTGCTGCCGTCCTGCTTCGCCAGGGCCGCCTGCTCCTTCAGGGGCAGGTACTTGGCGCAGTCGTGCAGCAGGGCGGCCAGGCGGGCCTTCGTACCGTCGGCGCCCAAATTCTCCGCCAGCTGCACCGCCGTCATCTCCACGCCGATCACGTGACGGAAGCGGCTGGGCTTTAAAACCAGGCGCATGGCCTCGGTCAGCTGCACCAGCTGCTGGTCCACATATAGGGCCTGCTCGTAAATATACCATTCTACCGCGGGAGGAACCAGGCCTGCGACGGGGCGGCAGTGGGCGAGCCGGTCCCGGATCTCCGTGGAGGAAAGCTCCCGGACGGGGGGAAGGAGGGTCACTTGGGCCCCGAACTGCTCCTTCACCTGAGCGGCGGCCTCTGCTTCGCCTCCGTCCTGACCGGCCCGGCAGATACAGACCAGGTGGGCCTTTTCGCAGACGATCTCCGGATGATACCAGGCGGTGAGGGAGCGGAGCATGTCGCTGCCCATGATGAAGTACAGCTCGTCCTCGGGGTGCTCCTCCTTCAGGTGGGTCAAGGTCAGGGCTGTGTAGCTGGTGCCGCTCTGCTGCAGCTCCCAGTCGGAGGCCACGAAGCCCCGCTCGCCCTCGCAGGCAAGCTGCACAATTCTGAGCCGCTGCTGGCTGTCGGCCCCCTGGGCCAGCTCCTTGTGGGGCGGGATGCGGTCCACCATGAGGATGACCTGGTCGAGCCCCAGGACGTCTCGGGCGCTGCGGGCCATGTCCAAATGGCCGTTGTGGATGGGGTGAAAGCTGCCCCCTAAAATTCCGATCTTCATAGCTGTAGTATAGTATATCTGGCTGCCCGTAGGCAATACTGAATTTGCAAATGGACAAGATGACGGAACGCGCATACAAGCGAACCTGCTTCCAGGGGCGGGGGAGCGTGGCCCGATGGCTGGATCGGGCCTTCTTCGCCCTGCTGGGCGGCGTTTGCCTGTACCTCTTGTGCCCGCTTCTCTGGCTGTCTTGCCTGCTATCTTTAGCTTTGCTTGCCTTCTTCCTGGTCTGGGACAGGCAGCGGTGGGCCCGGTACCGGGACAGGTTGTGGCAGGACGCGGTGCAGGCCCTGCGGCGAGAGGACTGGCTGCGGAACAGGGCAGAAGAAATACGGCAGGCAGGCGGGATCATCCTGTATCCCACGCCGGATCAGGACGCCCTCACCGGCTTTTGTCTGCGCCTCGGCGCGGGTGCTGCCTTCCATTGCTTTGGGGAGACAGATGAGGCCCTGGCGGCTCAGGCCCAGGCGCTGGGCGGCACGATCGTCTTCCATCCCTGGGGCCAAGGACGCTTGCCCAGCCGGGAGGAGGTCGAGGCACATCTCCGGCGGAACGCGCCCATGCGGGAGAGAAAACTATGGCAGATGCTGCTGCACCTTCCCTATGATCGGTATCTACTGACCGGCTGTGTCCTGCTCATGCTGTCAATCCTTCTGCGCAGGGCCCTCTATTGGCGGCTGCTGGGGTCGTTGTGCCTAACGATCGGCGCGATACGGCGCGCATTTCGTATGACGGCAACAACATAAAAGAGCCTCGCTTGGAGGCTCTTTCTCATTTGTTCAGATCATTTGGCAATGACTCGCTTCAGCTTGGCGAAGCGGGGCAGGCCATTCTCCAACGGCAGATTGGGCGTGCCCTGAATGAGGGGCAGCACGTAGTCCACGAACTCCTGGGTGACGCCGTTGCCGGCCTCGTTGATCCACTCCCGGGGCACCTTCTTCTCGGTGTTGGCGGCCAGGGAAAGGTCCTGAGGGATCACCTCGCAGGCGTAGTCGCCGTACACGTCCGTGAGCCGATGGAAGGCCATCATCTTGTCGGTCATGCCGTTGACCGCTGCTTTCACCGCCGCACGACCGGCTGCGAAGGACTCGTTGATGTCCGTGGCGGAGGCAAAGTGGGAGGAGCAGCGCTGCAGCAGGGACAGCTCCACGCCCCGGATCTTCTTCACGCCCAGCTTCTCCTTCACGTAGCTCACCAGGGTGCTGGCCACGCCGCCCAGCTGCTTGTGGCCGAAGCTGTCGGTGGCAGAGCTGGAAACGCCGTATTCGGAGATGAAGACGCCGTTCTTATCGTGGATGCCCTCGGAAACGACCACCATGCAGTCGCCACGCTCGTCCATGATCCGCTTCACGTCAGCCAGGAACTGGTCCATATCGAAGTCGGTCTCCGGCAGGTACACGAGATCAGGCCCGTCGCCCGTGGCGGTGGCTACGCCGGCAGCACCAGCCAGCCATCCCGCGTGACGGCCCATGACCTCCACGATGACGGCGGAATAGTAGTCGTACACGTTGCAGTCCCGGCGCATCTCCATGCAGCTGGTGATGACAAACTTGGCCGCAGAGGCGAAGCCGGGGCAGTGGTCCGTGCCGAACAGATCGTTGTCGATGGTCTTGGGCACACCGATGACCCGGCAGACGTACTGCTCCTTCTGGAGGAACTTGCTGATCTTGTTGCAGGTGTCCATGGAGTCGTTGCCGCCGATATAGAAGAAGTAGCGGATGTCGTGCTTGCGGAAGACTTCCAGGATACGGCGGTAGTCCGTGTCGTCGTCGGTATAGTTCTTCAGCTTGTAGCGGCAGGAGCCCAGGGAGGCGGAGGGCGTGTTGAGCAGGAGGCGCAGCTCATGCTCGTCCTCCTCGTTGAGATCGTACAGGATGTCGTCCAGTACGCCCTTGATGCCGTGGGCGGCGCCATAGACGCGGGTGATGTCCTCGTTGTCCAGAGCCGTGCGGATCACACCGTAGGCGCTGGCGTTGATGACGGCGGTGGGGCCGCCAGACTGAGCGACCAGGCAGGCGCCAATGAGTTTGTCCATTATCGTTTCTCCTTTGGTAGATTAAATCAATCCTGATGATTTTACTGTATTCGGTCGATTATTGCAAGGGAACTTGCCCATATTTTTTGAGAAATCCGTCCAGATAAGAAATGTATTGGACCGGATCCACGTAGTAGCTGGCGCAATGGGCCGCTCCCTCCACGGTGAGCATCTCCTTTGGGGTATGGCAGTGCTCATAGTTTTGCAGTCCCATCTGGTAGGGGACCAGCTCATCCTTGGTGCCGTGGATGAACAGGAAGGGCAAGTCGGTCCTGTCCAGCGCCTCCTGACAGGTGGTGGCGGTGATGGAGTATCCGGCGATGATCCGGGCCCACAGGTCCATGGCGGGCATCATGGGGAAGGTGGGGACCTTGTAGGAATTCACCAGGGCCGTCCCTATGACGTCCCGGGGCGAGTAGTAGGCGGAGTCCGCAATGACGCCTCGGGCGTTCTTCGGCAGCTCCAAGCCGGAGGCCATGATCACCGTGGCGCCGCCCATGCTCTGCCCGTAAAGGAACAGGGGCAGGTCCGGTCGCTTCTCGGCCAGGAGCTTTGCCCAGGCAGCGATATCATACCGTTCCTTGACACCGAAGGTAATGTATTTACCGCCGCTCTTACGGTGGGCCCGCATATAGGGATAGAGCACGGTGTATCCCTGCTCATAAAGATGCTTGGCCACGAGAGCGAACTCCCGAGCCGGCCAGGAGCGGAAGCCGTGGGCCGCCACCACGAGACCCACGGGGCGCTCCGCCTCGATCAGCTCCGCTGTCAGTTTGAGACCGTCCCGGCTGGTGATGGTCAGTTCCGCCTTGGGCTGGCGTTCATACCAGTCCACGCCCTGCTGCATCCGATCCCGATATTTGTATCGACCGGAGGAGACCACGGTGCTGGCTTTGAACAGCTCCGTCCTGTCCCGGCGCGTGCCGCCTCGCAAAAAGGCGTACAGGCTGGCGACGAGAACGAAAACGAGCAGCAGGATCAGGGGGATCAGAACATATAGCATAGTGACCTCGAAATAAACACGATGCCATACTATACCACAGTTCTCCAATATTTCATAGAGAAATCTTTCATCTATTGACGATAAAGTCGTTTTTCGATACAATCAAAACAAAAAACGGAGGCGTACCATGGCGTTTTTACCTGAAAACACAAAGAAGCTGGGCTTTGGCCTTATGCGTCTGCCGGTGCTGGGCAGCGATGACAACATCGACCTCGAACAGGTAAACAGAATGGTGGATCACTTCCTCGAACAGGGATTCACCTATTTCGACACGGCCTATCCTTATCATCAGGGGTTCTCCGAGCGGGCGGTCAAGAGCGCCCTGGTGGAGCGGCATCCTCGGGAGAGCTTCCTGCTGGCGGACAAGATGCCCGTCTTCAAGATCAAGGCGCCGGAGGACGCGCCTGCCGCCTTCGAGGAGCAGTTGGAGCGGACCGGAGCTGGGTATTTCGACTTCTATCTTCTGCACGCCATGGGCGCGGACCGCATGAAGACGGTGAAAGAATGCAAGGTATGGGAGTACTTGCTGGGCGAAAAGGCGAAGGGCCGCATCCGGCGTCTGGGCTTCTCCTTCCATGACAGCCCGGAGGTCCTGGACAGCATGCTGACGGAGCTGCCTGAGGCGGAGTTCGTACAGCTTCAGATCAACTACGCCGATTGGGAGGACGAGGAGGTCCAGTCCCGTCGGTGCTACGAGGTGGCCCAAAAGCACGGTAAGCCCGTGATCGTCATGGAGCCCATCCGCGGCGGGAGCCTGGCCTCCGAGAAAGCGGTCTTCGCGCCCCTGCTGAAGGAAGCGGCGCCTGAGGCGTCATTGGCCTCCTGGGCGCTGCGGTATGTGGCGAGCCTGCCGGGTGTGGCCGTGATCCTCTCCGGCATGTCCACCCTGGAGCAGGTGGAACAGAATACGGAGCTGTTCAACACCATGAATCCGCTGACCGATCCGGAGCAGGCGATCCTCGTCCAGGCGGCGGACATGCTGCAGAAAGCCGGGACCATCCCCTGCACCGGCTGCAAATACTGCGTGGAAGGCTGCCCGGCCCAGATCGATATACCATCCATCTTGGACCTGCTGAACGAATACACCCGGTTCGGCGCCCTGCAAAACGCCAAAAGAAGCTATGGGTTCCGCACACGGGACAAGGGTCTGGCGTCGGCTTGCGTGGGCTGCGGCCAGTGTCTGGACGCATGTCCGCAGCATATCGAGTCTGCCCTGTATATGGAGAAGGCAGCGGAGCTGTTTGAATAGACGAGATCATTCGAGATATGATACAAAAAAAGGACCGTCTCTCGACGGTCCTTTTGTTCTGTTGCGTTACCGCCGCAGCAGAGCTACGGCCACATCGTTGACGTTGGTGCCCGTGGGGCCGGTCATGATCAGGCCGCCCATCTTCTGGAGGGCGTGATAGGCGTCGTTGTTCTGGAGCACGTCGTCAATGACGACGCCCTGGGTGAGCAGCTCCGACGCGGTCTCGCCGTCGCAGTAGCCGCCTGCCGCGTCCGTAGGCCCGTCGGTGCCGTCGCTGCCCACGGAGAAGACCGCCGCTTCGGGCAGGCCTGCGATGCCCGCCGCCGCCGAGAGGGCCAGCTCCTGGTTCCGGCCGCCCAGGCCCTTGCCGATGAGCTTCACCACGGTCTCGCCGCCGGCGATGAACGCCAACGACAGGCCGTCGCTTTGGTGGGTCTTCAGGATGGAGGCGAGGAAGCTCCCGGCCTCCCGGGCCTGGCAGCAAAGCTGGTCCGTGAGGAGGATGGGCGTGTAGCCCAGCCGCTCGCAGGTCCTGGCCGCCGCCGCGCACAGCTCGCGGACGCTGCCGTTGATCTGGGAGCGCACGTTGCTGAGGGACTTGGGAGTCTCCACACTGAGCAGGTTACGGGCGGCATCGCTCATCTTGAGATCGTACTTCTTGGCGATGCGCTGGGCGTCCTCCGCCGTGGAGGAGTCGGGGCAGGCGGGGCCGGAGGCGATCATATCCAGGGGGTCCCCCAGGATATCGGACAGGATCACGGCCTCTACCTTCGCCGGCCAGCACAGCTGGGCGAACCGGCCGCCCTTTACCTGGGAGAGACGCTTGCGGATGGTGTTGATCTCAGTGATGTCCGCCCCGCAGGCCAGGAGCTGGCCCGTGATGTCCTGGAGCTCCGCCGGCTCCACCAGGGGCTTTTCAAAGAGGGCGCTGCCGCCGCCGGAGAGGAGGAACAGCACCGTATCCTTTTCGCTGAGGTCAGACACCAGGTCCAGGGCGGCCTGGGTGCCCTTGAAGGAGTTTTCGTCGGGAACGGGGTGACCCGCCTCGAAGCAGTCGAAGTTGGCGATGGGGCCCATGACGTGGTCGTACTTGGTGACCACCACGCCCTTTTCGATGCGGCTGCCCAAAGCGTCGGACGCGGCCTTGGCCATCTGCCAGGCGGCCTTGCCCGCCGCCACCAGCAGCACCCGGCCGGGGAAGGTCATCTGCTGTAAAGCCCGCTGCACGGCAGCGTCCGGCTGTACGGCGGCGATGGCTTCCTTGACGATCAGATCCGCATGGGCACGTAGGGTTTTATCCATAGGGTACCTCCTTTGTTTTTGCGACTATTTCTCTTCTGCATGAAGAGAAATAGTCGCAAAGAGAATAAACTCAGAAGATCAGGTTCAAAACGAAGATCTCCACCATGGCCGCCAGGCCGATGATCAGCGTCATGAGGGTCTGAGTCTTGTAGCCCTGCTCGGGAGTCATGTCACCGAAGTTGGTGACCACCCAGAAGTAGGAGTCGTTGGCGTGGGACACGGTCATGGCGCCAGCGCCGATGGCCATGACCACC
>JBGVAK010000093.1:0-7165 GCA_045224495.1 Christensenellales bacterium
CTTCTGGTCGTAGCCGCCGGCGCCCATCATCATGGGGACCACGGAGGTGGCCATGGGGGTCATGACGGAGCACATGGAGCCGATGTAGCACATCTCCATGAGGCCCCGGGGGTCGCACTTCAACGACATGGAGGTCAGGATCACCAGGGGGATCAGGATCTTGCTGACCGCCCGGTTGTAGAGGAGGGAAGTCATGACGAAGGCCGCCAGGAAGAAAATTGCGCCCAGGACGTAGCTGTTCTGGACCCCGCCCAGGAGCCCCGCCACGGCGTCCCCCACCAGCTCGCCCGCGCCGGTGTTGGCAAAGGCGCTGCCCAGGGTCACCACGCCCACGTAGAGCATGATGATATCGAGGCACATGCTGTTGATGGCTTCCCGCTCCGTGAGCACGCCCGTGAGCACCAGGAAGGCGGCGCCGCAGGCCGGGATGATCCAGGAGGGCAGGCCGAAGGACTGGAAGATGAGGCAGACGATGACGCTGAAGAAGACCACGTAGCCGATGACCTCCCGCACCGGGGACAGGGGCTCCTTCTGGGCCTTCTTCCGGGCCTCCACCATGCTGATGGGCACGATGGGCTCATCGGGGGCGAACCGGGGCGCGAAGAAGATGGCCCACACCAGGACGAAAGCCGCCACGAAGACCTTGATGTTCATCTGGGTGAACATGGTGAACTGATAGTCCGTGATGCCGTACTCCAGGAGGTAGCCGTTGTCCTCGATGAAGGTGGCGGCGTAGGGGCCCACGGGCATGATGGTGAAGGAGGTGGCCACGGTCACGAGACCGATGGAGTACATCATCTTGGAGGGGCTCACCTTCATCTCCTCACACATGGCGATGACCAGGGGGCACACCAGGGCGAACAGGGCCGTGATGCTGGGGATGAACTGGCCCAGCAGGAAGGTCACCAGCACGTACCCGGCCAGGACCTTGGTGAAGGAACCCTTGGAGACCCGGTACACCAGCTTGGAAAGCTTCTCCACCATCTGCGTCCGCCCCAGGCCCGCCGCGATGATGAACATGGAGATCATGGTGATGACCGTGCTGCTGCCTATATTCCCCAGAGCCGTCTTGGAGTCCACACAGCCCGTGACCACCAGCACCAGGAGCCCGATCATGGCCGTCAAGGCCATGGGGAACCGGTGCAGGGAAAAGCTGATGATCATGAACAGAAATACGCCCAGGGTGATGATCATTCTCGCATCCATCGTTTTCTATCCCTTACGGTTGCATACTACGGGCCTGCCCAGGGGTCTCCCCTTCCGGTAGGCCCGAAAAATCGTCACATTTCCTTCTCGAAAACCATCTCCACGGCGTCGGTGCCGGGGATGAGCGTCAGGTTCGTGCCGTCGTAGGACAGGGTGAAGATCTCCGTGCCGGCCACAGACAGCAGCACCGAACCGTCCTCCTGGAGGGACCATTCCAGATCGTTCTCCGAGTTGTCGGTGCTCAGGGAGGCGGTGCCGTCCTCCTTCAGGATCAAAGTCATGGAGGTGCCCATAGAGGACGCGGGGATCTCCATGCCCATGGCCTTGGCCTTGGTGAAGGTCCAGGTGCCCACCAGGCTGTCGGCCCCCACGGCGCCGGTCTGGCCCTTGTTCTCCTCCGTGGCGGTGCCGTTCATCAGCGCTTCGACCTCCGCCGCCGGGGCGAACTCGATGGACTCATCTTCCACGCTCAGGAAGATATGGTCCCCTTCCCGGGTAAAGTTGATGCTCTCGCCGTCCACGCTGATGGTGTCCTCCGTCCAGGTGAACTCCTCGGCCTCCTCCGGATCCATGAACTGCAGCCGGCCCGTGCCGTCGCCGCGGAACAGGATGAAAAACTCCTTGGGATCCATGCCCATGGCGGTCAGGAAGGGGATCAGGTCCATGGTCTGGCCTTCGGTGGTCATGCGATAGCCGTAGTAGATGTCGCCGCCCTCAGCCGTGGCAGGCGCCGGAGCCGCCTGGCGCTGGAAGGTGACGTCGCCGTCGTACTCGGTGTTCACGACGACCGTGTCGCCTTCAAAGGTCAAGCCGCACAGATAGCTGTCGAAGAGGAGGTAGCAGTATCTGTTGTCCACGTCCTCCAAACCTGCCCAATAGGGCATCAGGGAGCCCCAGAAGACGTCCATTACGGCCTCGGAGTCCGTGAACACGCCCTCTCCGTCGGCGTTCAGGACCAGCTTGCTCCCGTCCTCGGCAAGATAGGTCCCGGCAAAGGCGGTGCCCTCCCACTCGCCCAGAGCATAGGCCTCGCCCTTGCCCTGATAGCGCAGCGCCATGGCCATATTGTTATAGGTGAAGAACAACACATCGCCCATGGTCGTGAAGGGCAGCACCACATGCTCGATCTCCAGCGAATCCTCCGTCCAGATGACGCCGTTGGCCTCATACTGTTCGGTAACGTAGTTGAGGACGCCTACGCCCTTCTCGTCCAGATACAAAACCTCCGTGCCGGCTTCGGAGACGTACAGGCCCGCCTGGAGCCCTCCCTCTGCGGCGAAGGTGGGCAGGGCCACCAGCAGCAACAGGGTGACCAGCAAAATCGATACTGCGCGTTTCATCTTGTTCCTGTTCCTCCTTGGATAATGATTCGTTTTGATAATATATTCCCCCCGGGACGTTGTCAAGAGCCAGGCCCCTTTTACAACCTTTCTGGCAGTATTTCCCTATTAAAACGGCTTTTTCAGGGCCAGCTGCGTCTCCGGTTCGATGTTGAACCGTCTGGCGTAGGCCATGGCCAGCCGGACCTGCTCGGGATCGGC
Organism: Christensenellales bacterium; assembly: GCA_045224495.1. Lineage (GTDB taxonomy): Bacteria > Bacillota > Clostridia > Christensenellales > CAG-138 > RUG472. The sequence goes on from JBGVAK010000093.1 coordinate 2,748, forward strand.
CACGTCCTTCGGCGCGTGGGCGTCTGAGCCCAGGACCACCCGGCACCCGGCCTCCTTCACCAGGGGCCAAAACCGGTCGTCGGGGTAGTTGCGGCCCGTCCTGAGACCCAGGATGTTGATCTCCAGGGGCACGTCCAGCTCCTTCGCCCTTCGGCAAAGCCTGGCCATCTCCGCCTCGTAGACCCGGTCCGGCCCCGTGAAATGGAACAGATCCGGATGGGCTACGTAGGTGTACTTCCCCGTCTCCATGCCCGCGACGACCACGTCCACATAGGTGTGCAGGGCCGCCCGGCTGGTCTGCTCGGCGGGATTGTAGATGGTCTCCCGGCTGTCGTTGAAGTGCCCGGCCAGGAGCAGGTAGTCCACGGGGTAGGGGCTGAGCAGCTCCAGCATGCTCTCGAACAAGTCCGGATAGTACTCCGCCTCGAAGCCCAGGCGCACGTCGATCTCCTGCTTATACTCCGCCCGTAGCCGCAGCACGCTCTCCACATAGTCCTCCAGCTGCCGGATGGGCACCCGAAAATGGGACTCGTGGCCGTCCGGGAAGGGCATGGGCACATGGTCCGAAAACCCCAGGACTTTCAAACCTCTTTCGATACCTTTTTCCACATATTCCCTGTCCTTCCCCACGGCATGCCCGCAGCGGTAGGTATGGGTGTGATAGTTGGCGATCATCTTCCTGTTGTTTCCTTTATCCTTCGTTCTATTTATCATAGATTATAGCAGGTCCGGCAAAATGTGCAAACCCCCAAAACTGCTTCTTGCGGGATGGCAAATATCATGATATCATGTGTTATTATCAGAAATTTGGAGGTAAGCCCATGCAGCAGCTTTTGGTACGTCCCGAGAACATGAAACGAATCGATACGCCAGAACTGGCGAAGGCGTATATCGACGAACAGGTGGCCGCCATCCGGGCGCAGGTGGGCGACGGCAAGGTGCTGCTGGCCCTGTCCGGCGGCGTGGATTCCTCTGTGGTGGCAGCGCTCCTCATCCGGGCCATCGGCGATAAGCTGGTGGCGGTCCACGTGAACCACGGTCTCCTCAGAAAGGGCGAGCCGGAGCAGGTCATCAAGGTGTTCCGGAACCAGATGCACGCCAACCTCATCTACGTGGACGCCGTAGACCGGTTCCTGGACAAGCTGGCGGGCGTCAGCGACCCCGAGACCAAGCGGAAGATCATCGGCAAGGAGTTCATCGACGTCTTTGCCGAGGAGGCTCGCAAGCTCACCGGCATCAAATTCCTGGCCCAGGGCACCATCTGGCCCGACATCTTGGAGAGCGAAGCGGGCATCAAGGCCCATCACAACGCCGGCGGCCTGCCCGAGGATTTGAGCTTCGAGCTGGTGGAGCCGGTCCGCATCCTCTTCAAGGACGAGGTGCGCATGGTGGGCAAGACCTTGGGGCTCCCCGACAGCATGGTCTACCGGCAGCCCTTCCCCGGCCCCGGCCTGGGCGTGCGGTGCGTGGGCGCCATCACCCGGGATCGCCTCGAGGCCGTGCGGGAATCCGACGCCATCCTCCGGGAGGAGTTCGCCGCGGCAGGCCTTGAGGGCAAGGTGTGGCAGTACTTCACCGTGGTCCCCGACATGAAGAGCACGGGCATCAAGAACGGCAAGCGGACCTTCGACTGGATGGTCATCATCCGGGCGGTGAACTCCCTGGACGCCACCTCCGCCACCGTCGAGGAGGTGCCCTACCCCCTGCTCCTCAAGATCCGGGACCGGATCTTCAAGGAGGTCAAGGGCGTGAACCGGGTGCTCTACGACCTTTCCAGCAAGCCACTCGCTACCATCGAGTACGAGTAAGCGAAACGAAGAGGAGAGCCTCAAAACGGCTCTCCTTTTATATTTTGGGGCATACCTGTTTTTGATTGACTTTCCCTTTCTCACCCAATATACTATATATGTAAACCAATGCAAGGAGGGAAAATAATGGAAAAGAAACCGGTCTACACCTCGCCCTATGAACTGGACGGACGGATCCCGCTGGGCCAGGCCATCCCCCTGGGCCTGCAGCACGTCCTCGCCATGTTTGTCGGCAACCTGTCGCCCCTGCTGATCATCTTGGGCACCTGCGGGCTCACCGTGGACGCCGGGTTCAGCGCCCTGCGCGTGACGCTGCTGCAGAACGCCATGGTGATCGCGGGCCTCGTCACCTTCATTCAGCTGTACCCCATCGGCCCCATCGGCGGCAGGCTCCCCATCGTCATGGGCACCTCCTCCGGCTTCATCGGCATCAACAACTCCATCGCCATCAGCACCATGGGCGGCATCGCGGCGGGCACCATCATGACGGACGCCAACGCGGGCATCTTCGCCTACGGCGTGCTCATGGGCGCCTGCATCGTGGGCGGCGTGTTCGAAATGGGTCTCGGCTTCCTCATCAAGCCCCTCAGGAAGTTCTTCCCGTCCGTGGTCACCGGCACGGTGGTCATCGCCATCGGCCTTTCCCTGATCTCCGTGGGCATCAACTTCTTCGCCGGCGGCTCCGGCGTCAAGGACTTCGGGAGCCTGTGGAACCTGCTGCTGGGCCTCATCACCCTGGCCGCCATTCTGGTGTTCAAGCATGGCTTCAAGGGCTTCCCCTCCATCGCCTCGGTGCTCATCGGCATCGTGATCGGCTACGTCGTGTCCCTGCTGATGGGCTTTGTGCTGCCCCGGGAGATCACCATCGGGGAGGCCACCGTGATCCCCGCCTATATCACCAAGTGGGAACAGGTGGGCGCCGCCAAGTGGTTTGCCCTGCCCCTGCCGCCCAAGGAGATCTTCACCAACATCCGCTTTAGGCTGGACGCCATCATCCCCATGTGCATCATGTTCATCGTGACCGCGGTGGAGACCATCGGCGACACCTCCGGCGTGGTGGAGGGGGGCCTCGACCGGGCGCCCACGGACAAGGAGCTGTCCGGCGCCGTGGTCTGTGACGGCTTCGGCTCCGCCGTCGCCGCCCTGTTCGGGGTGCTGCCCAACACCTCCTTCAGCCAGAACGTGGGCCTCGTGGGCATGACCAAGGTGGTCAACCGCTTCGCCATCGCCATGGGCGCGGCCATCCTGGTGCTGGCGGGCCTGTTCCCCAAGATCGGGGCCATCATCAACATCATGCCTCAGCCCGTCCTGGGCGGGGCGGCGGTGTTCATGTTCGCCAGCATCGTGATCTCCGGCATCAATTTGATCACTAAAGAACCCCTGACCGGCCGGAACGCCACCATCGTGGCCATCGCGTTGGGCCTTGGCTTCGGCCTCGGCTCCTCCGCCGCCGCCCAGGCGTTCATGCCCCAATGGCTCAAATACATCTTCGGCGGCTCCGGCATCGTGCCCGCGGCCCTGATCGCCATCCTCCTGAACGTCATCATCCCCAAGGACAAGGACGTGCAGGCGTGATCCACACGTACCGCGTAAAAAAGGAGAGTCGCTTACCGGCTCTCCTTTTTCATGCAGCGGGTCAACCGCCTCGGGCGGGGTCCAGGTCGTAGAGGAGGGCGTTGACGATGCAGGCCGCCACGTTGCTGCCGCCCTTGCGGCCCCGGGCCACGATGCAGGGCACGTCGGTCTCCATAATGAGCTCCTTGGAGGCCACCACGTTCACGAAGCCTACGGGCACGCCGATGATGAGCTGGGGCCGGTAGCCGCCGTCCATGAGCTCCCGCAGGCGGATCAGGGCCGTGGGGGCGTTGCCGACGGCGAAGATCACGTTGTCCCCCAGCTGGGCTGCCTTGTCCATGGATACCCGGGCCCGGGTGACGCCCAACCGCTTCGCTTCCGCAGCCACGTCCTCGTCGGACATGTAGCAGTGGGCCTCGCAGCCGAAGCGAAGTAGAGTCCGCTTGTTGATGCCGGCGAGGGCCATCTGGGTATCGGTGACGACGGTGGTGCCGCCCCGGATGGCGGCCTTGGCAAGGGCCACGGCGTCGGGGGAAAAGTACAGATTGTCGGCGTAGTCGAAGTCCGCCGTGGTGTGGATGACCCGCTTGAGGATGGGCGCCTGCTCCGGGTCCAGCGGCCGGTCCCCCAGCTCCGCCGTGATGATGCGAAAGCTCTCCTTCTCGATCTCCATGGGCGGCAGATTTTGAATGTTCATGCGATCCCCTCCTCCAGGATGCGATAGATGGTTTTCATGTCCATGTGTTCCCGCAACGTTTGAGCCAACAGGTTATATTGCCGCTCCTTGTGCTCGGCCCCGGAGACCTTGCCCAGCAGCGCCGGGTCGATGCCCTTTTTCTCCGCCAAAGCCCGGATGACGGCCCCCGCCACATCGTCGTGGTCCAGGATGCCGTGGACGTAGGTACCGTAGACGCTGCCCTGCTGGCAGCCGTCCGGGTGCGCTTCGCCCGAAAGCTCGTTGGCAAAGCCGGTCAGGGGCGCGCCGCCCGTGCTCTCGCCCATGTGGATCTCGTACCCCTCGAAGGGCTGATGGGA
>JBGVAK010000094.1:0-2542 GCA_045224495.1 Christensenellales bacterium
GATGGCCTGGGCGGCGATGATGCCCACGGCCTCGCCGATCTCCACGTAGCCGCCGGTGGCCTGGTTGGCGCCGTAGCACTTGGCGCACACGCCGTGCTCGGCCCGGCAGGTGAAGACGCTGCGGCACAGGACTTCCTTGATGCCGGCCTTCTCGATGGCCTCGGCCTGCTCGTAGGTGATTATGGAATCCGCCGGCACGATCTCTTCCCCGGTCTTGGGATCGAGGACGGGATCGATGGTGTAGCGGCCCACCACGCGGGCGGACAGGGGCTCGATGAGCTTGCCGTCGTCCAGGATGGCGGTGAGGACCATGCCCTTGGGGGTGTCGTTCCGGGAGGCGAAGCAATCCTCCTCGCGGATGATCACGTCCTGGGACACGTCCACGAGACGGCGAGTCAGATAGCCGGAGTCAGCGGTACGCAGAGCCGTATCAGCCAAACCCTTGCGGGCGCCGTGGGAGGAGATGAAGAACTCCAACACGGACAGGCCCTCGCGGAAGTTGGCGCGGATAGGCACCTCGATGATCTGACCGGAGGGGTCGGCCATGAGGCCGCGCATGCCGGCCAGCTGACGGATCTGGGCCTTGCTGCCTCGAGCACCGGAGTTGGCCATCATGTAGATGGGGTTGTAGGGATCCAGGGAGTCCATCAGGGCGGCGGTGACGTCGTCCGTGGCCTTCTCCCAGATGCCGATCACGTTCTCGCGGCGCTCCTTGTTGGAGAGCAAGCCCATGTTGAACATGTTCTCCACCTCCACGACCTGCTGCTCGGCGTCGCGGACGATGGTCTTCTTCTCCTCGGGCACCCGGATATCCTGGTAGCCCACGGTGATGCCGCCGCGAGTGGAGTAGGTGTAACCCAGCTTCTTGACCTTGTCCAGCACCTCGGAGGTGATGGTGGGGCCGTACTTGCGGTAGCACTTGTCGATGATGTTGCCAAGGTCCTTCTTGACCACCAGCCGGTCGATCTCCAGGACGAACATATCGTCCAGGGTCTCCCGGGGCACGTAGCCCAGGTCCTGGGGGATGGCGGCGTTGAAGAGCAAACGGCCCACGGAGGTGTCGATGATCTTCTTATAGGTCTTGCCTTGCCACTCCCGGGAGATGCGGACCCGGATCTTGGACTGCAGCGTCACTTCGCCGCACTGATAGGCCATGATGGCCTCGTCCTCGGAGGCGAAGGCCTTCCCCTCGCCCTTCTGACCGTCGCGGAGCTGCGTCAGGTAGTAGCAACCGAGGACCATGTCCTGGGTGGGGCACACCACGGGCTTGCCGTCCTGGGGCTTCAAGATGTTGTTGGCCGCCAGCATGAGGAAGCGGGCCTCGGCCTGAGCTTCCACGGACAGGGGCACGTGCACAGCCATCTGGTCGCCGTCGAAGTCGGCGTTGAAGGCGGTACAGGCCAGGGGATGGAGCTTGATGGCCCGGCCCTCCACCAGCACCGGCTCGAAGGCCTGGATGCCCAGGCGGTGCAGCGTAGGCGCACGGTTCAGGAGCACGGGGTGATCCTTGATCACGTCCTCCAGGACGCCCCAGACCTCGGTGGCGCTGCGCTCGACCATGCGCTTGGCGCCCTTCACGTTCTGGGCGTAGCCCAGCTCCACCAGCTGCTTCATGACGAAGGGCTTGAAGAGCTCCAGAGCCATCTCCTTGGGCAGACCGCACTGGCTCATCTTGAGGTCCGGACCGACCACGATGACGGAACCACCGGAATAGTCCCCGCGCTTGCCCAGCAGGTACTGACGGAACCGGCCCTGCTTGCCGCGGAGCATGTCGGAAAGGGACTTCAAGGGGCGGTTGCCGGGACCCGTCACGGGGCGGGAACGGCGGCCGTTATCGATGAGGGCGTCCACGGCCTCCTGCAGCATCCGCTTCTCGTTGCGGACGATGATGTCGGGGGCGCGGAGCTCCAAGAGTCGCTTCAACCGGTTGTTCCGGTTGATGACGCGGCGGTACAGATCGTTGAGATCGCTGGTGGCGAACCGGCCGCCGTCCAGCTGGACCATGGGGCGAAGATCCGGGGGGATCACCGGCAGCACGGTCAAAATGATCCATTCGGGGCGGTTGCCGCTCTTGATGAAGGCTTCCACCACCTCGAGGCGCTTCACGGCGTTGGTATGCTTCTGGCCGCCGGAGGTCTCGATCTCCTTGCGCAGCTGATCGCGGAGTTCTTCGAGGTTGATCTCCGCCAAAAGCTCCCGGATGGCCTCGGCGCCCATGCCGGCGCGGAAGCTCTTGGGCCCGAACTGCTCCTGATACTCCCGGTACTCCCGGTCGGACAGGATCTGCTTCTTCTGCAGGGTGGTTTCACCGGGATCGATGACCACGAAGGAGGCGAAGTACAACACCTGCTCCAGAGCCTTGGGGCTCATGTCGAGGAGCATCTTCATGCGGCAGGGGATGCCCTTGAAGTACCAGATATGGCTCACCGGCACCGCGAGCTCGATATGGCCCATGCGCTCCCGGCGGACCTTGGCGCGGGTGACTTCCACGCCGCACTTTTCGCAGACGATGCCCTTGTAGCGGCCCCGCTTGTAGCGGCCG
>JBGVAK010000095.1:0-18314 GCA_045224495.1 Christensenellales bacterium
TTGGGTATATTCCGGGCGAGATTGCCCTTCCAGCAGGATTGACTGGTTGGGAGTTCATCCACATGATGCAGGATATGTACGGTATCCATAATGATGAGATGTTGAAAAAAATGCTTGACCTGTTCAAGTTGGAAGATAACGTGCTGAAGGGCGATACAAAACACATGTCTCTGGGTGTCAAGAGAAAGCTCGCAATTGTAACTGCATTTATGAGTGATCCCCAGATTCTTATTCTTGATGAACCAACATCAGGCCTGGATCCTGTTATGCAGCAGAATTTCATCAATTTCATTGTAGAGGAGAAGAAGCGAGGTAAGACTATTTTGCTCTCCAGTCATATCTTCTCTGAGGTTGATGCAACCTGTGATCGTATAGCCATTATCAAGGATGGAAAGATTGTTTCGGAATTTAATGCAGATGACCTTAAGCACGCATCCATGAAGCAATATCGCATTGTCTTTAAAACCCATGAAGAATATCAGCGCTTTAAGGATTCCTTCGATCGGAGCGTTGTTACCGTTATTAAGGATGATGGAGTGAGGAATAAACTGCTTATTGCTGCAGATGACAAATACATCAATCAGGTAATCTCCTTCCTATCTGACTTTGAAATCAAGGAGTTCAACAACATAAAGGAGACCTTAGAGGATTACTTCATGAAATTCTACAAGGAAGAAAAGGATTTCGGAGGTGCTCTGAAATGACAGAATTGAAAAAAGAGGGATTAATTGAATTACAGGGGATGACAAAGGATTATGGTTCTGGCAGAGGTGTCTTCGAAGAAAATCTGTCGATAGATCAGGGCGAGATGATTGGCTTTGTCGGAACGAATGGCTCTGGCAAAACTACCACAATCCGAAGCATTTTAGGATTTATCCAGCCTACTGCAGGTCACGCGTTTGTAAATGGAATGGAATCCTGGCATAATCAGGCTGAAATTGCAAGATTAGTAGGATATGTCCCCGGGGAAATTGCATTTCCTGACTTAAAGACAGGTATCAACTTCTTGAAAAGTCAGGCATCATTCCTCGGAATGCAGTCCTTTGATTATGCCAATCAGCTGATTGAGGAGCTGCAGCTTGACCCTCGCGCCAACCTGAAACGAATGAGTAAGGGTATGAAGCAGAAGACCGCACTGGTGGCAGCACTAATGAATGATGCTCCGATTATTATCTTGGATGAGCCAACCACGGGTCTTGACCCATTGATGCGTGACGCTTTTCTGGAGATTATTCGCCGTGAGCATAAAAAGGGAAAAACGATATTCATGTCTAGCCATATCTTTAACGAAATGGAAGAGACCTGTGATCGCGTGGCCCTTATTTCAGACGGGCATATCATAGATATTGCAAACATGGATGAAATTCGCAATCGATCGGTCACAGATTTCAAAATTGAGTTCAACGACAGAATTTCATACGAACACTTTAAGCACTGTGGATACAAGATCATCCGCGACCAGGAGCAATACAACCAGGTTACTATTTCCATAGACAAGGATAGTATCAATGATCTGTTTAAGACGTTAAATGGAATGAACGTCAAGTTCATTTCAGAGGTTCTGTATACTCTTGAAAAGCATTTTAATGAAATCATGACCAGAAAGGAGATCGTATAACATGGATACAGAAGTTAAAAAGGTGAAAGAAGTAAAGCCTAAAAAGGCACATAAAAATCGCCGACTATTTTCAAAGGCATTATTCAAGCAGTCTTGTAAAGCCAACGGAATGATGTGGTTGATCATTACGGTTGCGGTATGCTTCATGCTTGCGTGCGTTATGCTGATATCCGGCACTTCAAATATTTCATCTGTAAAGGAGAATATCGAGGATACCATTATTGAAGAGGTAATCGACTCGTCGGTAAGAAAAGGGGCTATCTCCACCTATGATGCGGCAAATGAAGGAGAATATCTGTTTGACCAGGTATTTGTTGAAACATTTAATCGGTTGAATACACCGGAAACCTACAGACAGATTGCCGATATATCTGACGCGGCGACATCGGCTGCTACAGAACTTGTGACTGAAAACGTTACAGAAAGAGTAACGGCTGAGGTTACCAATCGGATTACCGGTATGGTCAAGGCCAGAGTAACACAGTTGGTTACAAATGCTGTGTCAGATCAGCTGAGTGCGGAGGTAAAAGCAAGGGTCACTGAGCTGGTTACAAACGAAGTGACCAATCGTCTGACTGCCGAGGTACAGACAAGAGTCACTGAAATGGTAACCGCTGAGGTAACCAACAGGCTCGGTGCCGAAGTGCAGGCAAGAGTAACCGAAATAGTGACCGATGAGGTATCCGCAAGAATCCAGACAGAGATCATGGCACAAGTTCAAGGTGAGGCATCAATGATTCAGTCTGAGGTTACTGCTGCGGTTGCACAGGACATGACTACCCCGGAAGCAGCGGAAAAGATTACGGCTAAAGTAGCCTCCGGTTCTGATGTTGAGACCGCGACAAGTGAGGTGACTTCTGAATATACGGCGATTGAAAGTGAAAGAATCACTAATGAGCACATTGCTGCTGCAACTTCAGCATTGACTACAGATGAGCATAAGAACGCTGTAGCTCAGCAGGTCCTTGCTGAAAAGCAGGCAGAATTCACACAGACTGCAACTGCAGAGATTGTTACAGAAGAACATAAAGCAGAGGTTGCTAATACTGTTCTTGCCGAAAAGCAAGCAGAATTCACACAGACCGCAACTGCAGAAATTGTGACTGACGCACATAAAACAGAGGTTACGAACGCTGTGCTTGCTGAAAAACAGGCGGAATATACACAGAGGGCAACTTCAGAGATTGTTACAGATACTCATAAAACAGAGGTCGCCAACTCTGTGCTTAATGAAAATCAGGCCACGTATACATCCACCGCAACAGCAGAAATCGTAACAGAATCCCAGAAGGCAAGGGTTGCAGACGAGGTATTGGCTGAGTACAAAGATCAATACACGGATGCGGCTCAGCAAGAACTGGCTGATGAAATTGACGAGATCACATCACAGGCAGAAGCAGAGATAACTGAAATTTTCACAGAAGTATATGTGAAACCGGCTTATGAAGCAGCTGTCAACGCAGTAATTGATCAGTACACTGCTGAATCAGCAGCAATTGTCGCAATCAATCCCGACAATCAGGCGGACAGCGTATATCTCGAAAATGGTGAGATTGTTCCTCCTGAATATATTGAGGGGATGATTGAATACCTTAGAGCTGATGTTATGTCAGTGGGCAAAGGAGAAGCCGGTAATAGTTTATCAGATTATATTGCATCTGAGGAACGCAGTGCATTCCGTAATGAACGTGCATACACAGCCACTGCGATGCTTGTTGGACAGAGTATGATTTCAGAAGAGACGGTTGACGAGTTGCTGGATGCTCTGGCTGAGTTTAATGTTACCCGCGAGGGCTATGAAGCAATGGGCTTTGATTATGATAAGTTTCATACAATTGCCTACGAAGCGGCAATGGATTATCAGAATAAATTCTCTTACGAATGCTCACTAATTACAGAGAAGCCGGGAACGTCGGAGTATGATGCCAGAATCGCTGACATTAAAGAATCTCTCGATGTATCTGTAGCGGGATCTCTGTTGGAAAAGCTTCCTGAGGACGTTGCTTCCGGCATTGAAGAGCTAGGTAAGATGGATTTGTATGGCTTGATTGTTGGCTCTATTTTCTTCAAAATGGCTGGCCTGTTACTTCCTATTATTTATCTGATCATGGCGTCTAATAATCTGGTTGCAGGACAGGTCGATTCTGGTTCTATGGCTTACATTCTGTCAACATCAACAAAGAGAAGACAGGTAACCTTTACGCAAGGATTATATTTGATTGGCTCTCTGCTTCTGATGTTTGTCTTTACGACTATCACGTCTATTGTCTGCTTTGGGCTAACGGATGTTCAGACCAACCTGACAGATGAGAAGCTGCTTCTGATCAATCTTGGAGCTTTTGTCGTATTGTTTGCGATGAGTGGAATTAATTTTCTGGCTTCCTGCTGGTTTGATCGGTCTAAAAAGGCAATGGCACTTGGCGGGGGTATCTCAATGTTCTTCCTAGTTGCAACAATGCTTGGACTGTTCGGATCACCCGTCATTCCGTCTGTTGTAAGAATCGGTGCCTTGAACAATTTCAACTACGTTTCTATCATTTCCTTGTTTGATGTTGTATCCATTCTTGATGGTACCAGCACTTGGATCTGGAAGTTAGGAATTCTTATCATTATCGGTGTAGTAGGCTATATTCTGGGCGACATCAAGTTCCTTAAGAAGGATCTGCCTTTGTAAGAACTACAGGACACCGCGTCATAGGAAAAATCCCTTATCCCCCTATGAGCGACGGTATCCTTCGGACAGGCGGAGCCCATGCTGCTCACCACCGCAATGGAGAAAAGACCATGAAGAAGGTCATCTACTATTCCAACGATCAAACCGACGATTTTGCCGAGCTCAACATCCGGCAAAAGCAGCTTCCCCCGGACTACCCCTACTTTACCAAAGACCCGGTCCGCAAGGCCCTGGCCTTTCTTCTCTATTATGGGCTGGCGCTGCCTTTGGTGTTTCTGTTTCAAAAGCTAATCTATGGGGAACGGATCGTCGGCCGAAGCAAGCTGAAACCCTATCGGAAGACCGGGTATTTTCTCTATGGGAATCACACCCGCATCGCCGGCGATGCCTATACCCCGGCCCTCGTCGCCTTCCCGAGAAAAGCGTTTATCGTTGCCAACCCGGACTGCGTCTCCATCCCCGGCATCCGCCGCATCGTGGAGGATCTGGGCGCCGTTCCGATCCCGACGACCGCTTCAGGCATGAAAAACTTTCTGGCTGCCATTCGGACCCATACAGAAAAGGGGCATGCCGTCATGATCTATCCTGAGGCCCATATCTGGCCCTACTATACGGACATCCGCCCCTTTCGTGCCACTTCCTTCCGCTATCCGGCGGACACAGGCCAGCCGGTGTTCTGCTTCACCGTCACCTACCAAAAGCGCTTTCTCTTGAACCGCCCCAGGACCACCGTTTACATTGACGGCCCCTTCTTCGCCTCCCCGCAGGATTCGCCCAAGCAAAATCAGCTCTACCTACGGAACTGCTGCTTCGAAGCCATGTCCCTTCGCGCGCAAAGCTCCACCTTTCACTATGTGACCTATATCCAGAAAGGAGCCTGACCCTATGACCGACAGACTACGATATTTACGCCAGGCAAAAGCCATCCCCGGGGAGGAAACAGCCTATGTCCTCACCCGGCGAACCGTCCATGAACAAAGGTTTGTCATTCGCCCCTGCACAGAAAATGATCTGCCCATGATCATGCTTATCCAGCGACGAGTGCGCCGCAGGGTGCCCAGTCGATCCCTGTATGTGATGTCGCCTCGCCGCCATGTGCTGGAAAGCATCCGAAAGGACTACGCCATAGGCGCCTGGAAGGGAAAGCGGCTGGTTGGCTTTTCCATGGTGCTGTCCTTGCGGGAGACGGACCGGAACCTGGCCTACGACCTGGGATATGATCCAGACTATGCCCTTCGCTGTGCCACCTTTGACGGTGCCTGGATCGACCCCGCCTACCAGGGTTATGGCTTACAGCAATGCTTTTGCATGGAGCGTGAGCGATATGCCCGCAGCATCGGTGCCGCCGAGATCCTCACCTGCACCTCGCCTCAAAATTACGCCTGCCGCCGCACCCTGGAAAAATGCGGCCATACCGCCATCGCTGAGCGCACCCTCTTCGGCGGCGAGCGGCGGGTGATCTATTCCAAGAAACTGTTTCCCCTCGAGTAGCCGGTATTATACGCTATCCTACCAGCAAACCAAACTGGCCATTGTAATTAGCTAGCCTATCAATTTCCGCCATGTTGTTCCTCTTACATGCTGTTCAGTTTCTCGTTCTTCTTTGACATAGCCTTAACAAGTTCACATATAATATTAGCCTCTTCTTCGGTTAACCCTGACAGATCACAGGAGCGATGATCTGAGACACCCAACAAATAATCTGTGCTGACACGATATAGATTCGCAAGACGAATCAATATATCATACGAAGGCTGACGAGAGTCATTTTCATATGTCGAGATGGCATTCGTGTTAACACCAACAAGCCTGGCAACTTGCTCCTGTCGCAATCGCCGGTTTAGCCTCAATTCTTTAAGCCGTTTGGATAATGTCGGCATCACTTTAGGTCATCCCTCCATCTGCAGAAGGAGTATAACGAATTCCAGTCTCCATTTGGGAGAATCCATTCACCGTTTTGCAGACTTCCTGTAGTTCCAAGATTGAAAAAAAGCTAAGATTGCAATTCTGCAGGGGCTCTCCCCCTGCAGAAAAAGCATAGAAGAATCGGCCCTTTTGTCTCGTTGCGCCTCTACTGAATCTTTTCCAGAACAGAAAAACCGAGCACACCCGAAATGATGCATCCTTGCATTCTTACCAGGGAAAAAGAGAGCGTATTATGATGCCCCGCTTTTCTCTGATACGTTGCCTGTCATCGAATCAAGGTGCGCATTTAAAGCTGCTATGGCTTTCTCTTCCTTGAACTTGGTCAGATGCGTGTAGATCTTCAGTGTAACTTCGATGTCGGCATGGCCGAGGAACTTCTGAGCTGATTTGACGTCAACATCAGCGTCAAAAAGCATCGTTGCATAAGTGTGCCGCAACATATGCGCAGTGATTCGATCTAACACCTGAATGTGAGGGAGATAAGGGCCCGCACCATTTCTTCCACCAGCACAAACATTCAAATAGTTACAAAACGCCTCCCATGATCTCATAAATGAGGAGTCTGTAAGCATCGTTCCTCCCGCGTTCGTACATACGAATCCTCTCTGCTTTCGGCATTTGATAAGAGCCATGAGTAAGATGTTCGGGATGGGAACGTCTCTTATGCTTCGGCACACCTATGCCACAATGCTGTTCGATGCGGGCGTTGATGTTAAGTCCGCACAGAAATTCCTCGGTCACTCTGACATAGAAGTTACTTTGGAGATATACACACACCTTTCAAAGTTTAAAGAGGAGCAAGCGATACGAGCCCTTGATGAACATCTCAGGGAGAGGAAAAAAGAGCCGGAAATACGTTTACTACGAGCACTGTGAGAATGCTATTTTACAAAAAGTGCAGTCAAAATGCAGTCAAAACCGGCTTTTGAGTGAAAATCAATGTATATTCTCGCGTATATGCATGTTAATATATGCATCCGCCACCGAGATGGAATCGGTAGTTTGTGACAAGACCTCATAGACAACACGAAAGCCCCGAAAATGTAGTATTTTCGGGGCTTTCCTGGCGTGCCTGACACGGTTCGAACGTGCGACCTGCAGAGTCGGAGTCTGCCACTCTATCCAGCTGAGCTACAGGCACATATGCATCAAATATTCATTTTTCAAGGACTACCGAAGTATAGCGTCGGAGTCTAACGCTCTATCCAGCTGAGCTACAGGCACAAATGCAGCATGGTTATTATAGCCTCGGAGGGGGCGTTTGTCAATGGGAAAAAGGACGTATATCGAAGGGGGCGCCGGGGGCGGAGAGGGTACCGTCGGCGTGTAGGAGGAGGGCATAGGTGCCGGCCAGAGCGAAGCCCGTGACGTCGGTTTCAGCGCGAAGGGCGGCCAGGAGACCGTCGTCCGTGGGGAGCAGGGGCTCCACCAAGAGGGTGCCGTCCAGCTTCAGGCCTGCGAGGAGGGCAGCGCTGCTGCGGAGGGAGAGGACCTCCGTCCACGAGGACAGATCCCGGTGGGCGGCAAGGACCGTGCCGTCCCGCTGGAGGGCCACAGGGACGTGTCCGGTGGCGGTGAGGTCGACGAGGCTGTACCAGTTCTGGGTTTGGTCCGGGCGGCTGCTGAGCAGGGTGCCGTTTTGGCGGAGGGCGAACAGGACCCCGTTCCCGGGGGCCAGGCAGGATAGGCCCGTCCAGCCGGTCAGGGCGGAGGTGTCCGTGAAGCCGCAGTGGAGCCACTTGCCGTCCTGGGTCAGGCCGAAGCTGTCCCAGGGGCCGCAGAAGATCTTCGTCACGTTGGCCCAGTCCCGGGTGTCGCACTGGCCCTGGCTGTCGTCGCCGGTGGCCAGCACCCGGCCGTCGGCGGTGAGGCCCAGGCTGTGGGCGTATCCGGCGGCCACGGCGGTGACGTCGGCCCAGCCCTGGACGTCGCACTGGCCCCGGTCGTTGGCGCCCGCAGCGCGGACCGAACCGTCCTCCGTGAGGAACAGGGCGTGGCCCTGGCCCGCGGCCAGGCGGCGGTTTTGCAAACCGTTGCGGGCCTCCGTGAGCTGGTCCTGGAGGGAGAGAGGCTCCGAGGCTTGGTCAGAGGCCGCGGGCTCCTCCTCGCCCTTCAGTTCCTGAGCCAATGCCTGGGCCCGGGCGGGGGCGTTCTGAAAGTTGCCCAGGGCCAGGAAGGCCTGCAGGGCCGCCTCCCTATCCCCGTTCCGAAGCAGCTGCTCCGCTGTGGCGTACAGGCAGAGGTCGGCGCGGACGAGGGCGTCCTCGTATCCGGCCACGGTCAAAAAGACGTTCCGGGCGGCCTCGAAGTCTCCGGCCTCGTACAAAGCTTCCGCCTGCCGATAGTCGCAGGCCATGATCTGCCGGGAGGCTTCCCGGTAGCTGCCCAGCTCCCCGTAGAGCTGCCGGGCGGCAGCGTATTCGCCCGCCTCGAAGAGGGCGGTGGCCCTGTCGTAGGTCAGTTTGTCCGTCACGCCGGCGGCGCCGGCGGTCTCGGCTTTCCTGGCCCAGTCCTCGGCCTGGACCCAATCCTCCTGCCAGGCCGCGGCCAAGGCCCGCTGGGCGTAGATATCCGCTCGGTTATCGAGCCACCAGTGCAGGCCGAAGAGGCCCCCCAACACCAGAACGGTGGTGAGGAGCATCCCGAAAAGGGGCAGGCGGCAGGTTTTCGCGTTCTGTTCCATAGGCGGCCTCTACAGGTACTTGAGCAGGTTGTCCATGAGCCCCACGGTGTTGACGCCGGAGGCCGTGGACAGGACGAAGTATACGTCGTCGATGCCGTTGTCCGCCAGATACTGGGAGATGGACCAGCGGGCGTTGGCGGCGTCATAGTAGCTTTTGCGCACATCCGTCATGTGGACGGTCTCGTAGTAGGGCGTCAGGAAGGGCAGGAAGCAGTTGGCGAAGGAGTCGCCGATGACCAGGCAGCTGCGGCCCGTATCCACGCCGGTCTCGAACCGGCGCCAGGGGCCCAGGGTGCCGCCCAGATAGGCCATATAGGTGGTGTAATCCGAATAGATCAGGGGAGCTTCCTTTTCGGTGCCGTCCCAGTAGATGCGGTAGCCCTTCACCGGCGTGTCGGGGATCAGCACCTCCAGGGTGTCCGGCTTGTGGGTGGCGCGGAAGTTGGGGCTGTCGTTGAGGGCGCTGCCGTAGAAGTCCCGGACGATGCGGAAATCGTAGCTGTCGTAGGGCCGAGGGTCCACGCCCATGGTCTCCAAAATGGCGTTGACGGTGTAACAGGCGGCCCGGGGGGTCCAGTGATGGTCCGTGGTGAAGTAGAGGTACTCCCCGTCCAGGAGATGACGCTCCAAGACCTTCTGGACGCTGACCATGTACACGCCCTCGTCGCTGTATTCGTTGATGGTGTCCTCCAGATCCCCGCCCCAGCCGGTGCAGGAGCCGTCCTGCAGGTTGGCCGCGATGCCGGGGAAGGGGGGCTGGGCGAAGAACACGTGGCCGTCGGCGGGCAGGCAGGCCCGGTAGGCGTTCAAAACCCGGATGGCCCGAAGGATGTTCTCCGTAGGGAAGGTGTAGACCGTGCGCAGACGGCCGCCCTTCTCGGTGAGGGTGAAGGTGCAGGGACGGACCTTCGAGAGGTCCTTGGGCTCCGGCGTGGGCGTGGCCGTGGGAGCTGGGGTGGGCGTGGCCGTGGCCGCGGGGTTTTCTGCCGCAGGCTCCGGCGTGGCTGTGGGCTCGGGCGTGTCCGTGGGGACCGGGGTATAGGTGGGCTCCGGCGTGGGTCCGGGCGTTGCCGCAGGTTCGTCCGCGCCCTCCTGGGCGAAGGCGGCTACCTGGGCGGCCATGGGGTCCTCCCCGTCGCCGGCGTCCGTTCCGGCCATGGACAGGCGGCCCATGAGGCCGTCCGCCTGAGCTACCAGGGCGTCCCGTTCGGGCATGTTGTCGCTCAAAAAGTCCTCCAGCCCGGCCATAAAGGAGCCGTCCTGCACCGTGGCGCCGCTGAGGGTCGGGAACCCGGCCAGCATCCGGTTCTCCGCCATAGAGGGGCGCTCCTCCCGGGCACCGAACAGGAGCAGATAGGCGCCCAGCCCTCCCAGGAGGACCAGCATGGCGTATATGAGGATGAAGGAAGGCTTTCGTTTCATAGGCTCAGAATCGGAAGTAGATGAAGGGGTTGTAGCTTTGCCGCACCAGGAACAGCACCGACAGCAGGCCCACGGCCACCGCCAAGGCCGTGCCCAGGAACGCCAGCCAGGGCCGGGTCTCCGCCGCCTGCTTCAGCTTTGGCGCTATGGGCAGCGCGGCGACGCAGGCCGCGGGCAAAAACAGGGCGTACCGGCGAAGGGCGGACGTCGTAGTCGTATCCAGCCAGGGCAGGCCGCCGCCCACCAAAGCCGAGAGGTGAGCCCACAGCGCGGTCATGTCTGTGTAGTAGAAGATGGTCCAGCCCACTACGGCCGCCAGCAGGGTGAACAGCCAACGGAGGACTTTGGGCACCCTGTCCCAGAGCTTGGACAGGTCCTTGTCGATCACCAGCAGCACGAACCAGTAGAGGCCCCAGATCACGAAGTTCCAGGCCGCGCCGTGCCAGAGGCCGGTCAGGGCCCAGACGATCAACAGGTTCAGCATCCGTCGCCCCTTGCCCCGGCGGCTGCCGCCCAGGGGGATGTACACGTAATCCCGGAAGAAGCTGCCCAGGGATACGTGCCACCGTCGCCAGAAGTCCGTGGGGCTGGCGGAACAATAGGGATGGAGGAAGTTCTCCTTGTAGGTGAAGCCCAGGACCCGGCCAAGACCGATGGCCATGTCGGAGTAGGCGGAGAAGTCGAAGTAGAGCTGCAGGGCATAGAGGAAGGCGGAGAGCCAGGCCCCGCCTACGGATTGGGGCGCGGTGCCTGCAGGCAGGACGTCCAGCAGGAAGCTGCCGCAGATGTTCGCCAGGAGCACCTTCTTCCCAAGACCCAGGAGGAACCGGCTCATGCCGTCGATGAAGTCGTCCGTGGTGGTGGTCCGCTCCTCCAGCGCCGCCGCCACGTCCGCGTACTGGACGATGGGGCCGGCGATGAGCTGGGGGAAGCAGCTCACGTACAGGAGCAGGCGGACGAAGCTCTTCTGCACGGGCACCTTGCCCCGGTACACGTCCACGGTGTAGGTCAGGATCTGGAAGGTGTAGAAGGAGATGCCGATGGGCAGCCGGGGAGCGGAAAAGTACAGGCTGAACCCGAACAGGGACTCCAGCGTGGACAGGAAGAATCCGGCGTACTTGAAGTAGGCGAGGCCCGCCAGGGAGCCGACCACGCCCAAAATGAGGCACAGCTTTTTCGCGGAGGGCTTTTGAGCTTTGCCCATGGCGCGGGCGACGATGTAGTTGAACAGGGTGGTGCCCACGAGGAGCAGGACCATGACCGGCTCGCCCCAGGCGTAAAAGATCAGGGAAAAGACCACCAGCACGCCGTTGCGCCAAGGGATATCCCTGCTCAGAAAGTACAGAAGGAGCAGGGCCGGCAGGAACAGCAGCAGGAATGTGAGTCCGGAAAATACCATGGCGTCAGTATAGCAGTATTTGGCTTTTGCGTCAATTTTTAGCCGCTTTTCTCTTTGAAAAGGATCGGGCTTTTCATGATCCCTTTAGTGCTTATGGTTGGTGGTGGGCCGCTTTTTCTTGGAGAAGAAGCTGGTGGTGAATGCGGTCACCAGCACGATGCCCAGGGCGATGGCGATGGCCACCATGGCCGTGTGCATGCCGTACTGCAACGCCTCCGTCTGCCGTCCGCCCACCAGATGGTGCATGGTGATATACAGGCTCCCGCCGGGGATCAGGGCGATCTCGGAGAGGATGGTGAACACCGTGGCCGGGGCTTTGCACACCCGGGCCATGATCTCTGCATAGACGGCGCCGAAGGCCGCGGCCAAGGCCACGCAGAGGAAGTCCGAGCCGATATAGCCGGACAGGATCAGGTACATCACCCAAATGAGCCCGCCGCCCAGGGCCCCGAGAAAGAGCCGCCGGGGCCGGCTGTTGAAGAGGATGGCGAAGCCCAAGGTGCCTACGGCGGCCGCCAGCACCTGGAGATAGCGCAGGTCCGCATCCAGGGAGGTGAAATGCTCTTCGGGGAAGTGGTCCTTAAAGACGAACATGGCCAGGGCGAAGCCGAAGGCCACCGCCGTGGCGATGAGGAGGGATTCCACCAGCCGCAAAATGCCCGAGATGGTGTCGCTGATCAGCATCTCCCGCATGGCGTTGGTGATGGCGATGCCGGGGATCAGCACCATGATGACCGCCATCATGACCTGGCCCGGATGCTGCCCGAGGCCCAGCAATATGACGAGATAGCAGAGGGCGCCGGCGATAAAGGACACGAAGAAGGCGTGGAACAGCCGCTGCAGAGCCGCCCGCTTCAAGAACCAGTTGAGGAACCATACCACCAGACAGCAGATCCCCGCACCCAGGGCATCGAGCCAGCTGCCGCCGAAGAAGACGGCGAAGCCCGTGCCGCTGAGGATATACCCCAGCAGGGCGTACAGCTCCCGAAACTGCTTCTTCCGGGGCGGCAGGTCGATGGCGGCCAGCCGCTCGTTAAGATCGCTCAGGGCGGGTTTTTCCGCACACACGTAGCGGGACAGGGCGTTGAGCTGCTCCAGACGGGTAAAGTCGTTGGAGTAGGCCACGATGCTGACCCGCCGGTTCTCGGTCAGGACCCGTTCCTCGTCGAAGACCGCCGTCAGGGATATGAAAGAGAGGATGGTGAACACCTCCACCCGCTCTGCGCCGTAGCTTTTGAGGATGCGGGACACCGTGTCCTCCACCCGGCTCACCTCGCCGCCCGAGAGGAGCATCCGCTCCCCGATATCCAGCGCCCGGCTCACCACGAGCCGCTGCTCCCGTTCCGTCATGGTCTGATCCTTCCTTTTGCCCTAAAGTCAGCCTATTATAGCAGGCACGGGACAGGGGCGCAAGCGCGATGCGGCGAAAAACAAAAAATCTCTTGACGAAAGAGAACAAAGAATATATTATATATGGCAATCAACTGAATACGCATGATAGAGGTCGCGGTCATCAAGAGTAGCCCGTTTGAAGCAGGCAAGTGCAGACGGGGGAAAGGGAGGACCGCCGAGGAGCGGACGAGAGCGCCTGATCGAGTCCGTGTCCGGGGCCGCGGAGAACATCCGCGGCACTGTCGCCCCGGTTTCAAGGGGCGGAGAGCTGTCAAAGGAGCAAGGGGGAAACCTTCGTTTTCAACTGTGGCGTCTTGACGGGTCATGATGCCGCAGTTGATTGCATTTTACACCCATATGCGAAAGGAGTTCCCCATGAGAAGAACCAAAAAAGCTATCACCGTTTTACCCGTCGTACTGCTGTTGCTGCTCGTCGCCACGGCCTTCGCCTTCGCCGCGGAGGAGGGCGACGCCGAAGTGCCTTCCCGCTTCTATCAGACCTTCTGGTCGCTGCTCCCCGCCGTCATCGCCATCGGCCTCGCTTTGGCCACCAAGGAGGTGTACACCTCCCTGTTCGTGGGCATCGTGGTGGGGGGCCTCCTCTATTCCGACTTCACTTTCGAAGGGACCCTCACCCACATCTTCAACGACGGCATCGCAGCGTCCCTGGCGGACAGCTACAACGTGGGCATCCTGGTCTTTCTGGTCATATTGGGCATCCTGGTGATCCTGATGAACAAGGCCGGGGGCTCCGCCGCCTTCGGGCGCTGGGCCGCGTCCCGCATCAAGTCCCGGGCCGGCGCGCAGCTGGCTATCATCGCCCTGGGCGTGCTGATCTTCGTGGACGACTACTTCAACTGCCTCACCGTGGGCTCCGTCATGCGGCCCGTGTCCGACAAGAGCCGCATCAGCCGGGCCAAGCTCGCCTACCTCATCGACGCCACGGCGGCGCCGGTGTGCATCATCGCGCCGGTGTCCTCCTGGGCGGCGGCGGTCAGCTCCTACGTGGAGGACGGCAACGGCCTGTACCTGTTCATCAAGGCCATCCCCTTCAACTTCTACGCCATCCTCACCATCGCCATGATGATCTTCCTGGCTCTCACCAATCTGGACTTCGGCCCCATGGCCAAGCATGAGCGGAACGCTCGGGAGAAGGGCGACATCTTCTCCGGCGTCAAAGCCATGGCCGACGCCGCCAATGAGACCGCCAACCCCAAGGGCAAGGTCCTGGATCTGGTGCTGCCCATCGTGGTGCTGATCGCCTGCTGCGTCACCGGTATGATCTACTCCGGCGGCTTCTTCGAGGGGGCCGGCTTCGTGCAGGCCTTCTCCGATTCCGACGCCTCCGTGGGCCTCATGCTGGGCTCCGCCGTGGCCCTGGTGGTCACCGTGATCTACTACCTCATCCGCCGGGTCGTCCCCTTCAAGGAGATCGCCGCCAGCATCCCCGAGGGGTTCAAGTCCATGGTCCCCGCCATTCTGATCCTGACCTTCGCCTGGAGCCTCAAGGCCATGACCGACAGCCTGGGCGCCAAGCAGTTCGTGGAGGCCCTGGTGAAGGAGTCCGCCTCTGGGTTCCAGTCCTTCCTGCCCGCCATCGTGTTCGTCATCGCCTGCGCCCTCTCCTTCGCCACCGGCACCAGCTGGGGCACCTTCGGCATCCTCATCCCCATCACGTTGGGCGTGTTCCCCCTGACGGATCCCCTGGGCGTGGTGTGCGTGTCCGCCTGTATGGCGGGGGCGGTCTGCGGCGACCACTGCTCGCCCATCTCCGATACCACCATCATGGCCAGCGCCGGGGCCCAGTGCGACCACGTGACCCACGTGTCCACCCAGCTGCCCTACGCCATGACCACGGCGGCGGCCAGTTTCTTTGCGTACCTCTTCGCCGGCTTCGTGCCCAAGGCGGTCATCGCCCTGCCGGTGGCCCTGCTCCTCATGATCGGCACCCTCTTCCTCATGAAGGGACTCGTGGCCAAGCGGCAGAAGTAAGCTTTCCCCACAGGACAAATCAAGGACGTTCTTGCGAACGTCCCTGTATGTGTTTTGGGAGAAAATATCATTCCAGTTCGATGGTGGCGGGGGGCTTGCTGGTGAGGTCGTAGAGGACCCGGTTGACGCCGGGGACGGTGTTGACGATGCGGGTCATGCACACCTCCAAAAGGTCGTAGGGCAGCCGCGCCGCCGTAGCGGTCATGTAATCGGAGGTCAGCACGGCCCGCAGGGCCACGGCGCAGTCGTAGGTCCGATGGTCGCCCATGACGCCCACGGAACGAAGGTTGGTGAGGGCGGCGAAGAACTGGCCCGCGCCGGTGTCGATATGGAAGCGAGAGAGCTCCTCCTGGAAGATGGCGTCCGCCTCCTGGACCATGCGGACCTTCTCGGGTGTCACCTCCCCGGCGATGCGCACGCCGAGACCGGGGCCGGGGAAGGGCTGCCGGTACACCAGCGCCCGGGGCAGGCCCAGCTCCAGGCCCAGCTGCCGCACCTCGTCCTTGAAGAGGGTCCGAAGGGGCTCCACGATCCCCTCGAAGCGGATGCCCTTGGGGAGGCCGCCCACGTTATGGTGGGACTTGATGACGGCCCCGTCGCTGCCCGCGCCGGACTCCACCACGTCGGGGTAGATGGTGCCCTGAGCAAACAGCGCTATGTCCCCCAGGCCCTTGGCCGTTTCCTCGAAGGTGTGGATGAACTGCTCCCCGATGATCTTCCGCTTCTGCTCGGGATCAGTGACCCCTTTCAGGGCGGCAAAGAACCGGTCTTGGGCGTCCACGCCCACGAAATCCAAATCGAAATCGCCGCCGGGGCCGAAGATGGCTTTCACCTGCTCGCTCTCGTTCTTGCGCAGAAGGCCGTGGTCCACGAACACGCAGGTCAGCTGCTTGCCCACGGCCCGGGACAGCAGCGCGGCGGTCACGGAGGAGTCCACGCCCCCGGACAAAGCCAGCAGGACCCGCTTGGTGCCGATTCGCTCTTGCAGGCGCTGTATCTGCTCCGTCACGAAGGAGGACATCTGCCAGGTGCCCTGGCAGCCGCACACCTCCCGGACGAACCGGCGGAGCATGGCGGCACCCTCCGGGGTATGGGCAACCTCGGGATGGAGCTGCACCGCGTACAGACGCTTCGCCCGATCCTCCATGGCGGCCACGGGGCAGTCCGGCGTGTGGGCCGTCACCGTGAACCCGGGCGGCACCGCGGTGATCCGGTCCGTGTGGCTCATCCAGCAGCTGGTCTTTTTGGGCACGTCCCGAAGCAGGGGCGAATCGCCGTCGTCGACGAACAGGGCCGTGCCGCCGTACTCGGAGGTGTCCGCGGGGGCCACCTGCCCGCCCAGAAGGTGGGCCATGAGCTGGGCTCCGTAGCAGATGCCCAGCACCGGCACGCCCAGGGAAAAGAGCTCGGGGGAGCAGGTGGGGGAGGCCGGGTCGTAGACGCTGTTGGGGCCGCCGGTCAGGATGATGCCCTTGGGCGCCCGTTCCTTCAGCGCTTCGATGGAGGTGGTGTGCGGTAAGATCTCAGAGTATACCTGGCACTCCCGCACGCGGCGGGCGATGAGCTGCTTGTACTGGCCGCCGAAATCCAGAATGAGGATGGTTTCCTGTCCCATGCTGTCTCCTTTCACTCCACGGTGACGCTCTTGGCAAGGTTTCTTGGCTTATCCACGTCCAGGCCCTTGGACACGCTGGTGTAGTAGGCCAGAAGCTGCAGGGGGATGATGGCCAGGGATGCCATGAAATGGGGGTCCGTCTCGGGCACGAAGAGGGAGAAGTCCACGAAGGAGCGCACCGACTGGCTGCTCTCCCCCGCGATGCCCACCAAATACGCGCCGCGAGCCCGGCATTCGGCCATGTTGCTGACGGTCTTCTCCAGCACGTCCTGCTGGGTCAGGGACCCGACGATCAGCGTGCCCTCCTCCACCAGGCTGATGGTGCCGTGCTTCAGTTCCCCGGCGGCGTAGGCCTCGCTGTGGATGTAGGAGATCTCCTTCATCTTCAAACTCCCCTCCAGGCAGACGGCGTAATCGAGGCCCCTTCCGATGAAGAAGATGTCCCGGGCGTTGGCGTGGCGGGACGCAAACCACTGGATGCGGGCCTTGTCCTGCAGTGCTTTGGTCATCTTGTCGGGCAGGGACAAAAGCTCGCCGATCAGGGCTGCATACTTCTCTTTGCTCAGCTTCCCTTTTACCAACGCCAGCTCCGTGGCGAAGGCGTACAGGGCGCACAGCTGGGCGCTGTAGGCCTTGGTGGTGGCCACGGCGATCTCCGGCCCCGCCAGGGTGTAGAGCACGTGGTCCGCCTCCCGGGCGATGGAGGAGCCTACCACGTTGACCACGGCCAAAGTGGGCACGCCCATGGCTCTCGCCGCCCGCAGGGCAGCCAGGCTGTCCGCCGTCTCTCCGGACTGGGAGATGACGATGACCAGGGCCCCCGGCCCCAAGAGGCGCTTGCGGTAGCGGAACTCGCTGGCCAGCTCCACCCGGACCGGCACTTCGGCCAAATCCTCGATGACGTATTGGGCGGCCATGCCCACGTGCCAGGCGGAGCCGCAGGCCACGATCTCCACGCTTTCGACGGCGGAGAGCTGCTCCCGGGAAATGCCCACGGCGGAAAGATCGATCCGCCCGTCGTGAACGAGGCTGTTCAGGGTGTCCTGGACGGCCCGGGGCTGCTCGTGGATCTCCTTGATCATGAAGTGCTTGTAGCCGCCCTTTTGGGCCGCCTCGGCGCTCCAGGTCACGTGGGTCAGAGGCAGCGTGACCTCGTCCCCATTCAAATCGAAGAAGTGGGCCTCCCCGGGCAGGAGCCGGGCGGACTGGTGGTTGTCGATGTAGTACACGTCCCGGGTGTGCTGCAGCAGGGCCGGCACGTCGGAGGCCAGGAAGGTCTCCCCCTCGGAGACGCCGATGACCAGGGGGCTGTCCTTGCGGGCGGCGTAGATCTCCCCGGGATAGTCCTTGAACATGAGGGCCAGGGCGTAGCTCCCCCGGACCCGGACCATCATGCGGTTGATGGCGTCGATGGGGCCGATGTGTTACTTCCTATAATAATAGTCCACCAGCTTGATGGCCACCTCGGTGTCCGTGCCGCTGTAAAAGCGGTAGCCGTTCTTCAGAAGCTTCTGCTTGATCTCGGCGTAGTTCTCGATGATGCCGTTGTGGACGCCCACCACCTCGGAGCCCATCTCGTCCATGTCGTTGGCG
>JBGVAK010000096.1:0-4212 GCA_045224495.1 Christensenellales bacterium
GGTAGTAGTTCTCCTCCGCCCAGGAGAGGGCCAGGGGGCTCACCCGGTAGGGGCGGCCGTTGCGGCGGAACTTCTTCTCCTTGGTGACGGTATAGGAATAGTAGCGAAACTCGATCTGCCTGTCCTCGGCGATGGCCTGGTGGATGGCGTCCACGTTGTAGTAGATGGACTCGTTCATGCTCTTGATCCGGTTCTTCACGTACAGCTGCCGCTTCATCAATGCCGCCTCGTGGACGCTCATGAGACCGGCCAGCTTTTTGATGAGCTGCATGGTCTTGCGCTCCGTGATGAACTTGCTGGCCTGGACGCTGTCGATGAGGAGCTTGATCTCCGGCAGCTCGAAGTCCCGCTCGCCGATGTAATACCCCGCGGATCGGCCCCGGGTGCCGTGGACGTCCAGTCCGAAGGCGCGCAGGGTCTCCACGTCGTTGTAGATGCTCTTGCGCTCGGCGCGGATGCCCGCATCGGCCAATTTGTCGATGATCTCCTCCGTAGAGAGGGGATGGTTCTCGTCGCTCTCCTGCAGCAGCAGCTTCATGACGTACAGGATCTTGGTCTTTTGGTTGATGGTCTTGGGCATGGTGTTTCCCTCCTATAGTAAGCGAATGGGCCCGTCGAAGCGGATGGTCCGCTCCCGGCCGGAGTCGAAGCGTATACTGAGGCACTGCTGGTCCTTCTGGACCTCTACGACCGTCCCCTTGCCGAAGAGGGCATGCTCCACCCGGACGCCGGGGGAAAGGGGATCCTGGGGCGGGGCCATGCGCCGCTGGGTGGCGCGGATGTAGCGCCGGGCCTCCCCCTCCCAGGCGGGATCCAGCTCCACGAGATACTGTAGGTGCTCCTTTCCCATCTCGAACAGGAACCGGGAGGGGTACCGGGCCGTGCCCTCGTGGGAGACGCCGGCGGCCTCGGTGAGGGTCAGGGTCTTTTCCGCCCGGGTGCAGGCCACGTAGCAGAGCCTTCGCTCCTCCTCCATGCGTTCGGCGGTGTCGGTCTTGCGGCTGGGGAAGACGCCCTCGTTGAGGCTGGCTACGATCACGTGGGGGAACTCGAGGCCCTTGGCGTTGTGGACGGTCATGAGCTTCACGGAGTCCTTGCGATCCTCCCGGTCCCGATCCGTGAAGAGGGCCACCTCCGCAAGGAAGTCCTCCAACGTGCAATCTTCCCCGGCGCTCGCTTCATACTCCTCCAGGCTTTGGAGGAGCTCCGCGATGTTGTCCAGCCTATCCCCGTCCCCCAGCTGCTTGAGCATCTTCATGTACCCGCTTTCCGTGAGCAGGTGACTGAGGAGCTCACTCATCTTCATGCCCTCGTGGTCCTCATAGGCTTTGAGCAGGGTCACGAAGGACGCGGCGTCGGATGATGCGATCAGAGGGTCCTCCAAATTGTCCAGGAGCGCCCCATAGAGGCTGCAACCCTTCTGCTGGGCGTAGCTGCGCAGGAAGGCCATGCGCTTCTTGCCAACCCCCCGCCGAGGCTTGTTCACCACCCGGGCGAAGGCTAAATCGTCGCCCAGGGCCAGCATGCGGAGGTAGCAGATGGCGTCCTTGATCTCCTTGCGGCCGTAGAACTCCATGCCGCCCCAGACCACGTAGGGGATCTTGGCGTGCAGCAGGGCGTCCTCCAAACTCCGGGAAACGTAGTGGGCCCGGTAGAGGACGGCCATGTCCCGCCAGTCGTTCCCCTGCTCCTTCAGCTCCTGCAGGCGGCCCACGATGAACTTGGCCTCCGCCCCCACGTCCTTGGCGTGGTAATAGGGCGGCACGGGGCCCGAGGGGTTCACGGCCACCAGCTGCCGCTCCACCCGCTGCTGATTCTTCTCGATGAGGGCGTTGGAGGCGGCCAGGATCTGGGGCGTGCTCCGGTAGTTCTCGGTGAGGATGACGGTTTCGGTGCCGGGGTACTTGTTGGGGAAGTCCAAAATGAAGTGGACGTCCGCCCCCCGCCAGGTGTAGATGGTCTGGTCCGGGTCCCCCACCACGAAGAGGTTCTTATGGCAGGAGCTGAGCATGTCGGCGAGCTCGTACTGCTTGCCGTCGATGTCCTGAAATTCGTCCACCATGACGTACTCGAACCGCCGGGCCCACTTCTCCCGAACCTCCCTGTTCTGCCGCAGCAGAGCCACGGCCATGTCCACCAGGTCCTCGAAGTCCAGGGCGTAGATCTTCCGCTGCTCGTAGAGATAGCGGTAGAACATCTGCTTCTTCCGGTTCTGCTCCCGCTGGATCAGGTCCAAAAGGGGCTCGTCCGATTCCCCGGTGAGGAGAGGCACGTAGGCAAGGTCCCACTTCATATCGTCCGTCAGGTCCGCCGCCTTATGGAGGCTCATCTCCTTCAGCGTCATGCCCATGTCCTCGAACACGGTCCTGAGCAGGGAGTTCTTGTCCTCCTCGTCCAGGACCAGGAAGTTCTGGGGCCAGCCCAGGGTATGCAGATCCTCCTTCAGGATCATGAGCCCCAAGGCGTGGAAGGTACAGATGTAGCCCGTGTCGGCGTCCCCAGCGAGGTGCCGGACCCGCTGCTTCATTTCGTTGGCGGCCTTGTTGGTGAAGGTCACGGCCAATATGTGGCCCGGGCTCACGCCCCCGGCCTCCACCAGATACCCGTAGCGCCTGGTCAGCGTCCGGGTCTTGCCGGTGCCGGCCCCCGCCACCACCCGCACGTATCCCTCCGTGGTGGTTACCGCCCGCATTTGCGCCTCGTTCAATCCAGCTAAACTGTCCATCCTTCGTCCCTCATTCATCCTTTTTCTATACTATAGCACACTATATGTCCAATAAACAGGATTCTTTTACTCATTTTTATAATATTTTCATCTTTTCATGCGCCCCGGTCCTCTTATCCTTGCCTTTCCATCAACCTTGTGTTATAGTAGGTTTGTAGAAAGGAGGCGACGGCCATGATGATCTCCACCAGGGGACGGTACGCCCTGCGGGTGATGCTGGACCTCGCTATGGACGAGACGGGGACCTATGTGCCCCTGGACGTGATCGCCCGGCGGGAGGGCATGTCCGAAAAGTATCTGGAGAGCATCGTCGTGGCCCTGAGCCGGGCCGGACTGGTGCTGTCCCTGCGGGGCAAGGGCGGCGGGTACAAGCTGAGCCGCCAGCCGGAGGAATACCCTGTGGGCGAGATACTGCGGCTGACGGAGAAGACCTTGGCCCCGGTCAGCTGTCTCGAGGCGGGCATGGACTGCCCCTACGCGGCGGACTGCCTCACCTATCCCCTGTGGCAGGGACTGGACAAGGTCATCGACGAGTATCTGATGGCCCACACGCTGCAGGATCTATTGCCCAAGAAAGTTTAACCTATTGACAAGGTAGGTTTATATGCTATACTGTAGCCGAACGAACCATAGAGAGGTATGCGCAAGATGATTTACGCCGACAACGCGGCCACCACCAAGATGAGCCCTCGAGCCCTGCAGGTCATGCTGGAGACCGCCCAAAACACCTGGGGCAACCCCTCCAGCCTCTACGAGCTGGGACAGAGAGCCCAGGAAGTTTTGAGCGACGCCCGGTCCCGCATGGCGAAGATCTTGGGCGCGGAAGCCAAGGAGATCTACTTCACCTCCGGCGGCAGCGAAGGCGACAACCAGGCCATCCGCTCCTGCGCCCGCCTGGGCGCGGCCAAGGACAAGCGCCACATCGTGTCCACCGCCTTCGAGCACCACGCCGTGCTCCACACCTTGAAACGCCTCGAGAAGGAAGGCTTCGAGGTCACCTATCTGCCCGTCCACGAGAACGGCATCGTGACGCCTGAGGAGGTCCAGGCCGCCCTTCGGCCCGACACCTGCCTGGTCACCATCATGTTCGCCAACAACGAGATCGGCACCATTCAGCCCATCCCGGAGATCGGGGCGGTCTGCAAAAAACATGGGGTGCTGTTCCACACGGACGCCGTCCAGGCGATGGCGCACCTGCCGATCAACGTCAAGGAACAGAATATCGACATGCTGTCCTGCTCGGCCCATAAATTCCATGGGCCCAAAGGGACCGGTTTCCTGTATGCCCGGAAGGGCATTCCGCTGAGGAACCTGATCGAGGGCGGCGCCCAGGAGCGGGGCCTGAGGGCCGGGACGGAAAACGTCGCCGGCATCGTGGGACTGGCGGCGGCGCTGAAGGAAGCCACGGACGGCATGGAAGAAAAGATGGCTCACGTGGCGGCCATGCGGGACCGGCTGATCGCCGGGCTGAAGCAGATCCCACACTC
>JBGVAK010000097.1:0-15902 GCA_045224495.1 Christensenellales bacterium
CGCACGAGACCGATGATGCTGTTGCAGTCGGGCCGGTTGGGGAGCACGGAGAAGTCGAAGATCACGTCGTTGCGGTCGATGGCCTCCTCGATGGGGATGCCCAGGGGGGTGTCCTCCCGGAGGATCAGGATGCCGTCCACCTCCGCGCCCGGATACTCCACGTCGCTGAGGTTGAACTCCCCGCCGGAGCAGAACATGCCCTGGCTCTCCACGCCGCGGATGTTGGCCACGGTGAAGTTCTGGTTGCCGATCTTGGCCCCGGCGTAGGCTACGGGCACGATGGCGCCCACGAACACGTTCTTGGCGTTGGTCAATATCTGAGCCTGCTTGCCGCCCAGATCCACCTGGCACACGGTGAGCTTGTCGGCGTTGGGATGCTTCTCCATGGAGAGGATCTTGCCGGTGATGACGCCGGACACGTCCTTCAGCTCCTTCTCCACACCCTCCAGCTCGAAGCCGCGCCACATCATGCGCTCGATGAATTCCTCATCGGTCACGTTGAAATCCACATAGTCCTGCAGCCAGGATTTAGGAAGTCTCATATCTTCGTCCTCCTTTTCTTAGAACTGGGTCAGGAAGCGGGCGTCGTTCTCGTATTCGTAGCGAATGTCCGAGATGCCATACTTCAAGCTGGTCACCCGGTCCACGCCCACGCCGAAGGCGAAGGCGGACCACTCCTTGGGATCGAGGCCGCAGTTTTCGAGCTCGTGGGGGTTGGTCATGCCGCAGCCCAAGATCTCGATCCAGCCCGTGCCCTTGCACACCCGGCAGCCCTTGCCGCCGCAGATGGTGCAGCTCATATCGAGCTCGGCCGACGGCTCCGTGAAGGGGAAGTAGGAGGGCCGGAGCCTCGTCTTCACGTTCTCGCCGAAGACCGCCCGGATGAAGGTGTCCAGGGTGCCCTTCAGGTTCGCGAGGTTCAGGTTCTTGTCCACCACGAAGCCCTCGATCTGCATGAACACGGGGCTGTGGGAGGCGTCCACCTCGTCCACCCGGAACACGCGTCCCGGCATGAGGAAGCGGAAGGGGGGCTTGAAGTTCTGCAGGGCCCGGATCTCACAGGGGGAGGTGTGGGTCCTCAAAAGCACCTTGTCGTTGATGTAGAAGGTGTCCTGCATATCCCGGGCGGGGTGGTCGAGGGGCAGGTTGAGCAGGGTGAAGTTGTTGTCGTCCAGCTCGATCTCCGGCCCGTCGAAGACCTGGAAGCCCATGCCGATGAGGGCGTCCCGGATGGTCCTATAGGTCTGGGTCATGGGGTGGAGGTGCCCCATGGAAACGGGGGTCACGCCCGCCTCGGTCACGTCCAGGGCCTCCTGTTTGAAGCGGAGCTCCTGGGCCTTCTTCTTGAACTCGGCCCGGCGCGCCTCCATGGCCGCTTCCAGCTCCTGCTTGAGCTTGTTCACGCTGGCGCCCAGCTGGGCCCGCTCCTCCTTGCTGAGCTTGCCCATGGTGCGCAGGATGCCGGTGAGCTCGCCGGCCTTGCCGAAGAGCTGCTGCTGCAGAGCCTGTAGATCACATTCCTCCTGCATGGCGGCCAGCTTCTTCTGGGCCTCCTCGCGGATCCGCATCAGATCGTTTTCCATTCTGTTCCTATCTCCTTTTCTTGTTGACAAAATAAACCGCGCCCCGTCCCAAGGGACGAAGCGCGTCGTGGTACCACCCCAAGTTCGCCGCCAAGTGGCGGCCTCAAACAGCTGTATCGGGCTGACCCGTCGCGAACTACCATAAGTTGCTGCCCGAAGGGCTGCAATCTTATTTCCCCCGCGCCGCTCCCGGGCGAACCGCATCCCTTCCTCGGCGCTCCGCTTTCACCTTCCGGAGCTCTCTTTGGCCGCCTGTGGGGACCTTTTCCCGTTCCTCGCGTTTTTTGACTTCGCCTATTCTACCACCCGGGCTTCCCTTCCGTCAAGAGTTATTTGCACGGCGGGCGTTTCGTCCGTGCGCAGGATGCGGGTGCCCGTCAGTGTCAGCCTGAACAGGACTTCCGCCGTGGGGTGGCCGTACTCGTTGCTCCGGCCCACGCTGATGACGGACAGGGCCGGGGAGACCGCTTTGAGAAACCGTAGGGAGGAGGCGCCGTTGGAGCCGTGGTGGGCCACCTTCAGCACGTCGGCAGAAAGCTCCGAGCGGTGGTAGTGAAAGAGCATGTACTCCTCCGTCTGGGCCGTGGCGTCCGCGGCGAACAGGGCCGCGGTGTCCCCGTAGACGAGGCGCAGCACGGCGGACCGGCCGTTGTCGTCGTCATAGGTCCGGTTCATGAGGGGGCTCAGGACCGTCAATGCGGCGTCCCCGTAGGCGAAGGTGGCTCCTTCCTGCAGCGGCGCGCAGGCTGCGCCCCGGCGGCGGACCTTCTGTAGCAGCTCCCCGTAGTCGCTTTCGCTGCCGCCGAAGTACACCCTGGGCACGTCGAACCGGCGCACCAGCGTCAGCAGGTTCCCCGTGTGGTCGGCGTGGCCGTGGGTCACGAAGACGGCGTCCAGCTCGTCCACGCCCAGGGCGCGGAGCTGGTCCACCAGTTTGTCCCTGGCCTCGAAGGGACCCGTGTCGATCATGATCCGCTGGCCCGTAGGGAAGGTCGCCAAGCAGGCGTCCCCCTGACCCACGGCCAGGAAGAACAGGTTCACCTTGTCCGGCTGGATGGTCCCCCGGTACAGCTCCGCCGGGTCGGTGCGGACGCTGGGCTGGCGGCAGCCCACCAGAAGAAGGAATATTATTAAGAATAGGGAGAAAAACCGCTTCATGGCTCCACCACGTCAAAGACCTTCACCACCCCGTTCGCCACATAGAAGCGCACGTCCTTGCCGGCGTAGGCAAAGCCGTAAGGATCGCTGCGGCCCGCCAGATACCCGGGCCGGGGGTCCAGGGCCAGGGAGGCCAGGAGGGCCGCCCGCTTCTCCGTCGGGATGCGGGCGAGAAGCTCCGGCGGGAACTCTACGGGCAGACGCTCGTCCGCGTGATCCTCGGCAAAGCCGTTTTTCGCGTCCGGATGGCTGTCGGTGAAGGACAGGTATGGCTTGATGTCGTAGATAGGGGATCCGTCCATGAGGTCCGCTCCCGATATCACCAGCACCGTGCCCAGGCCCGGCCGCTTCTCCATGCGCAGGAGCTGCACGGAAGAAAGGCCCAAGGGGTTGGGCCGGAAGGGGGAGCGGGTGGCAAAGACCCCCATGCGGGTGTTGCCCCCCAGCTTGGGCGGCTTCACCGTGGGGGACCAGCTCTCCTGATGCACTTCTGAAAACCCCCAGATGAGCCACAGGTGGCTGTAGCCCTCCAGGCCCCGCAGGGCGTTTTCGTCCCGGTATGCAGGCTCGAAGACGACGACGGCCTCCTGCTCAGGCACCAGGTTGCTTTGCCGGGGGATGCCGAACTTGCTGGTAAAGTCGCTCCGAAGACGGGCGATCACTTGTAAGGACAGGTGTTCTTCCATATTGAACAGTATACGCTAAGAAACCACCCTTGACAAGGTCATTTCATAATGATATCATGTTGATATCACAACAAGGAGGAAGACTATGAAGGAAAAAGTCTTGAATTCCCGGAAGAACGGCATGGGCATGCTGTTGCTGCTCATTTTGCTGCACCTCTTGGCCCTGGCGGGCCTCATCGTGGGCATCGTCTACGGCTCCGTGGCGTTGATCGTCCTGTGCGTACTCATCTTGACCCTGGGCTGGATCCTCTTCTGCGGCCTCAAGGTATTGAAGCCCCAGGAGGCATTGGTGCTGACCCTCTTCGGCAAATACGTGGGCACCCTGAAGGAAGCAGGGTTCTACTACGTGAACCCCTTCTGCACCGCCGTGAACCCCGCCGCCCAGACCAAGCTGAACCAGAGCGGCGACGTGGATCCCAAGGCTCACGGCCCCATCGTCATCGGGCAGAACGGCGCCGCCGCCACTATGGAGGTCCCCACCAAGAAGATCTCCCTGAAGATCATGACCCTCAACAACAACCGCCAGAAGATCAACGACTGCCTGGGCAACCCCGTGGAGATCGGCATCGCGGTCATGTGGCGGGTGGTGGACACGGCCAAGGCCGTCTTCAATGTGGACAACTATAAGGAATACCTGTCGTTGCAGTGCGACAGCGCCCTCCGCAACATCGTCCGCATCTATCCCTACGACGTGGCGCCCAACGTGGATACCACCGGCGACGGCGTGGCCGACGAAGGCTCCCTTCGGGGCAGCAGCGAGGTGGTGGCCGAGCGCATCCGTCAGGAGATCCAGCAGAAGGTGGCCGAGGCGGGATTGGAGATCTTGGAGGCGCGGATCACGTACCTTGCCTATGCGCCTGAGATCGCAGCGGTCATGCTCCAGCGGCAGCAGGCCTCCGCCATCATCGACGCCCGGAAGATGATCGTGGACGGGGCCGTGGGCATGGTGGAGATGGCTCTCGATCGGCTCAGCGAGAACAAGGTGGTGGACCTGGACGACGAGCGCAAGGCGGCCATGGTGTCCAACCTCCTGGTGGTCCTCTGCGGGAACCGGGACGCCCAGCCCGTAGTGAACTCCGGCAGCCTCTACTGATATGGGCGAGGGCGCCAAAAAACAGGTGCCCCTCCGGCTGTCCGCTAAGCTCTACGAGGAGCTGGCGGCCTGGGCGGAGGAGGACTTTCGCTCCGTCAACGGGCAGATCGAATATCTGCTCACGGCCTGCGTCCGCCAGCGCAAGAAGAACGGGCGCCCCGTGCCGGAGGACTTTGAACAGAAGGAAGAGTGAAGGGAAGGCGGCTCATGTTCGGGCCGCCTTTCGATTTCCTGTTTGTATTCTTTGTGGACCTGTGGTATACTGCGGCCATGAAACGCATCGCATCGATATTTATCGTCATATTGCTCCTGCTGTCCTTGGTCGCCTGCGGCAAGACGCCGGCGGCGGAGGTCCCTGTGCCCACGTCTGCGCCTGCAGCTGACCCCACGGCGGAGCCCGCCGCCACCGCCGTCCCCCGGGTGGAGGTGGTGTTGCTGACTCCCGGGCTTACGGACACGCCCGCGCCCACCCCGGCGCCAACGGCTACGCCGGCGCCCACCGCCACGCCGGAGCCTACGGCCACCCCGGAGCCTACGGCCACCCCGGAGCCTACCCCCGAGCCCACGCCCACCCCGGCGCCGCTCATGTTCACGGCTTCCGAGGACCTGCCCCTGCCCGATGAAAACAGTCAGTTCCACAAGGGCCGGTTCTATTGGGTGGACGGCACCGTGACCGCCCCCACGGCTCTGCTGTCGGTGAAGGCCCAGATCCTGGACAGCAAGGGCAAGGTCCTCCAGGAGGGGGTCAAGACCTTCGATCCGGCGGAGGACGTGCATGAATACAGACTGCTGGATCTGACCTTCTCCAAGGACATCGACTGCGTCAGCGAAGCGCTGAAGTTCCAGTCCCTGCCCGTGGGCAGCTATACCATCCGCATCCTGGCGACGGAGGCGGGCGGCGAGGAGCAGGTCCTGGCCCAGAGCGCTTTCAAGATGAACAACGACGCCTGGGTCCAGCTCCAGCCCAACAACCTGAGGAGCAACTATACCGCGGCCCTCCGCTTCTTCGGTTCGCCCGAGCGGTTCCTGTTCCGCTTCAAGGTCAAGAGCGGCTCCGTCCGCATCGATGTGGATCCCCAGTGGCTGAAGGAATACCAGGCCGAGGCCACCTGCCTCAACGGGAAGAAGTGGGTCTGCCACGTGGACGCCGTGCCCTACTTCGAGCAGGCCTGCCGGTACATGGAGACCACCTATATCCACATAGCCGGAAAGAATTTCGACACCGGCGCTCTGCCCCTCTCCGCGGTCATGGCCAAGATGGACGGCACCATGGTCAAGCGGTTCGTGGGCAACGGGGAGTTCTTGAGCCACCACTCCTTCGGCACCGCTGTGGACATCAACGCCCACTACACGAGCCACAAGAACCGGCTGGCGAACCGGGAGATCATCTACAACGAGGTCACGAACAACCTGACCTACAACGGCATCGTCACCATCCAGGACAAGCCCTGCTACGACTTCACCTACACGGGCAACGCCCGCCGGGAGGTGCGCAACGTGCCGGAGCCCCTCATGAACTACCTCCTCTACGAGCTCGCCTTCTACCGCGCCGGCTTCTCCTGGGGCGTCTACTACCCCCATACCTCCGACGCCATGCACTTTACCTTGACGGAGCTGTCCCCGTCCCTCTTCACCGACGGCCCCTACGCCATGCGGAAGGTGTTCACCTATGTGGAGGACCAGGCAATAGGGGCGGAGTAAGGCAGGCTGTCCTCCTTGGCTCCGCCCGCGGGGGAGTAAGCCTTCCCCTTAGAGGGGAAGGGGGACCGCTTGCGGTGGATGAGGTGTTTCCTTGCTGGTGATGGGAGTCTCCGCGCCTCTCTTGTCATCCTGAGCGAGCGGAGCGAGTCGAAGGATCTCTGAACGGAAAGACTTGCAGACGTGCTGGTGATGGGAGTCTCCGCGCAATCTGCGGGCTGCTGGCCTAATCGGCTGGCGCAGCCTATGGCTTGCGCTCCCCTTGCCGCTGAAAACTGTCCACTGGACAGTTTTCTCATAGCGGCTCCGACTCCCTTCCATAAAAATCCATAAAAACAGCCACCCACAAAGGGTGGCTGTTTTTATGGAGCTGGTGATGGGAGTCGGACCCATGAACCTCGTCATTACCAATGACGCGCTCTACCAACTGAGCTACACCAGCGCTGCAACGCGCATTATAGCAAAGACGATACAAGAATGCAAGTCTTTTTTTCAAATCCGCGAAAAAAACTGAGCGGATCGATACTCACGCGTTCGTCTTGTTCTTCCCGTACAGGATCCTGAGCCCGTCGATAAGGATATCCGGCTCCAGGTGGAAGGCATGGCGGCAGTAGGGGACGATGAGGGGGCTGACGCCGCCGGTGAGCACGGGGCTCACGCTCTCGCCCAGTTCCTCCTCCAGCCGGTCGATGAGGCCGTCCAGCATGGCCGCCGTGCCGATGAGGGCGCCGGAACGCATGCAGTCGATGGTGTTGGTGCCCAGGAGCTTGGCCGGGCCGTTGAGGTCGATGTAGGGGAGCTGGGCCGCGTGGGCACTGAGGGCGTTCATGCTGGTCCACAGGCCCGGGATGATCATGCCGCCGATGTAGTTGCCGTTCTTGGCCACCACGGAGAGGGTGGTGGCGGTGCCCATGTCCACGATGGCGATGGGCGCCTTATACTTGGCTCGCGCCGCCACTGCCGCCACGATAAGGTCGCTGCCCACGCTGGCGGGGTTGTCCATGCGGATGGACAGGCCCGTCTTGATGCCCGGGCCCACCACCATGAGGTCCACGCCCGTCAGGAGCTTCACGGCGTTGGGGATCACCGTCTGCAGGTACGGCACCACGGAGGAGAGGATCCCCCCCTCGATGGTGTCCATATCCACCTTGTGCATGGTGAGGATCCCCTGGATGTCCAGGGCGTACTGGTCCGCGGTCTTGTTGCGGTCGCTGGAGAGTCGGGCGGAGAAGACCTGCTTCCCGTCCTCGATGCCGCCCAGGACGATGTTGGTATTGCCTACGTCGATGGCCAGGATCATCGCTTTGCCTCCTTTTCGTCGATCAGCTGCAGGGTATCGTCCACCGGCACCTCCTGAGTCGTTTCGTCCTCCAGAGGCTTGCCCCGGGTGATGACGGCCTTCTGGGCCGCCAGGGGGTCCTTGTCCCGCTTCAGGGCGTGGGCTACGCCTTTGGCGATGGCGCCGCCGATGACCAGGCCCGTGGCCGCCTCCACCAGACCCTGGACGCCCACCACCAGCACGATGAACATGATGGGGCCGCTGGCGCCCAGTTTGTTCACCAGGTTCTGTACGAACTCGCTCCGGTAGAACACCAGTACGATGAAGCCCATGAAGAACAGGGTGTTGAGCACCGGCGCCAAAAGCCCGCCGGCGAAGTAGCTCCAGGTGTGCTTCTTATCCGCCTTGCTGAAGGCGCGGAACAGCCACCCTGTCACGAAGCCTACCAAGGCACGGGTGCCCACGCACAGGAGCACCGTCAAAAAGGGGCTCTCCTGAAAGAAAAAATGCGTCATCGCGGATTTTCCAGTGATGGCGTCGTAGAGGCTGGTGAGGCCGAAGAACGCGCCCAGGATGGTACCGGCCAGGGGCCCCAGCAGCATGGCGCCGATGGCGATGGGGATCATGGTGAAGGTCATGACCAGGGGACCCACGGGGATGCTGGAAAGGCCTGTGATCTTCATGACCAGGATGATGCCCACGAAGAGAGCCACTTCAGCGAGATACCTTGTGCTGAACGTCTTCTTTCCCATATTCATTTTTACCTCCTTGCTCGTGTTCCCGTAGGATACACTGCGTAGAATGCGGCTCCGGTTCCGCCCCTTCGTCCTGCTGTCCCAGGGGGTATAGCAGACGGGCTTTCCCCTCGCCAAGGTGATTATAGCGTATGGGGGCGGGGGATGCAATACATTTTTTCTGCCGGCGGTGCGTTGCATTTATGCCGGAGCTATGGTATATTCCTCTTATCATGGGACAGTAGGCAAAGGAGGACGCGCTATGCTTCAGGGAAAGACCATCTTGCTGGGGGTGACCGGCGGCATCGCCTGCTTCAAGGCGGCGGTCCTGGCGTCCCTGCTGAAGAAGCAGGGGGCCGACGTGCAGGTCGTCATGACGAAGAACGCCACGGAGTTCGTCACGCCCCTGACCTTCGAGCAGCTCACGGGGAACCGGGCCCTGGTGGACACCTTCGATCGGAACTACCAGTATAACGTGGCCCATATCTCCGTGGCGGAGCGGGCGGACTATGTGCTCATCGCCCCTGCCACCGCCAATGTGATCGCCAAGCTCGCTCACGGCTTGGCCGACGACATGCTGACCACCACGGTCCTCGCGTGCACCTGCCCCAAGGCCGTGGCTCCCGCCATG
This sequence comes from Christensenellales bacterium, assembly GCA_045224495.1. Classification (GTDB taxonomy): domain Bacteria; phylum Bacillota; class Clostridia; order Christensenellales; family CAG-138; genus RUG472. The sequence goes on from JBGVAK010000097.1 coordinate 8,863, forward strand.
AACACCAATATGTACGAGAACCCGGTGACTCAGGACAACCTGGCCATCCTCAAAAAATACGGCTGGGAGGTCGTGGAGCCCGAGAGCGGGCATTTGGCCTGCGGCGCCACGGGGAAGGGCCGGCTGCCGGAACCGGAGGACCTTTTGGAGGTGTGTCTCCATGCCCTGGCCCACGAGAAGGACATGGCGGGCAAGCGGGTGCTGGTCACCGCCGGCCCCACCCAGGAGGCCCTGGACCCGGTCCGCTACCTCACCAACCATTCCTCCGGCCGCATGGGCTACGCCATCGCCAAAGCCGCCGCCCGCCGGGGCGCTGAGGTGACGCTGATCTCCGGCCCCACTGCCTTGAAAAAGCCCGCCTATGTGGAGACGGTGGACATCGTCTCGGCAGAAGATATGTACGAGGCGGTGACCAGTCGGGCAGGGGATATGGACATCGTCATCAAGGCCGCCGCCGTGGCGGACTATCGCCCTGCGTCCGTGGCCGACAATAAAATAAAGAAGAAGGAGGGGGACATGGCCATCCCCCTGGAGCGCACCAAGGACATCCTGGGGACCCTGGGGGCAGACAAGCGGCCCGGCCAGTTCCTCTGCGGCTTCTCCATGGAGACGGAGAACATGGTGGAGAACAGCCGGCGGAAGCTGGAGAAGAAGCACCTCGACATGATTGCCGCCAACAACGTGAAGGTGGCGGGGGCCGGGTTCGGCGTGGACACCAACATCCTGACCCTCATCACCCCCGAGGGCATGACGGAGCTACCCCTCCTCAGCAAGGACGCGGCCGCCGACGCCCTGCTGGACGCCATCCTGCAGCGGATGCAATAGACATGGGTAAGATCGAAGAACTCAATACGATAAAGCCTTGCTCCCAGGCCCTGGCCCATCCAGCCTGGGAGGACCTTTTGTCCCTGCTGGGGCAATACGGCATCGAGCAGATGGAAGCTGTGGGCCTTATCGATACATCCTACGACGAAGCAGACATCCGCTGGAACTACATCATCGATACAAAATACGTGCTGCGGTTCACCAACGCCCCGGAGATGACGGAGGAACGGTGTGCCGATCTCAACCGGCTCATCGGCCGCTATGGGGAATTCGGCCTGCGCTGCCCCGCCTTCCTGCCGGGGAGGGACGGGCGATTCTTCCACCGTTGGAAGGAGCTGCAGGTCTATCTTTCCGAATATATAGACCTGCCCACGGCGGACAAAGCGGGCCTTTCACAGGAGGAGAAGGACGCCCTGCGCGGGGAGGTGATCCTATCCATCGCCCGATTCATGGAGCGGTATAAGGGCGTGGACCTGAGCCCCATCATGGGCATGTACAGCCTCTTCGACCTCTGCCCCTACGACGTGCCCCTGGGCATGGACGAGAAGCAGCAGAACCTGAACGACCTGTGCGCCGCCCTGCGCAAGGCGGGGGAGGAGGGCCTGGCCCAGAAACTGACGGTAAAGAATGAAAGGGTCCGCGCTCAGCTCTTGTCGATATACAGGGACCTGCCCCGCTGCGTGACCCAGGCGGACGAAGGCTTCACCAATGTGCTCCTGGACGGGGAGAAGCACCTGGCGGGCCTCATCGACTTCAACCTTTCCGGCACGGACGTGTGCGTGAACCTGATTGCCAACAACGCCATCCTGGATCTGGACGATCTGGGAGACAAGCCTTTCGACCCTGCGGACGCTTTGGAGCAACTGCTCGACGGCTTCCGCAGGAATGCCGCCCGAATGCTGGAGGTGTATCGCGCTTCCAAATTGGAGCGGGACGCCCTGGCGGGATACGCATGGATCGCGCTCGCGTCTCAATACCCCAACGCCAGAGCCTGCGCAAAGCGGATCGAAAAGGACGAGACCCGGGCCTGCACCCTGGCCTATCTGGAGCAGATCGCAAGCCTGGACTTGAATAGATTGGCTGTATAGAACGCATATTTATAAAATAAATGCATAAGAAGGTATAGGACCTCCCTCACCGTGGCACAATAGGCAAAAACCACGGCGCCGGAGGTCCTTTTTCTATGGAACTGACAAGGAAACAAATCATACTGATCGCGGCCGTCAGCGGGGCCATCCTGCTGCTGACGGTGGCGGCCGTCCTGATCTGCACGCCCGGGGAGGAGGAGGCGCTGGCGGAGCCCACGGCGTCCCCGACCTTGACGGCCTCACCGCTGCCCACGCCGGAGCCCACGGCTGCGCCGTCGCCCACGGTCCTGCGGCTGCCCCTGGTGCCCCAGTGGGACACGCCCCAGCCCTCAGGGGGGCCGGTCGGCGCGGGGGTCTTCGCCCCGCAGACCCTGGTGCCGGAGGGGACGGCAGGGCCCTGGGTGGACGCTGGTGACGGGCATACGAGAGATATCCTGGCGGTCGGCCTTCGGGAGGGAAGGGCGGCCGCTTTGCTTTTGCTTCGGCTGAGCGGGAACACCTTGACGGTCATGGCTCTGCCGGCGGATGAAGGCCTTCTTGCAGGGGCGGACCTGACGGAGCCGGGAGAGGAAGCGGCGTCGAAGGTGAAGGCGCTGACGGGCCTGTGCTGCGGATCATGGATGGCGCTGGACTTGGCGTGTTTGCCCATGGTGCTCGAGATCACCGGTCCCTTGGGGGATCCGGGTACGGACGTGCTCTCGATGGCAGGGATCATGGCCATGGCGGAGGGAGCGGTGACCTATGTGCAGCGGGTCTCGCTGCTGAAGCTTCCCGCGCTGAAGCGGGCAATGGGGGACTGCTTCCGATCGAACATGAGCACCTGGGATCTGTGGCGCTTCTTTTGGACCGTTCGGGGCGGCGTCGAGGTGCGCTCGAAGATGATGTCGGTCGAGAGGGCGCAGGGAGACCAGAAATTTTTTTAGGGAAAGCAGTTGACAGAAGCCAACAACTCATATATAATAACTCCCGCATGAAAAAATTGCGTGGGGGAGCATAGCTCAGCTGGGAGAGCACTTGCCTTACAAGCAAGGGGTCACAGGTTCGAGCCCTGTTGTTCCCACCAAGATATCCGGCCCGGTAGTACAGTTGGTTAGTACGCCAGCCTGTCACGCTGGAGGTCAGGGGTTCGAGCCCCCTCCGGGTCGCCAATGTGCCTCGGTAGCTCAGTTGGTAGAGCAAGGGACTGAAAATCCCTGTGTCGGTGGTTCAAGTCCACTCTGAGGCACCATTTTTTTTGCGGGAATAGCTCATTTGGTAGAGCGCAGCCTTGCCAAGGCTGAGGTGGCGGGTTCGAGCCCCGTTTCCCGCTCCATAAGGCGCCATAGCCAAGCGGTAAGGCACGGGTCTGCAAAACCCTCATCCCCGGTTCGATTCCGGGTGGCGCCTCCAAAAACAAAACCACCCCGTAGCGGGTGGTTTTGTTTTTGGAAATGGTACCCCCACATCGACCGGCGCGTCAGCGCCGGTTCGTTCCGGGCAGCGCAAAGCGTTGCGGTTTCGTCGTTTCTCCCCTTCGTTGACGCCGGGCCGGATCTGCGGTATACTATATCCATTATGGAAGACTTGGTCTATGACGTGATCGCCACGGAGGTGGCGTCGCCGGAAAAAAAGCATATCCGCAGCGAGGGCGCCCTGTACGCTCTTTTGGTGGTGGGCGCTTTGATCGTCATCGCCTTGGGCAATCGGCTCCAGGCGGTGCTGGATCTGCCGCCGGTGCTGGTCCAGGGGACCATGTACGCCCTGCTCATCGCCTTTGGGTACTGGGTGGTGCGCTTTCGGCTGACCAGCTTTCGCTACACGCTGACGGATCGGGCCTTTTTCGTGACCAAGCTCTCGGGCAAGTCGGAAAAGCTGCTGGTCGAAGTGCCCTTGGCGGCTATCGAATACGCCGGGCCCTACGACGGGGCGAAGCTGAAGGAGCTGGGCTGTCGCATGGGTCCCAGCGTGAGGGTGGGCAGGATTGAGGACACCACCATGCTCCTCTATCGGGAGGAGGATGCGCTGCAGTGCCTGTGCCTCAGCGCCGGAGAGAATTTGAAAGGAAAGCTGACGGAACCATGGAAGAGTTGAAGCCCATGACAGCGGCGGAGTTTTTCAACGTGAACACCTGCCTGGTGCTGCCTGAGCGCAGCGCCGGGTGCTTGACAACGGCGGACGTATGCGACGCGGACGGCCATGTGTTGGTAAAGGCGGGGGAGCGGATCACCGTTGAGCAGCAGCGGGCCATGGTCGCTGCGGCGGAAGCCGGGACCCTTCCATGCCTCGAGAAGGGATATATCCGGGTGGTACTGGAGTTCTCAGAATGCAGCTGCTGCAATGGTTGAGCTGCCTGAAGGCGGGGAACACGCCCCATGCAGTGTTCCTGGTGGGGCCCGCCGGCAGCGGGAAAAAAGAATATGCGCGGCAGGCGGCATCCCTGTATCTGCTGGGTCGGGAGGACACGGAGAAGCTGGCTGAATGCCCCTTCTTTCAGGAACTGCCGGATTACAGGATCGAGACGGTGCGGACCTGCTGTGCGGAGCTGAACCGCCAGGTCTTTGCCCGGGGGCGGCGATGCCTCGTCATCCCCGATGCCCACCAGCTGACGGCCCAGACCCAGAACGCCCTCTTGAAGACCTTGGAGGAACCGCCGGAGGACGCGCTGCTCATCCTGACGGGGAACGAGCAGGCGGTGCTGCCCACCATCCGCTCCCGGTGTATGCTGGTGCGGGTGGGAGCCGAGGACAGGGACAAGGTGGTTGCTCGGCTACGGGAGAAGGGCATAGCCCCTGATCGGGCCAGGCTGGCGGCGGCCCTTTCCGACGGGGTCCCGTCCCTGGCGGAGCGGTACGCGGGGGAGGAATACATGGCCTTCCGCGCCCAGGCCCTGCCCCTCCTCGAGGAGGCTCTTTTCGGGGTGACGCCCTTTGCTAAGGCAGCGGCCCTGCTGGAGCGGCGGGAAGACGGCAAGAAGCGGGTGGGGAAGGAAGCCCTATGCGACTTTACGGATATGCTGATCTCGCTGCTGCGGGACGCCCTCCTGCTGCAGCTGGGCGGGGACGACTGTCGGAATCTGGATGCCCCGGTCCTTCAAAACCGCGTCGCCGGGCACTTTACAACGGCGGAAATTCAATGTATGATAGCAGAGGCCTTGCAGAAGCGGCGGGTGCTGACGGAGTTCGGCGGCGCCCCCAGCCTGGTGCTGGACGCTCTGCTGGTGTGTTTAAGAAAGCGGGAAACGGAATAAAACAATGGTAAAAGTCATCGGAGTCAAATTCAGGAACAGCGGCCGGGTCTACTACTTCGATCCGGGCGATCTCGATATCCAGGCCGGCCAGGGGGTCGTGGTGGAAACGGCCCGGGGCGTGGAGTACGCGGACGTGACCATGGGCGTCACGGAGGTGGAGGAGGACAAGGTGGTCTCCCCCCTCAAGCCCGTGCAGCGGGTGGCTACGGACGAGGACGTCCGTATGCGCCAGTATTACTGGGACAAGGAGAAGGAAGCCTTCCCCATCTGCGAGCAGAAGATCCAGGAGCACGGTCTCGATATGAAGCTGGTGAACGTGGAGTACAACCTCACCGGCAGCAAGGTGGTGTTCTACTTCACGGCGGACGACCGGGTGGATTTCCGCGACCTGGTGAAGGACCTCGCCTACGTGTTCAAGACCAGGATCGAGCTCAGGCAGATCGGCGTCCGGGACGAGGCGAAGATGCTGGGCGGCCTTGGGCCCTGCGGGCGGGCCGTGTGCTGCAAGCAGTTTTTGGATGACTTCCGCCCCGTGACCATCAAGATGGCCAAGGAGCAGAACCTGGCGTTGAGCCCCACCAAGATCTCGGGCCTTTGCGGCCGGCTCATGTGCTGCCTCCAGTACGAGGAGAGCTGCTACGAGCAGATGCACAAGCTCATGCCCAGGACCGGCAAGGAGATCGAGACCCCTGACGGCGTGGGCATCGTGGTGGAGAACAACGTCATCACCGAGAAGACCAAGGTGAAGCTGACGGCGGAGGACGGCACCATCGACATCAAGGAGTATCCCTACGAGGATCTGGGTCCCGGCGCCAAGGAGCGGGCCCTCGAACGGGCAGCCCAGGCCGTCACAGAAGCCGGGGAACCGGCGGCGGAGGGGTTCACGCCCATCCAGACGAGCAGTCTGTCGCGGCAGAACCGGAGCCGCCAGCCCCGCCAGCCCCAGCCCAAGGGGAACGATAAGCAGCCCAAAGGGGAGCAGAAGGCCCAAAGCAAGCCGGACAAGCCCCAGCCTAAGCGGGACAAGCCCCAGCAAAAGGGGGACAAGCCGCAAAACAAGGGCGACAAGCCCCAGCAGTCCCGGGGCGATCAGAACCAAAACCAGAACAAAAACGGCGGCAAGGACAATCGGGACAAGATGCCCAAGCCGGACGTGCCTGTGCCGAAGACCGAGACGGGGGAGCCCCCGGCTCCTGTTGCCGTGCCCGAGGGGGGTACGGCCACAGTACCCTTCAGCCGCAAGCGCCGGCCGCGCCGCCGCTCCTTCGGGCCCAGGACGCCCGGGGGCTCCGGCGGGCAAAAGACCTGACGAAAACGCAAAGCGGCTTCCCCAGGGAGGCCGCTTTTTTTGGATATTGCACTGAATTTGGAGGAAAATGACATATGTGGTTCGTACTTTCCCTGATCGCGCTGCTCTGCTGGAGCGGCTCCGACATGTTCTCCAAGATCGGCTCCAAGCCCTCCGACAAGCTGAGCCATTGGAAGATGGTCATGGCCGTGGGTCTGGTCATGGGCCTTCACGCCGCATACGAGATCTTCGTCGGCGGTGTGGAGATCAGCTGGGGCACCATTATCGCATACCTCCCCGCCAGCTTCATGTACATCCTGTCCATGACCATCGGCTACGTGGGCCTTCGCTATATTGAGCTCTCCGTCTCGAGCCCCATCTGCAACTCCTCCGGCGGCATCGCGGCGGTCCTATGCTTCCTGTTCCTGCAGGAGATGCCAGGCTTGATTCAGTGGATCGGCGTGGCGGCGGTGACCATCGGCGTGGTGCTCCTGGGCGTGGTGGAGATGAACGAGAGCGACGACGCCCGAGAGCTTCGACAGCAGGACAGCAAGGTGAAATACGAAAAGAGCTTTATCGCGCTGCTCCTTCCTATATTGTATTGCATCATCGA
>JBGVAK010000098.1:0-19171 GCA_045224495.1 Christensenellales bacterium
GGTGCCCATGCTCACGTGGTCCTCCTGGTTGGCGGAGGAGGGGATGCTGTCCACGCTGGCGGGATGGGCGTGGACCTTGTTCTCGGAGACGATGGAGGCCGCCGAATACTGGCAGATCATGTAGCCGGAGTTGAGGCCGCCGTGGGGGGTCAAAAAGGCGGGAAGGCCGTTGCTGAGCGTGGGGTTCACCATGCGCTCCAGCCGTCGCTCGGAGATGGAGCAGAGCTCCGCCGCCGCGATGCCCAGGAAGTCCATGACCAACGCCACGGGCTCCCCGTGGAAGTTGCCGCCGGAGATGACGGACTCGTCCTCGGGGAACAGGATGGGGTTGTCGGTGACGGAGTTCATCTCGATCTCCAGGACGCTCCGCACGTAGGCGATGGAATCCCGGACGGCCCCGTGGACCTGGGGGATGCAGCGGATGGCGTAGGCGTCCTGGACCCGGAGGTCCTTGGAGGCTTCCGCCGTGGGGCTGTTCTCCAGGAGCAGCCGGATGTTCTTGGCCACCAGGCTCTGGCCCCGCTGGGGGCGCAGGGCGTGGATGCGGGGGTCGAAGGCGGAGGTAAGGGCGGTCAAAGCCTCCATGGTCATGGAGGCGGTGATGTCAGCGAGCCGGGCCCCGCGATCGAGGTCGTACCACACCAACGTGCCGATGGCGGTCATGCACTGGGTGCCGTTGATGAGGGCCAATCCCTCCTTAGCTAACAGGTGATAGGTGGGGATGCCGGCCCGTTTCATGGCCTCGGCACCGGGGAGCCGCTCCCCCTCGTACCAGGCTTCGCCCCGGCCGATGAGCACCAGCGCCATGTGGGCAAGGGGGGCGAGGTCACCCGAAGCCCCCAGGGACCCCTGCCGGGGCACCACGGGGCTCACGTCCTTATTCAGCATGGAGATCAAACACTCGATGAGCTCCCGCCGGATGCCGGAGTTGCCCTTCACCAGGGCGTTGGCCCTGAGGAGCATCATGGCCCGGACCACCTCTTTGGCCAGCGGGGTCCCCGTGGCCACGCAGTGGCTCAAGATCAGGTTCTCCTGGAGCTGGCCGCTTTGCTCATGGCCCACGTTCACTTTGGAGAATTCGCCGAAGCCTGTGGAGATGCCGTAGACCCGCCGGTCCTCCGCTAAAATCTTCTCCACCAGGGCCCGGGCCCGGTCGATGGCTTCATAGCAGCTTTCGCTGAGCTTCACCGGGGCGTAATATCGGGCCACCGAGACCACCTTCTCGATGGTCAGGCTCTCTCCGTCCAAAATGACCGGGGCAAGGGAATGATCCGCATCCATGGCAAAAATACCTCCGCAAAGATAGTCGTTCTCTACGGACCATACTATCATTGTCGCGGAGGCAAGTCAATTTACCGAAAAAAATATACGGTTTTACGCCAGGTCGAAGACCGCCATCTTCACGCCTGTGTCCTGGCAGAGGATGGTGTCGGGCTCCCTATGGAGGCGATGGAACACGTAGAAGTCCCCCGCCGCGCCGGAGAGGTTGAAGAGTTCCCAGGCGTAAGCCACCCAGCGCCAGCCCACAGGGAGCAGGAACAGGAGCAGCAGGAACACCAATCCCCAGAACACCACCGGGGCGGCGGCGATGATAAGGTAGTCCCGCTTGTTGAAGTAGCACTTGCTGCCGGCGTAGGCATAGACCAGCGTGAAGCCGTAGTCGGCCTTTTGGCCGGAGAAGCGGCGGATGCAGATGCCGTGGACCAGCTCGTGAAGGGGGATGTAGGCCAGCATCCCCACGGCCAGGACCAGCAGCTGCAAGAGCAGGCCCTCAAAGTGCAGCTCCAGGAAGCCGTACCACATAAGTTGGAAGAAGAGGGCCATCAGCACCAGCATGATGGCTATGGACAGGCCGTTGACGATCCAGAACTGCCGCTTGTTGTCCTTTAGATCGATGAGATACTTTTGCCCGTAGCCCTCGGGCAAGGTCCAGGTGGATTTCATGATTTCTTCTCCTTATATCCGTTTGACGATCTCCAAGGCCAGGTGGAGCTTTCCCAGGTCGTGGTTGGCGCTTGGAAGGCCGTCGGCGTCGTAGCCGCTCTCCGCCAGCACGTCCCCGGCCTCCAAAAAGTCGTAGAGGATGAGGCCGTAGAAGTCGCAGAGGGCCTGCACCCCGGCCAGCTCCATCTCCACCGCGAGACACCCCTCGGCCCGGCGGCGCTGCACCAGGCCCACCGTCTCCCGGAGCATGGAGTCCGTGGTCCAGACCCTGCCTTGCACGTAGAGGGCCCCCAGCTCGTCGAAGATACGAGCCAGCCGGTCCGCGGTCTTGATCTCGATGTAGTCGGAAGGCGGCGCGTAGTAGTAGCTCGCGCCCTCGCCCCGATAGGCTTCCGTGGGGAGGACGTATTTGCCTCCCGTGGCCTCGCCGTCCAAACTTCCGCAGGAGCCGAACATGAGGAATTTGGTGGCCCCGGTCTGCCAGTGGACCTCGTAGCAGGTGCCGGAGGCCAGGGCCGACCCGATGGCGGACAGGTAGAAGGCCACGGGCTCGCCGTCCAGGTCGAAGCGGTAGATGGGGGTGTTCCCGTTGCAAGCCCCGATCTCGCCCACCACGGTGCAGTCGTACTGTTTCAGGAGATACTCGTATATCTCCTTGGAAAAGAGGATGAGGCATTTGTCCAGCAGGTGCTTTTGCGGGCCGTAGAAGGCCTCCAAATGAACCAGGGGCTCGGTATGGGGGTCGAAGTCGTGAATGATCATGGGGTTTTGTCCTTTCGACGGTATGGGAAGATATATACCACGGAATGGACCTGCAGGCAATACTTTTCCTGCTTTTTCGCCGGAATACTGGACAAACGGCATAAAAGGCGGTATACTGAAGGCAAGCGTTATCTTTACGTAAAAATAACGGGAAGGAGGCCGACCATGGGAAACGAGAAACGAGCCCGCCGGACTTTGCTCATCCTGGGCCTGGTGCTCCTGATGCTGTTTTTGGTCTCCTTCTCCCTGGGCCGGTACGGGGTGCCGCCTTGGCAGGTGGTAAAGATACTTTTGGCCCGGTTCCTGGAGCTGTTCGTAGGCCGGGGGGCCCTGCACAGGACCTGGACGCGGGAGATGGAGACGGTGGTCATCAACATCCGCCTGCCGCGCATCCTCATGGCGTGCCTGGTGGGCTGCTCCCTGTCCGCGGCGGGGGCCGCCTTCCAGGGGGTCTTCCACAATCCCATGGCCTCCCCGGACATTCTTGGCGCCTCCAGCGGCGCCGCCTTCGGGGCCGCCTTGGCCATCCTTCTCGGCGCGCCCACCCGATCGATCACCCTGTCCGCCTTCGCCTTCGGCCTGGTCACCGTGGGCCTCGTGATGCTGGTGGCCCGGCGGGCGCCGGGGACAAGGCTCATCAACCTCATTTTGGCGGGCATCATGCTCTCCTCCCTCTTCAGCGCCGGCACCTCCTATATCAAGCTGGTGGCCGATCCCAGCAACCAGCTCCCCCAGATCACCTACTGGCTCATGGGGAGCCTGTCGGGCACCCGGCTCAGCGACATCCCCCTGGCCGCTTTGCCCATGGCGGTGGGTCTCGTGCCCCTGTTCTTGCTGCGATGGCAGCTGAACCTGCTGAGCCTGGGGGAAAGCGAGGCCAGAGCCCTGGGGGTGAACACGGGCCGGGTGCGCCTCGTCCTGCTCCTTGCCGCCACCCTCGTCACCGCCGCCAGCGTGTCCTTCTCGGGCATGATCGGTTGGGTGGGCCTGGTGGTGCCCCACCTGTGCCGGAAGGTCCTGGGGAGCGACCATCGGTACCTGATGCCCGGCAGCTTCCTCTGCGGGGCCGCCTTTTTGCTGCTGGTGGACGACGTGTCGAGAAACCTGCTGGCCGTGGAGATCCCCATCGGCATTTTGACCGCCCTCATCGGCGCCCCCTTCTTCCTCTACCTCATCACCCGAAGGGAGGAAAAGCTATGAGCCTGACGGTGGAAAACCTGAGCTTCAGCTACGGGCAGCACGACGTGCTCCGGGGCGTCAGCTTTACCGCCAAAGCGGGAGAGCTCCTGGCCATCCTGGGCCCCAACGGCGTGGGCAAGACCACGCTTTTCAAGTGCGTCATGGGGCTGGAGCGCCGGTACGCAGGCAAGATTGCCGCTGACGGCGCGGACCTCTCCGCCCTCACGCCTCGGCAGCGGGCCCACCGGGTGGCCGCCATCCCCCAGGCCCATCCCTTGTCCTTCCGGTACAGCGCCTTCGATATGGTGCTCATGGGCACCAGCCACGGCCTGTCCCCCTTCGCCGTGCCTGGGGAGAAGGAGCGGGAGTTGGCTCGGGACGCCATGGCGCGGGTGCGGATCGAGCACCTGTCCGACCGCCCCTTCGACCACCTGTCCGGCGGGGAGCAGCAGCTGGTGTTCATCGCCCGAGCCCTGGCGCAGCAGGCCCATATCCTGTTGATGGACGAGCCTACGGCCAGTTTGGACTACGGGAACCGGCTGCTGGTGCTGGGCGTGGCGCGAGACCTGGCGCAGGAGGGGTATACGGTCCTCCTCTCCACCCACGACCCTCAGCACGCCCTCTGGTACGCGGACCGGGCCCTGGCTCTGAAGGCTGGGCGGGTGCTGGTCCTGGGCAAGCCGAAGGAGATCATCACCGCCGACCTGCTGGAGGAACTCTACGGACGGAAGATCGACCTCGTCGACACGGCCCAGGGGCCCGTGCTGGTGCCGAAGGAGGGATGCTGATGTTTATCTGGACCGAGGAAAGCGCGGCCTTTTGGGCCGACAGCGCCGCATACACGGGGGCCTACGACGTCCTGGCGGCCCGAGCGGCGGCGCACCTGGCCCCCGGCAGCACGGTCTTCGAGGGGGGCTGCGGCCTGGGGCACCTGTCCGTAGCCCTGGCCCGGAGGGGCTTTTCCGTCACCGCCATGGACCTCTCCCCCCTGCCCCTCCGATATATCTCGGCTGCCCCGGGGCTCACCGTTCGGCAGGGGGACGCCTTCGCCCTGGCCCCGGACGAGGTCTACGACAGCGCCGTCTTCTGCTTCTTCGGTGGGGTCCGGGAGACTCTGTGCTGGGCCCAGGTCCACTGCCGGGATCGGCTGATCCTGTTCAAGAAGGATTGGGACACCCACCGCTTCACACGGGACTCGGGGGCCCTGCGCAAGTTCACCTACCCCCTGACGGTGGCGGAACTAAGTGCCCTAGGCGTGCCCTTTGATACCGAGGTTTTCGACGTGGACATGGGCCAGCCCTTCCGGAGCCTTGTAGACGCGGTCCGCTTCTTCCGGCTCTACGACCCGGAGGGGGCCATGACTGAAGCGGATATCCTGCCCCGGCTCACCGTCACCGGGGACCCCGCCTTCCCCTATTATCTGCCCGCCAAGCGGCCCGTGGGCATGCTGGTCCTGCGGGGGGGACATACGAAAAACGACCATATCCTAAGGAGGAAAATCCATGAAACGTACATTGACCCTGCTGCTGGCTTTGCTGACGGTGGTGGCCCTGTGCCCCGCGACTATAGCTGAATCTCCCGTCACCCGGACCTTCACCGACTCGGTGGGCCGGACGGTGGAACTCCCTGCTGATCTCGAGAAGGTAGCCGTCAGCGGCCCCCTGGCGCAGATCGTCCTCTTCGCCCTGTGCCCCGACAAGCTGGCGGGCATCGCCGCCAAGTGGGACGAGACCGCGGCCACGTATCTCGACGAGAAATACTACGGCCTGCCCGTCCTGGGCCAGCTCTACGGCGGCAAGGGGGAGCTGAATTTGGAGACCCTCCTAAACAGCGGCGCTCAGGCGGTCATCGACGTAGGCGAGCCCAAGAAGACCGTGGTGGAGGACCTGGACGCCCTGCAGCAGCAGACCGGCATCCCCTTCGTCCACATCACCGCCACCACCGCCGCCATGGGCGATGCCTATCGCAAACTGGGCGAATTGCTCGATATGCCGGAGGAGGCGGAATCTTTGGCCGCCTACTGCGATAGGGTCTACGCCCGGACGGTGGAGATCTCGGAGTCCGTGGAGAAGAAGAACCTGCTCTATATCACCGGGGACCAGGGCCTGAACGTCATCGCCCAGGGCAGCTACCACGGGGAGATCATCGACCTGCTCGGAAACAACCTGGCCGTGGTGGAGAGTCCGTCCAGCAAGGGCACGGGCAACGAGGTGGACATGGAGCAGATCTTGCTCTGGGACCCCGACGTGATCCTGTTCGCCCCCGACAGCATCTACGCAGACGTAGCGAACCGGCCCGAGTGGCAGACCGTGACCGCCATCCGGAGCGGGACATACTACGAGGTGCCCTTCGGTCCCTACAACTGGATGGGCTTCCCGCCCTCGGTCCAGCGGTATCTGGGCATGCTGTGGATGAGCGAGCTTCTATATCCAGAAACGGCCCAGCTGGACCTGTTTGCGGCAGTGCAGGAATACTACGGCCTGTTCTACCATTGCGAGCTCACGAGGGAACAGTACGACGCCCTGGTGCAACACTCCATCGGTGTCCAGGCGGCTCTGGCGCCCGCGGCGTAAGGCCATGGCGGAGAAGTGTCATATCCTGATCTCAGGGGAACGGGGCGTGGGCAAAAGCACCCTGATCGAGCGGCTGCTCCAAGCCGACCCCCGGCCCCGGTACGGGTTCGTCACCAAGATGGCGGGCCCCGGGCCGGACGGGTTCCGGCCCGTGTACATCCATCCGGCGGGGCAAGCCGCAGAGGCGCGGATCTTTACGGCTGAAAACTGCGTAGGCGTCTGCGACAGCCGTACCCACCGGCCCTGCCGAGAGGTGTTCGACGGCCTGGGGGTCCGGTACATCGAAGCCGCTAGGCCCGACGGCATCCTCGTCATGGATGAGTTAGGATTCTTCGAGGCCCAGGCGGAATCGTTCACCGCCGCCGTACTCACGGCCCTACGTGGGGATATCCCCATTCTGGCCGCCGTCAAGAGCCGAACGGACGTGGCCTTTTTGAACGCAGTCCGCGCCGCCCCCAAGGCGGAGGTGTTCTACATCACCCCTGAAAACCGGGAGGAGTTGTATGAGCGGCTGCTGCCCAGTATAAAAGCACAGTAAAACACCTCATCCACCGCACAAGCGGTCCCCCTTCCCCTCAAGGGGAAGGCATATTTATGGCAACCCGTCTCAGTGGATATAAAAAGAGAGTCGCAGCGCGACTCTCCTTTTTCTTTTGGGGTTGACTTACGGCTGGGAGGTGGAGGCGGGATTCACGGTGAGGGTCACGACGTTGCTGGTGACTTTCCCGGCTTTGTTGGACACGGTACACCGGTAGGTGTACCCGGTGTGCCTGGTCTGGACGTTGGGGATGCTGAGGTTCGCCGTCCGTGCGCTGGTACTGGTCAGCTTGGTCCAGGCGCCCATGGGCGCCTTCAGCTCCCACTGATACTTCAGATCGGAGCCTGTGGCGACGACAGACAGATTGAGATTGCCGCCCTCGACCACCGTCACGTCGGTGGGCTGGGTGGTGATGGTAGGCGCCTCCAGGGGGGCATCCGCCTCCGTGGACCCTGGCTCGTCGCTGATCTCGGCCATGAGACCGTTGAAGATGCCCTCGGTGATCTTATCCATGAACACCTCATCGTGGAGGTTGGCGTAATCCGTCTCGTTGTCCCAGTTGCCCATCAGGAAGGCCACGCAGGGACAGCCGCACTTTTCGGCCACGGTGTCGTCCTCCACCTGGACGCCGTCCTTCTTGCCGTTCTGCTTTTGCATGCCGGTGGCCGCCACATAGGCGTTGATCATCCTCTGGCCGAAGGCCTTGTTCTTCTTGGTGACCTTGACGTAGCAGGCGGAGGTCTTGGCGTTGATATAGTTGCACTTGAGCCGGATCACGTAGGTGCAGCCGGCATTCCTGAAGATCTTTGCCCGGGTGTTGTCGTCCACCTTCCCCCGGTCCTCCTCGGTCCGGCCCAGGACCACCGTGGCGCCCTGGCTCTCCAGATACCGCTTGAGATGGTTGGCGATGATGAGGTTGTTCTCCGCCTCCTCCGCATGCTTGGTGCTGTCCCGGCAGGGATCGATGCCGATGATCTGGCCGTACAGGGCGGCGTTCATGTCCTCCTGGGGCGGGGCGGTCACGTAGATCGTGGGCTCCGGCGTGGGTGTGGTGGCCACGGGCGTCCCCAGATCGGGCGTCTCCTTGGGCTCCGGCGTGGGGCTGGGCGTGGGCGTGGCCGTGGGCAGGAGCTCGTCCTTGGGCTCCCGAGAGGGCTCCACGGTGGGCGTGGTCATGACCTCCTCCTGGACGGCGGTGCGCATGGCCTTCACCACCCCGGGGCCGTTCTTGATGGCCCAGGAGATGCCCAGATACAGACCCGCCATCAGCGCCAGGCACACCAGGCAGAACAAGCTGAACCCGATGGGATTGCCGATGCGGAGGATCCTTCTTCTCTTTTTTATCTGCTTCATGGTCGTTCCCCTCTATGATTTTGGATGGTGCCATTGTACCATCTTGTCCGAGACCTGTGTGCCGAAAAGCAAAAGGTTAACAAAAAAGATAAAATAAAAACGACTTTCCGGGGACAGGACCGGGAAAATGTGGTATCATTTACCTGATATGGGACCCATCACGCTCAACTGCACGGCCCTGAAGTCCGTGTGCTTCACCGGCCATCGGGAATTGCCCCCCGTCCGTTCCGCCGCCTACCGGCAGCTGGTCGCGGACACGGAGGCGGTCCTGCGCCGCGCCATCGCCGACGGCGCCCGAAGATTCTACTGCGGCGGAGCGGAGGGGTTCGACCTGCTCTGCGGGAAGCTGGTGCTGCTGGAACGGGAGCGGCATATGGATATCCACCTGATCCTGCTCCTCCCCTACACGGGCTTCGGGGAACGGTTCAGCGCCGGGGACCTAAGGGAGCTGCAGCGGCAGAAGAAGGCGGCGGAGGAAGTGGTCTACCTCTCGGCTCACTACTTCCCCGGCTGTATGGCCCTCCGCAACCGACAGCTGGTGGCGGACGCGGATCTGTGCGTCGCGTATCTGCGCCACGGCCAAAGCGGCACCGCCCAGACCGTAGGCTACGCCCGGGAGAAGGGGATCGAAATCGTATATGTATAAAAAGGACCGGCGAACCGGTCTTTTCTCATTTTTTCTTGGTCTTGGGCGCGGGTGGTGGTGTGGCGTTGACGAACTCCACCTCCAATGGTACGTCCTCAATGGTCCAGTTATCCGTGTAGGGCGCTGAACCCGGCGCGAGGCCCGAGACCACCGCCGGGGGCTCCGCCAGCTTCAGCTGCTCCCGGATGGCCTTTGTCTCGGCATCGTTCTTGCTGCCCTGGCGGATCTCCACCTGGGTGCCGTAGGCGCAGTTATAGAAGATCCAGCGGGCGTCGGGCACGGGCAGGCGGATGCAGCCGTGGCTGTCCTGGGAGCCCAGCTTCAGGTACTTGTCTATGTACACGCTGTTCAAGTCCTTCTGACCGTTTCGGGCGCCCCGATGGTACACCACGGAATGGAAGTAGGTACGGGACACGATCAGCGTCCAGTACTGGGCCGAGAAATCGCCGCTGGCGAAGGTGCCGAAGCGGAGGCGGCACTCCTTCAGGGGAAAGGTGCCGATCCTGGTGAGGCCGTTCTTGGAGCTGCCCGTGGAGCAGAGCATGTACCGAACGGGCACGGTGTATTCCCCGTTGGCGTCCTTTTTGAAGGCCATGACCACCTGCCAGGTCACATCCACGATGAGCTTATAGGTATCCGGAGCGGGATAGCCCTTGGGCATGACGGGATCGATGCCCTCCGTCTCGTAGTAGGTGTCCTCCAGGCCCCCCACCAGCTCCTCAAAGGTCATGTTCACCGTGGGCGCGTAGTAGGAGAAGGGAATGGGCGAGGCCGTGGGCGTAGGCGTGGGCAAGGGCGTGGGGCTGGGCGTAGGGCTCACCTGAGGCGTGGCCGTAGGCGCAGGCGTGGCCGCCGTCACCACCAGGGCCTGCTGCTGGGCCGTCTTTGCAGGCTCCGCCGAAGCGGGGACCGAGGTGGGCTCCGCCGTAGCTTCGATGGCAACGGACTGTATGGGTTGTATGGCTTCGGCCGTTTGCTTGGGTCCGCAGCCTCCCATCAGGAGGGTGACCAAGGCCAGCAAGGCGGCGATCCAGCGTTTCAGGTTCACGTCGATAGGTATCCTTTGGAAAAAATCGTGAGTATTGTACCATGACAGACCGTCGCCCACAAGTCAAAATCTGTCAAATAACTGCAAAATTACTATGAACTTAGGCTATATTCGCCTTGGCCTCCCGGATAGCCTGGGTGAGCTGGTCCGCGCAGGAGGTGAAGTTCCGGCCGCAGGTGTTGCCCTGCAGGAGCGCGATGACCTGATCCGCGTCCATGCCCTCCACCAGCTTGCCGATGGCCTTCAAATTGCCGTTGCAGCCGCCGGTGAAGACCACGTTGTGCAGCTTGTTGCCCTCCAGGTCGAAGTCGATGGCGCTGGAGCAAACGTTCTTGGTCTTGTACTGATAATGCATGGTTCTATTTCCTTTCTTCTTCTGATGCTGTATTGATTTCTATAGATTCCGTTTCTGTTGCCGGCTCAGCCGGGGCTGTCTCCGGGGCGGGCTCTTCCTTCCTGCCCCAGGACATGATCCATCTTTGCCAGGGCCGCTCCCAAAAGTAGGTGAGCACCGCGGCCAGGAGGAGCGACAGGCCCAGGGCTTCCGCCGTCAAAAAGAGCTGCATCCGGGTCCCTGCCGCCGCCACGTCCGCCCCGCTCTGGAATCCCAGGCTCATGCGCAGCAGCACGATGAGCCGTTGGTGGTACAGATACAAGTTGTAGGAGATGGCCCCCAGGAACCGGGCCACGGGGTTGGAGAAGAGCCAGCGAAGGGGCTTCAGGGACAGGGCCGCGCTCACCAAGAACAGGGTGAAACACAACGACAGGCCCATCCGGTTCTCCAACTGCCAGATCTGCTTGTCCGCCGGGTACATCTGGGCGGAGACGATCTCGTTGCGGATGAGCACGGCGCCCACCACGGCGAGGACCGTGAAGAACACGCCCCAAAGCCGCTTATAGGGGGCCTTCACGCAGTAGAGGGTGAAGAGGTAGGCAGCGAGCATGCCGTTGGCGAAGACCGGCAGGAAGGTGGGGAGCTGGTTCACCTGCATATTGATGGGCTCCTGCTTCAGGGCGTACTGGAAGATGAACCAACCGCCGAAGCCCGTCAGCGTCCCCCAAAAGAGCAGGGGGCTCTTGCGAAAGAGCTTGGTGAGCAGGGGAAAGAGCACGTAGAACTGGACCTCCAGGCCCACGGTCCACAGCACCCCGTTGATGGGCGCATAGACGTAGGTGTCTGCCCGGAGCGTATGGGTGAAGGTCAGGTGGGAAATGAGATCCCGGACCGCGTAGGAGGCCGTGGGATAGTGTCCCCACCAGAGCTGGAAGCCGAAGGATACGAGGACCGCCAGGAGGTAGCTGGGGTAGATGCGGGCAAGGCGCTTCTTGTAGAACGTGCAGGCGTCGTCCACCGGGCTGCCCGTGAGCATGGACCGGGCGATAGGCAGCGTCAAACAGAAGGCGGACAACAAGACCATCATGTCCACGAAGATGTAGCCCACCCAGCGGATATGGCTGGGGGTCAAATCCGTGATGCCCAGGAAACTCAAAAAGGGCGTGCGGTAGGTGGGCATGAACCAGGTCTGCTGCCAGAAGTGGAACCACAGGACCAGCAGCACGGAAAAGCCACGGATGCCGTCCACCACGTCCACGTGGCGGCAGTCGATGTCCATGTCCAGGCTGAACCAGCTATTCTGCTTGCTCTGTTCCTGCTCCATCCTTTCTCGCACACCTTCCCTTAGTTTACCCCATTATACCAATATGTCCCGGGGATTGCAAGCTGGGGCAAAAGGGGGTATACTGTTGCCGAGGCAACGATGTAACACCTCATCCCCCATTTGCTGCACAAATGGTCCCCCTTCCCCTCAAGGGGAAGGCTTGAAACCTATCCCCTTCCCTTGGCTTTTGGAGGAAAAATGAACGAGACACGAAATGAAAAGCTGACGCCATATGCACAGAGATTGCGAAAAGAGACGACGCCGGAGGAACGGCATCTTTGGTATGATTATCTGAAAAATCTGCCCTGCACCGTCAACCGGCAGAAGGTGTTCGGGAACTATATCGCTGATTTCTATATCGCCTCCGCCAAACTTGTGATCGAACTGGACGGCATCCAGCACTACGGCGACAAGAGCCTTATGCAGGATCAGGCGCGAGACGATTGGTTCAGGACCCACGGCATCACTGTCCTGCGCTATTCCAATCTGGACGTGAAGCGCAACTTCCACGGGGTTTGTACGGATATTCAGAAGTATCTGCCTCCCTCCACTTTCCAAAAGCCTTCCCCTCGAGGGGAAGGGGCCGTATCATCTTCCAATAAGCCTTCCCCTCGAGGGGAAGGGGAACCGTCGAAGACGGTGGATGAGGTGTAGCCCATGGACACCATTCCCCTCTCTCCCGCCCTCCTCTGCGCCTCCCTGTTCGCGGGGCTGGAACCCGCAGACGTGGCCAGGTTTTTGAAAAGCGCCCGGTGCCGGCTGGACAGCTTCCCCCGAGGGACCATACTGCTCTCCCAGGGGGACAGCGTGACCGCGGCGGGGGTGCTCCTTTCCGGCAAGATCAAGGCCTACCGGCTGAACCGGCAGGGGGAGGAAAATCTGCAGAGCGTCCTGGAGCCGGGCACCATGTTCGGGGACATGCTCATGGCCACGGACAACGGCAAGAGCCCCGTGACCGTGGAGGCCATGGAGGACGCCCGGGTCCTGTTCGTACCCTTCGACAGTATCATGGCTGCCCCCGGCGAATTTGGTGACCGGCTTCGGATCAACCTCCTGCACGAGCTCTCGGCCCGGTACTGGGCCCTGAACCGCAAGGTCCGGTACCTGTCGGAGCGATCCCTGCGGGGACGCATCGCCCTGTTCTTGCTGGATGCGGCCCGTGACCAGGGCGGCCTCACTTTCACCCTCAACATGACCCGGGAGGCCATGGCGTCCCTGCTGGGCGTGAACCGCAGCGCCCTTTCCCGGGAGCTTTCCCGCATGGAAAAAGACGGCCTACTGGCCGTCTATCGGGGCTCCTTCCGGCTCATGGACCGGGAGGGGCTGGAAAGCTGTCTCGATTAGTCCGCCTTTTCGATGGCGTATCCCTTCTCGGCGCTGCCGGTGAGGGTGATGCGGACGGTGTCGCCGTAGCAGCAGTCCAGGATATTGGTGGCCTGCTCCCCCGCCCCCTCCTCCGTGACGAACAGCTGGAAACGGACGGTGTCCCCCTCCAGGGGCGCCCAGCCGTCCCAGGGCGCTTGGTCCAGCTCGAAGAAGGTCTCCTGGCCCCGGGCGAAAGGGGTGCCGTCGGCGTTTACGGTGGTGCCGGCGCTGTGCTCACAGCCCTTCTCCCCGTACCAGCAGGCCAGGGCTTCGAAGCCGTCGTCCGTGTCGATGCGGACATGGACCGTGGCGCGCCCCTTCCAATAAGGCTCCGAGACGGCCCGGGCCCGTAAGCCGGGCAGGCCGTGGGCGAGGGCGTCCAAGGCGGATCGCTGGCCGTGATAGCTTAAGAACCGCTTCGCTTCGTCCCCGTATGTCGCATCCTCCACCAGCCGCGCGGCGGCGGGGGCGGCGGATTCCCCCAGGTCCCAGAAAACGGAGGTGTCCACGACGGCCAGGCGGCCTTGCTCATAGGCCCGGACGTTATACGCCGCGATGAGGGCGTTGGTGTCACAGAGGCACAGCAGACCGAAGAGACACACGAACAGGCCGCACAGGGCTTTCGTCATGTTCAGCTTCTTCCAATAGGCGCCTACCAGGGCCAGCAGGAAGGCTCCCACCAGCAGGGCCATGGCCCAGCTCGAGTACACCCGCTTGGGCGTCAGGCCGTAGGTCCGGACGTACAGGACCATCTTGGAGCAGGCCGTGGCCGCCAAAATGAGGCTGCACAGGCACAGAGCCGTCAGCAGGGCCCGGCGGACGCCCTCCCCCTGCCCCCGCTTGGTGAACAGGCTGATGAACAGGTACAGCGCCCCGTTGATGGCGCAGACGGCGCAGAGCTGGAAGAACCCCTCCCGGGCGTAGTCGGCGTAGGTGTAGCCTCCGGGCAGGACGCCGGTGAAGGCCGAGGTATAGAGAGGCAGCTGGCTGAAGAAGAATAGGCCGTAGATCAGCAGCAGGGGGATGAGCATAGCCGCGCTCACCACCAGGGGCATAAACCGGCGGCGGATGGAGAAGGCGTTCCAGCTCTCCCGGTCCAGCACCCGGCTCATAGCGTGGTCCCGGCTGGCCCGAAGGGTGCTCATGAGCAGGGTGGCCATGGCCACGGCCATAAGCAGGTACAGCAGCCGGCGAAAGACCGCCTCGGGCAAGCTCTCGGAGAATATGTCGTCGAGGAGCTTCGAGAAGGCGGCGTCGTACTGGAGGAGCTCCACCACCGCCAGCACCGGGACCAGGGCGAGTCCCAGGCCCAGCAGCACCATGAGGCCGGTCTTAAGATAGCTCCGTTTGCCGCCCGAGAAGGCGGCGGTGAAGAAGGCCGAGAGACGCGCGAAGGGCATGAGGACGTTGGCCTTGATGAATTCCGGCACGAACATGTCCCCCAGCTCATCCGCCCCGTTGCCCCCGGCGCAGTAGACCCCGTAGCCCCACAGGAGCACACTGAGCCACCGGGCGAAGAAGCGGACCGGACCGTTGTCGGTCAATAGGTGGCTGAGGAGGAAAACGAGGCCCACGGCCCAGACGCCCCAGGCCTGCCGGCCTGCCTGGAAGCGAAAGTGCCACGCCGTCAGGCCGTAGAGGACCAGGCCATAGACCAGGCCCAACAGGGGCCAGTTATGGATCTGAAACCGGCAGACGAGGTAGCCAAGAACCAGCAGCGCCACGGCCAGGACCCGATCCCGCATGGGTACGGGGGTCTTTTGGGGTATAGTCGGCTCCGGTGCGACCACGGGCTGCACCGCTTGGTTCATATTCAATTCTTCCATTTTATTGTTCCTCTCTGTATTCCAGAATATCGCCTACGGAGCAGTGCAGCTCCCGGCAGATGGCGTCCAGGGTGGAGAAGCGGACGGCCTTGGCCTTGTTGTTCTTCAGGATGGACAGGTTGGCCACCGTGATGCCCACCCGGTCCGAAAGCTCGTTGAGGCTCATGCGGCGCTTGGCCATCATGACGTCCAGGTTCACTTCGATCATGGCGCTGCCCTCCCTCAGATGGTGAAGTCGTTCTCGGCCTTCAACGCCACGGCTTCCTCGATGACGTTCTTGACCACCCGCAGGACCAGGCCTAAGAAACCGGCCACGAAGGCGAGAACAGGCATCATGTAGAAATAGAACACGCCGAGGAGCAGCAGCCCCGCCTCCAAAAAACAGCACCAGGAGATGGTCCTAAGGCAGGAGACGGCCCTATCCGTGAACACCTGGCGCCCTTTCACCAGCAGCAGAAGCCTGACGAGAAAGCCGTCGGCCAGAGCTATCGGGACAAGGCAGAGGTAGATGAGGATTACCAGCTTCACGGGCATCGTTTCCCCGTACAGACCGCCATGGGCCGGCAGATAGACGGGCAGCAGCACACCGAGGCCGATGAGGCCCAGAAAGCCGATCCCGCAGCAGATGAGGGACAGGGTCACGGAAGCATTTTTGCTGATCTTGGGCATATGGAAGGGCTCCTTTTGTCTTTCGTTGGACATACCATACCACCTTTCACATCGTTTGTCAATCTAAAATTATTGTTTATCAATAATTCTTTTCTGTTTATCGGAAATAAACTTTCCCTCTTGTGTTTGGCGGGAAAGAGTGATACTATATATTAAATTTCGTCACCAAAGGAAACAGACTATGGAATTGATAACGGAAGCACTGGAAAAGAACGCCAAATTCTTCCCCAACGAGGTGGCCCTGGTGGAGATCAACCCCGCCGCCCGCCCCGCCGCGGAGATGACCTGGCGAGAGTATACCCTGATCGAGACCAGCCCCGAGGGCCGCTATCGCCGGGACATGACCTGGCGGGAGTTCGACACCAAGGCCAACCGGTTCGCCAATCTCTTGCTCACCCGGAACGTGAAGAAGGGGGACAAGGTAGGCATTTTGCTTATGAACGGCCTCGAGTGGCTGCCCATCTACTTCGGGACCCTGAAGACCGGCGCCCTGGCCGTGCCCATGAACTACCGGTACACCGACGAGGAGATCGCCTACTGCGCAGACCTCGCTGAAGTGAGCGTGCTGGTGTTCGGGCCGGAGTTCACGGAGCGGGTGGCCTCCGCCCTGCCCCGGCTCCCCAAGGTGAAGACCCTGTTCTACGTGGGGCAGGACGTGCCTGCCTTCGCGGACAGCTACGACAGGCTGGTGGAGTTCTGCTCCAGCCGTGCCCCCGCCGTGGAGCTTACGGAGGACGATAACGCAGCCATCTACTTCTCCTCCGGCACCACGGGCTTCCCCAAAGCCATTTTGCACGCCCACCGGGCCCTGATGCACGCAGCTATCTGCGAGCAGAAGCACCATTTGCAGACCCATGACGACGTGTTCCTCTGCATCCCGCCCCTCTACCACACCGGCGCCAAGATGCACTGGTTCGGCAGCCTCCTTTCCGGCAGCCGGGCGGTGCTCCTGAGGGGCGTCCGCCCCGACTGGGTCCTCCAGACCGTCAGCGAGGAGAGGTGTACCATCGTTTGGCTGTTGGTGCCCTGGGTCCAGGATATCCTGGACGCTCTCGATTCCGGCGCGCTGAAGCTCAGCGACTACGAGCTCAGCCAGTGGCGGCTCATGCACATCGGCGCCCAGCCCGTGCCCCCCTCTCTGGTGCGGCGGTGGCTGAAGGTGTTCCCCAAGCACCAGTACGACGTGAACTACGGTCTTAGCGAGTCCATCGGCCCGGGCTGCGTCCATTTGGGCATGGAGAACCTGCACAAGCTGGGGGCCATCGGCAAGGCCGGCTACGGCTGGCAGATCCGGGTGGTCAACGATAAGAACGAGGACACCCAGCCCGAGGAGGTGGGCGAGCTGCTGGTGAAGGGCCCCGGCGTCATGAAGTGCTACTATCGGAACCCGGAGGCTACGAAGGAATCCCTTATGGGCGACTGGCTTCGGACCGGGGACATGGCCAAGATGGACGCGGACGGGTTCGTGTATCTGGTGGACCGGAAGAAGGACGTGATCATCTCCGGCGGCGAGAACCTATACCCGGTGCAGATAGAGGACTTTCTCCGCACCCACGACAAGATCAAGGACGTGGCGGTCATCGGGCTCCCCGACGAGCGGCTGGGCGAGATCGCGGCGGCCATCATCGAGGTGAAGGACGGCGAATCCCTGACGGAAACCGAGGTGGACGACTTCTGCCTGGCCCTGCCCCGGTATAAGCGGCCCCGGAAGCTGATCTTCGCCAAAGTCCCCCGGAACCCCACCGGCAAGATCGAAAAGCCCTTGCTGCGGGAACGGTATGGGGCCACCAGATTGGTCGAAGCGCAGATGAACAGTTAAGTTTTCTTTTGCCGCTTTTTCTCTTTAAGCTAAAGAGAAAAAGCGGCGCAAAAAGAGTAATGCAAGAAGGGGTAAAGCTTTCGTGCGAAAAGCAATACCCCTTCTTAAGTTCTTTTGGGCAGCTTTTCTTTCAAGAAAAGCTGCGAAGCTTTCAATCAATACCTCTATTCCGAAATACTTCTAAGCGATTCCCCCTTGAGCCATCTTAGAAGCTGGCGCGGCGTGGCAGGAAGCGGCACGGTCTGGAACTCCGTACGGCCGGGGACCATCTTGGTATCGTCGTCGCTGGTGGCCCAGGTGACGCGACCGAGGACCGGTGCGTCGCAGGCGGTCAGTTCCCCCTCCGGGAGCTCCGCGTGCTGGATCAGGATGGTCGCCTCATGGTTGTCGGAGATCCAGCGGCCGAAGTTGGTGGTAGGCGATCTCCAGAGCCAGCGGGTGACGCCGTTTTTCTCGCCGCCTCGCTTGAGATACCCGTTGTATACGTCCTGGGTGCAGCGCATGAGCCAGATCACGTGGTAGCCCGCCCGCTGGAAATGCTCGCACACGTCGAAGAAGCTTGCCTCCATGAGGAGCCCGTCCTGCAGCATCATGGCGAAGTGGTTCACCAGCACGTAGGCTTCGATGCTGATGCCGTCCACCGTCACCGGCACGTTCCGGCATTCCGGCGGTACCAGGCTCCGCCACCGGTCCTGCCAGTCCGCCGTGGAGGTCTGAACATAGGGCGCCTTCTTCTTTTTCAGAAAATCGAACATACACGTATCCTTTCCCTGTCAATATCCCACCGCCAGGCCGAAGAGCAGCAGGCCCGCGGTAAGGACCAGGTTCATGAGCTGGAATTTGCCGGAGTACCGCGCCCACTTCCCGTAGCTTGAATCCACGAGACCCAGGGAGATCAGGAGGCAGGGGTTGGTGGGATAGAACACGTTGCTGAACCCGTCCCCGAAGGCGAAGGCTAGGATGCAGAGCTGGCTGTTGACGCCGAAGACGGAAGCAAGGGGCACGATCAGGGGGATCAACAGGAAGGCTTTGGCCGAGCCCGAAGGGATGAAGAAGTTCAAAACGAGGCAGATCGCATAGATGAACAGCACCAGGGCGGCCCGCGACATGTTCCCCGCCGCACCCACGGCCATGTGGAGGAGGCTGTCCAGTATCTTCCCCTCCACCAGGATGTACCGGATGGAGGCGGCCATGAGGATCATGAGCACCGACGGCGCGATGGCCACAAGCCCCGATAGGAAGGATTTTAGTAGCCACTTCACGCCCTTGCCCGTGGCCAACACCGCCGCTACGCCCGCCACCAGGAACATGACTGCCACGATGATCATGGTGAAGTCCCTAAGGGCGGGGATGAACCCGCTGGACAGGACCACGGTGATGCCCGCGCCCAGGATCAGAGCGAAGAGGAGCAGGCCCCGGTCCATGTGCTTGTCGGGCACGTGAGCCTCCGCCATTTTCTCAGAGGCGCGCTCCGGCAGCCGTTTGGCATGGAAGCGGACGAAGCCAAGGAGCAAGGCATAGATGCAGGCGAAGGACAGGAGCCTGAGCCAGACGCCGCTGAACATGGGGAGCCCTGCCAGGGTCTGAGCCACGCCGATGGTGAAGGGATTGGCCACGCCCGCCGCGAACCCGCACCCGGCAGCCAGGAGGCTCATAGCCACGCCCGTGAGCACGTCCCACCCAAGGCCCACGGCCAGGGACGTGACGATGGGCACCAGGGGCACCACCTCCTCGAAGGAGCCCACCAGGGAGCCCATGGCCATGAAGAACAGGATCAGCACCGCCATGAGC
>JBGVAK010000099.1:0-2687 GCA_045224495.1 Christensenellales bacterium
CTTTCCGTCGTCCTCGTCGGAGCGCACATAGCGGACGTTGCCCATGGTCACGTCCGTGTTGGCGCAGAAGCCCTCCATAAAGGTCCAGTCGATAAGGCTGTCGATGTCCACCTTTTGGCAGAACTGCTTGTAGTTGGCCGGATCGGTGATGTCGTTGTAATAGGGGTAGGCCGCCACCTCATCGTAGAAGTCGGAGCCGTAGGGGGCGGGCGCCTCGTAGAGCTGCACGCTCTTGCGGCTGACCCCGGCCAGATCCGCATAGAGCTGCTCGTTGGCCTTCTCCTTGACGGTGTAGAGGCCCACATATTCGCCGTTGAGATACAGCACACAGAAGAGGCTGCGCTGGTTGATGACCTTCGCCCCCGCCCTGGCGCAGAGCTCCTGGGCCAGCTCGTTGCGGATGATGGCCTGCAGCTGGTCCTGTCCGGCCCGGAGCAGCAGATTGGTAAAGCGCGTCACGCCCCCGCCGAAGAGGTCGTATTCCAGCGCCTCCTGGCCGTAGGCCCCGCGGAAGCGCAGGGACATGTTCTTTTTCAATTCCGCCAGACTGGTCTCGCCGTTCATGGAGACGCCGCAGGGGATGGAAAAGCCCTCGCCGTCCCGGTAGAAGGAGAGCACGCCCGGCTCTTCCTGGTTCTTGTGCCCGCCGTCGAACATGATGGCAAGGTCCCTGGGCTTGTCGCCCACCAGGCTCACGATGGGCAGTGTGTGCCCCTCGTTGATAAAGAAGCACTGGGTGAGGGCGGGGCTGGGCAGGCAGCCCTCCTCCAGGGCGACGGCCCGGACCACACAGGTTTTCGTCAGGGTCAGGGGGCCGGTGTAGAGAGCGCTCTCCGCCGTGGGCAGGGAGCCGTCCAGGGTGTAGCGGATCTCCCCCGCCGCCGCCTGCAGCTCCACCTGCACGGACTCTGCCTTCTCATACACCCCGTCCCGGGTGAGGCCCACGGGGGCCTCCGCGATGAAGCGGGCCCCGCCGGCGTTGTCCCGGCCGGGCGTGGGCTTTTCAAAGAAGAAGAAGCCGGCCTCCCCGTCCAGGCGGCCGCAGCTGCCGTTGTAGGGGATGTTCCGGAGGGTGACCTGGTCCAGAAGCCTGCCGTCGGCGTCGGAGAGATAGAGCTGCTCCTCGGTCGAGTCCAGGGCAAAGCCCGTGCAGGGGGTGCTGCCCGGGACGCCACGGGGATCGTCGTCGCAGGCCACCACCAGCAGCCCGCCCGGGGCCAGCTCCTGATCCGGCAGGCGGTACAGGAGGCGGTCGTCCTCCTGATCGGAGAGGTAGCAGCCGCCGAGATTGACCGTCCGGTCGGAGACGTTCTTGATCTCCACCCAGTCGCAGTCGTCCCGGTAGCCGAAATAGTACGTGGAAAAGTTCGCCACGGCCACCTCGTTGATGACCAGGGAGCCGTTGGGCCACAGGGTCTGCTGGTAGCGCTCATACCCCTCCCGGCTGTTCTCATAGCCCGGCGTGGGCATCGTGCAGGGCGCCCAGCTCCCGTCGGGAAGCAGGGCCATGGACACGTCCCCCCCGCAGCCGCCGGTCTCGGCGGTGTCCACCGGCAGGCCGTCCCGGTCCCAGAGGCAGACGCACTCCCCCTCCGACAGGCCGAAGCTCGTGTGCAGGACAGAGCCGCGGCGGTCCTTGCGGTCGGCGAACACCAGCATCCGGTCTCCGGGGAGCAGGCCCGTCTTGGGGAAGACCCAGGGGCGCTGATCCGGGCCGTCGGCGAGATAGAAGCCCTCGAGATCCAGGGTCTCATCACTCGCGTTATAGAGTTCGATCCAGTCGGAGAAATCCCCGTCCTCGTCGGCGGCGACGGATTTGTTTTTCTCCATCAGCTCCGTGATGACGAGCTTCCCGATGTACGGGGATACGGGCGTCTCCGCTGCCTCCGGCGCAGAGGCGTCGGGGAGCGCGGGAGACGGAGCCGCGTGCTCCTGCCGCCAGGCGGCGGCGCCCAGGAGTCCCGCCAGCAGCAGGACGGTCACAAGCACGATCAGGGTATTGTTCCGGCGCATGGCAGGGCCTCCTTTCACAGGTGTTGTAACTGAAATATTATACCGCTTCTCCGGCGCGGCTGTCAATTGCGCCACGCCCCGCGGCTTGCAGTTTTCGCAGGGGCTTGGTATAATAAATTATAAGATCTTTCCCATGGAGATTTCTTGTTCACAAATTGCGGCCTGCGCAATGCGCCCCCCTATCTTTCTTTCGTCTTGCCGAAAGAAAGACAGCGCCGCGCCCGGTGGAAGAAAGAAAGGGCGCCAACGCGATCAACTGCTGTACAGCTCTATGGCTCGGCATCGCGATCGTCGGAACACGGTACAGCTCCAGTGCAAAGTCTATGGCGGGTCAAACCCACCGAGCCGCATGCAAAAGCGGGGTGAAGTCCCTGTCAGAAGGTCCATGGAGCGTCAGCGGTATGCGTGGCTCCAAACCACGCCTCACTGCGCAAGCGGCGACCCTGGTTTCGCCCTTGGGTTCCCCGCCTTTGCGTGGAGTCCAGAGGACACTTCCTCTGGTCGCCTTTCTTTGGAGTCCAAGAACCGTTTCTTTCCGCGAGAGGAAAGAAATGGGTCTTGATCTGCGCAGGGCAGTCACGGCGAACACGCAAACAGTTGGAGATAAATCTATGCCTTCATCCCTTTCGGAAAGGAGCGGCTATGAAAAACATCCTCATGCTGGGCACCGGCGG
>JBGVAK010000100.1:0-3955 GCA_045224495.1 Christensenellales bacterium
TTTGACGGTGCAGGCGTTGATCTCCTCGGACTCGTCCAGCTTGTCGAGCATGCCGTGCGCGCGAAGGTATTTCACCGCGAGCGTCGCAATGTCCATCAGGCACATCGGCTTGGTCCGGTTCAGTTCCCGCCGCGTCTCGAGGTAGCGCTCATAGGTCTGCTGCAGCTGCGCGTCCTGAAACCGTACGCCGTCGATCTCGGTCAGGAACGTGGTGTGACGGCAATGATCGGACCAGTAGGTGTCGATCATGCGGATCTCCGTGATGGAGGGGTCCCGGCCCTCGGCGGCAAAGTAGTCCCGGCAGAAGGTGATGTCGTCCACATCCATGGCGAGGCCGTAGGCCCGGATGAAGGCGGCGAGGCCCTCGTTATCCAGCTCCCGAAAGCCCTGGAGGGTCTTGACCTCGGTGGGCACGGCGTAGTCCATGCGCAGGGTGGAGGGCTTCCCGAGGGACGCCTCCCGAGCCTCCACCGGGTTGATGACGTATTTCTTGATCTCAGCGATCTCCCCCTCGGTCAGGTCCCCATAGAGGACGTAGACCCGGGCGGAGCGGATGAGGGGCCGCTCCCCCTGGGAGATGAGCTGGATGCACTGGGCGGCGGAATCCGCCCGCTGATCGAACTGGCCCGGCAGGTACTCCACGGCGAAGACGGCGTCGCCCTCGAGATCAGGCGTCTCCGTGGCTTCGTCCACCTGGGGCTCCGAGAACACGGTCCTGACCGCCTGGTCGAAGAGGTCCTTGGAGATCCCCTCCGCGTCGTAGCGGTTCAGGAGCCGGAGCCCCTTCAGGGAGGCGATGCCCAGAAAGTCCTTCAGTTCCCGCTGCAAAGCCTCCGCCTCCTGGGCGAAGGCCGCCTTCTTTTCCACAAATATGCGATAAACCATTATGCCTCCAGCGCCCGCTTTCCGATGTCGCGGCGATAAAATTCGTTGTCAAAGGAGACCTGCTCCACCCGCGCATAGGCGAGGGCCAAGGCTTCCGGCAGGGTCTTGCCCGTGCCCACCACGCCCAGGACCCGACCGCCGCTGGTGCAGAGCTTCCCATTCTGTTCCTTGGCCCCCGCAAAGAGCACGTGGGGCCGGACTTCTTCGGTCATGGCGATCTCGAAGCCCTTCTCGTAGGACAGGGGGTAGCCCTTCGAGGCCAGGATCACGCAGGCCGCTGCGCCGTTTGAGAAGCGCACGTCCGCCTCCTGGAGCCGTTCCTCGGTGACCGCCCGCATGACGGTAAAGAGGTCGCTTTCCAAAAGCGCCAGCACCACCTGGGTCTCCGGGTCCCCGAAGCGGCAGTTGTATTCGATGACCTTGGGGCCGGTAGGCGTCAGCATGAGCCCGAAATAGAGGCACCCCTTGAAGGGACGGCCCTCTGCGGCCATGCCCCGGATAGTGGGGAGGAAGATCTCCGCCATGCAGCGCTGAGCCACCGCGTCCGTGTAATAGGGGTTGGGGGCTACGGTGCCCATGCCGCCGGTGTTCAGGCCTTTATCCCCGTCCAAAGCCCGCTTGTGGTCCATGGAGCTGACCATGGGCACCAGGGTCTTGCCGTCGGTGAAGGTCAGGACCGACACCTCGGGGCCGGTCAAAAACGCCTCGATGACGATGGTCTCCCCGCTGTGGCCGAACTTGCCCTCGCACATGGCCGCCCGGACAGCCGCTGTCGCGTCCTCCCGGGTCTCGGCGATGACCACGCCCTTGCCGAGGGCCAGGCCGTCCGCCTTGACCACCGTGGGCAGGGGGCAGTTCCGCACGTACTCGAGGGCCGCCGCAGGATCGGTGAAGGTCCGGTAGGCGGCGGTGGGGATGTGATGCCGGGCCATGAAGTCCTTGGCGAAAGCCTTGCTGCCCTCCAAAATGGCGGCCGCCTTATTGGGACCGAAGCAGGGGACGCCCTGCGCTTCCAACAGGTCCACGGCCCCCAGGACCAGGGGATCGTCGGGGGTGACCACGGCGTAATCGATGGCCTTCTCTTCGGCGAAGGCCGCCAGGGCAGGCAGGTCCGTGGCGCCGATGGGCACGCAGGTAGCCTCCCGGGCCATGCCGCCGTTGCCGGGCAGGGCGTAGAGCTCGGTGATCTCGGGATTTTCCCTTAGTTTCTTGACGATGGCGTGCTCCCGTCCGCCGCCGCCGATGACCATGACTTTCATATGGTTCTCCTCAGTGGTGGAACAGTCGCATGCCCGTGAAGGCCATGACCATGCCGTGCCGGTCGCAGCAGTCGATGACGGCGTCGTCCCGGATGGAGCCGCCGGGCTCCGCCACGTACTTAACGCCGGAGCGGAAGGCCCGCTCGATGTTGTCGGAGAAGGGGAAGAAGGCGTCGGAACCCAGAGCCACGTTCTGGACCGTATCCAGGTACGCCCGCTGCTCCGCCTTGGTGAAGGGCTCCGGCTGCCGGGTGAAATACCGCTGCCAGATGCCGTCAGCCGTCACGTCCTCCTCGTTCTGGTTGATGTAGCCGTCCACGGCGTTGTCTCGCTCGGGGCGGCCGAGATCGGGGCGGAAGGGCAGATCCAGCACCTTATCTGCCTGGCGCAGGAACCAGGTGTCGGCCTTGGAGCCGGCGAGGCGGGTGCAGTGGATGCGGGACTGCTGCCCCGCGCCCACGCCGATGGCCTGGCCGTCCACAGCGTAGCAGACGGAGTTGGACTGGGTGTATTTGAGGGTGATGAGGGACACGATCAGGTCCCGGACGGCGCTGTCGGGCATGTCCTTATTCTGCGTGACCACGTTCTGCAGCAGCGCCCGGTCGATCCTGAAGTTGTTGCGCCCCTGCTCGAAGGTGACGCCGAAGACCTGCTTGCGCTCCCGCTCCTGGGGGATATACGCCGGGTCGATCTCCACCACGTTGTACTTGCCGCCCCGTTTGCTCTTCAGGATCTCCAGAGCCTCCGGCTCGTACCCCGGGGCGATGACGCCGTCGCTGACCTCCCGCTTGATGAGCCTGGCCGTGGTCACGTCGCACACGTCGCTCAACGCCGCCCAGTCGCCGAAGGAGCAGAGCCGGTCCGTGCCCCGGGCCCGAGCGTAGGCGCAGGCGAGAGGCGACTCGTCGAGACCCGGTACGTCGTCCACGAAGCAGGCCCGTTTCAGCTTTTCCGAAAGGGGCAGACCCACGGCGCCGCTGGTGGGGGACACATGCTTGAAGGAGGCCGCCGCCGGCAGGCCCAGGGCCGCCTTCAGCTCCTTCACCAGCTGCCAGGCGTTGAGGGCGTCCAGGAAGTTGATATAGCCCGGCCGTCCGTTGAGGACCTTCAACGGCAGGTCGCTGCCGTCCTCCATAAAGATGCGGGCCGGCTTCTGATTGGGGTTGCAGCCGTACTTGAGTTCGAATTCCTTCATGGGTCCTCCTTATCGGTTCTTGTTGAGGATGGTCTCGCTGACGGCCCCGGTCGCAAGGTCCGTATAGCGCACGTACAGGGAGATGCGGTTGTTCTCGTCCAGGGCGTTCCACAGGGATTCGGAAAATTCGTCGATGTCGTCCAGCATCCGCACCCGCTCCGGCTCCCCCTGGAAGGTGGGGAGGGGGTTCCCGTCGGTGACGTAGGTGTGGATAAAGTGGCCGAGGCCCGCCTTCGCCGGGTAGCTGAAGGTGTACCGGGCGCAGTCGCTGCCCTCGGCGTCGATGCTCTTCAAAATGCTCATCTCGTAGGCGAAGTCCCCGTTCGCGAAGGTCAGCATGCCGCTGATGCGGGGGGTGAAGTTGGGGCCGTCGGGCTCGAAACAGCGGGTGGAGAGGGCTTCGGAAAAGCTCTTGCCCGCCTGGAGCCCCGCATAGACGGTATCGGTCTGGTCGCCGTTGGTGACGATGAGCTTGTTCTCATACTGTCGCAGAGCGGCATAGATGATGAGGCTGGGGTCCTTCACCCGGCTGGGGTCGAAGGGCTCCGTATAGAGGGCCCCGTCCCGCTCCACGA
The DNA here is from genome assembly GCA_045224495.1 of Christensenellales bacterium. Lineage (GTDB taxonomy): Bacteria > Bacillota > Clostridia > Christensenellales > CAG-138 > RUG472. The sequence continues at coordinate 3,915 of JBGVAK010000100.1, forward strand.
AGACGCGGTTGCGGGAGTTGTCGCTGCGGCCCATGATGAAG
>JBGVAK010000101.1:0-5302 GCA_045224495.1 Christensenellales bacterium
GATCAGGGCCGAGCGCAAGAGCATCTACAGCGACATCGAGACCCTGCGGGACTTTGGATTGGACGTCCACGGCAGCCGGGGCCGATCCGCGGGGTACTACGTGGGCGAGCGGGACTTCGAGCTGCCGGAGATCAAGCTCCTCATCGACAGCGTCCAGTCCAGCAAGTTCATCACGGAGCGCAAGACCATGCAGCTGATCCGGAAGCTGGCCGGGCTCATGAGCGTCCACGAGGCCGCCCTCATGAAGCGGCAGTTGTACGTGAAGAACCGGATCAAGAGCATGAACGAGTCCATCTACTACAACGTGGACGCCATCCACCAGGCCATCGCCGAGGACAAGCAGATCGAGTTTCGGTACTGCTCCTACACCGTCACCAAGGAGAAGAAGTTCCGGCGGAACGGCCGCCCCTACCGGGTGAGCCCCCTGGCCCTCTCCTGGGCGGAGGAGAACTACTACCTCATCGCCTACGAGGCCGAGGCGGGGAAGATCAAGCACTTTCGGGTGGACAAGATGGACGGCATCCGGGTCACGGAGATGTTTCGCCAGGGCAAGAGCCTGCTGCCCGAGAAGGACTTGGGGGAGTATGCCCGCAAGAACTTCTCCATGTTCGGCGGGGAGGAGCAGACCGTGACCCTGCGCTTTTCCAACCGCATGATCGGCGTGGTCATCGACACCTTCGGCAAGGACGTGCCCATCTCCTCCGTGGACGAGGACCACTTCCAGATCCGCGCCACCGTGGCCGTCAGCCCCCAGTTCTTCGGCTGGCTCTTCGGCCTGGACGGCGAGGCCGTCATCACCGCGCCACGGGAGGTCATGGACGCGTTCCAGGCCCAGTTGGATAGGGTCAAATGTCCCTTCGGGGCGTGAGGCGCCGCTGGACAACGCCATGCCTGACCTCAGGCTCAATATGACTTTTTACCATTTCGTGTCCCATCCGTGAACCTTCCGTGTCCCGGTGCCAAAGTCCTGCATATGGGACAATTAGTTTGCTATGCTTGACTCATCCCAAAGAGAGGAGGCAAGCGAAATGGACAACAACTATGGGTATTTGGATCAGGAGGTGGAGCAGTTTGCCGCCTATGCGGATACGCTGAGGGAGGCGCAAAAGAGCGACAGGATGGGCATCGGCTGCGGCACGGCCCTTATGCTGATCATCGTGGGCTTTGTCGCATTGATCGAAATCACAGGATTGCTGCTGTAAGCCGCAGCACCAAACAAAACAGGAGACCGAAGACCGTGGGCAGGACCGCCGCCAGCAGGCACCAGCCCCAGGAACAGGTCTCCTTTTTGATGGTCCAAAGGGTGGTGGAGCAGGGGAAGTGGAGGAGGGAGAAGACCATGAAGCAGAGGGCCGTGGTCCGCGTCCATCCGGCAGCCAGCAGGGCCGGGCCCAGATCCCCGGCGGCGCCGTAGCCCTGGAGGGTCAGGGGGAGGACGATCTCGTTGGCCGGGAGCCCCAGGAGGAACCCGGAGAGGATGGCCCCGTCCAGGCCGAAGAAGCGGCCCGCCGGGTCCAGGAAGCGGATGAGGCCGGACAGCAGGGAGGGGCCCGTCAGGGGCAGATGGCCCAAAAGGTAGATGACCAGGCCGCAGGGGGCCGCCACCGTCACCGCCCTGAGGAGGATGCGGAGCGTCCGGTCGAGCAGGGAGCGGACGATCACCTTCCCCACCTGGGGCCGGCGAAAGGGCGGCAGCTCCAAAGTGTAGGCCGACGGCTGACCCCGGAGCACCGTCCGGGACAGGAGGAAGGAGAGGCCCAACGTCATTAAGAGCGAGAAGGCCACGATCCCCACCATGAGCCCGGCGGAGAGGAGCCCGCCGCCGAAGAACACCGTGCACAGGGTCAGCAGCGCCGGGAATCGGCCGTTGCAGGGGGTGACGCCGTTGGTCAGGATGGCCACCAGCCGTTCCCGTTTGGAGTCGATGATCCGGCAGCCCGTGACCCCCACAGCGTTGCAGCCGAAGCCCATGCATACGGTCAGGGCCTGCTTGCCGCAGGCGTGGCAGCGGGCGAAGCAGCGATCCAGATCGAAGGCCAGCCGGGGCAAATACCCCAGGTCTTCGAGGAGCGTAAACAGGGGAAAGAAGATGGCCATGGGCGGCAGCATGACCGACACCACCGTGGCCGTGATCCCGTAGACCCCGTCCATCAGAAGGCCCGTCAAAAAGGCGGGGGCGCCCAGGGCCCCCAAGCCCCGCCGCAGCCACATGCCCAGCCCATCGAAGCCCCGCTGCAGCAGGGCCGAGGGGTAGTTGGCCCCCTTTAGGGTCAAAAAGAACACCAGGCCCAGGAGGCAGAGCATGACGGGGATGCCCTGCCATCGCCCGGTCAGGAGCGTATCCACTTGGAGCTGGCGGTCCCGCCGCCGGGGGTCCGTCCGCGCCACGGCCAGGGCGCACAGCTCTCCGGCCCGTCGGTGACAGGCTTCGGCTTCGCTTTCCCCCGGCAGGATATTGAGCGGCGCAGGCGCAGGCGCCGGCCCGTCGATGAGGGCCAGGGCGGCCCGGAGCGCGTCTTCGATGCCCCGCCCGCTGCGGGCGGATGCGCCCACCACCGGGACGTTCAGGGCCCGGGACAGGGCCCGGGTGTCCACACGGATACCCTGCTTCTCGCACTCGTCCAGCAGGTTCACGCACAGGACCGTCCGTTTCTGCCGGGCCAATATCTGCAGCGCCAGGGGCAGGCTCCGCCGGAGACTGGTGCCGTCCAGGACCACGATGTAGGCGTCCGCTTTCCCCTCTATGACGAAGGACGCCGCCGCTCGCTCCTCTTCGGACACGGGCCGAAGGGAGTAGGTCCCCGGCACGTCCACCAGTGTGAGCGCCCGCCCGTCCACCTTCGCCGTGCCGGAGGCGAGGCCCACGGTCTTTCCGGTCCAGTTGCCCGTGTGCTGCTTCAATCCCGTGGCCCCGTTGAACAGGGTGCTTTTGCCCACGTTGGGGTTGCCGCAGAGGCCGACGACGGGTTTCATGCGTCCCCCACGGTCACGGTGGCCGCGTCCCGCTGCCGGAGGGCGATGACCGTGTCGCAGATGCGGTACGCCCGGGGGTCCCCGAGAGGCGCGGCGTATAGGGGCGTGATCTCGCTTCCTGGCACGAACCCCAGATCCAACAGCCGCCCCTTCAAGGGCTCCGCCGCGGACAGGGACAGGACCCGGCCGGCGTGATCGAGGGGCAAACGGGAGAGAGGGAACATAGGCAGCCTCCGTGAAAAGATGGTATGGGTAGAGTATGACAGGAGGTACGAAAGTGTTCCTGCGCTCACGCTTATTATCTCTCGCCGCACGGGCGGCCCCGTGAATCAGGATTTTCTCTTGCGCCTTTGGGGGTTCCCATGCTATACTGAAAACACCAAATCTGGGAGGACATGGCTCATGGAACTCTTGACGACCGTCACCACCTTCATCGCCCATGCGGGTATCGAGATCCTGGAGATCATCGCCATGGGGATCATCCTGGTGGGCAGCGGCAAGGCTGTCTGGAAGCTGATCACCCACAGGCCCCACGTCACGTTGGATCTGACCCGATTCATGAACATCGCCCTCATCATCATGCTCTGCGCAGAGATCATCCGCCTGGTGCTGGTCCGGGAGCCTATCGAGCTGGCCATCGTGGCGGGCATGGTGGTGCTGCACGGCGCTATCTCCTTCCTCATTTCCTGGGAGGTGAGTCGTGAGGAGAGCCACGACAAGGAGCGGGGCAAGACCGGCGAAAACAACCAGGAAGACGTTCTCTTCTGATCGCTCCGTACCCCGTTTTAAAACAGCATATAAAGGAGATTTGACCATGGCAAAGCACCGCACGTACACGGAAAACGACCTGCGCTATCTCAAAATGCTTGCCCGCATGTTCCCCACGGTCCGCGCCGCGGCCACGGAGATCATCAACCTGAACGCCATCAAGAACCTGCCCAAAGGCTGCGAGCATTTCATCTCCGACGTCCACGGGGAGCACGAGGCCTTTTTGCACATCCTCAACTCCTGTTCCGGCGTGATCCGCGAGCGGCTGGATGAGCTGTTCGCCAACGCCGTGCCCCGGGAGGAGCTGAACCAGCTGGCCACCCTCATCTACTACCCCAAGGAGAAGCTGGAGCAGCTGCGGCCCCAGATCAAGGACCTGGACGAATGGTATCGGATCACCATCCATCGGCTGGTGCTGCTGGCCAGGGCCACCAGCGAGCGGTACACCCGCTCCAAGGTCCGCAAGAACCTGCCCCAGGATCACGCGTATATTTTGGAGGAGCTTCTCTACACCCACGGCGAGGACCTGGACAAGCGGGACTACTTCGAGAACATCATCTCCACCGTCATCCAGGTGGGCCAGGCGCCGGGCCTCATCAAGGATCTCGCTGCCCTCATTAAGTGGGCCGCCGTGGACCGGCTCCATCTGGTGGGCGACATCTTCGATCGGGGACCTCGGGCGGACATCATCCTCGATTCCCTCCTGCAGCATCACAGCGTGGACATCCAGTGGGGCAATCACGACATCCTGTGGATGGGCGCGGCTTCCGGCTCCCGGACCCTGGTAGCCACCGTGGTGTCCAACTCCATCCATTACAACAACCTGGAGGTGGTGGAGACCGGCTACGGCATCTCGCTGCGCCCCCTGTCCGTCTTCGCCAACGAGGTCTACAAGAACGCCGATGTATCCAGGTTCGCCGTGAAGCTCATGGGCGACGACGCCCTGGGCGTGTCCGAGAAGGACAAGCTTCTGTCTGCCCGGATGCACAAGGCCATCACGGTCATCCTCTTCAAGCTGGAGGGGCAGAAGATCCTGCGGCACCCGGAGTACGGCATGGAGGATCGGCTGCTCCTCGACAAGATCGACTACGAGAACAAGTGCATCACCATCAACGGCACCACCTGGCCCCTGGAGGATGTGGACTTCCCCACCGTGGACCCCAAGGATCCCTACACCCTGACGCCGGAGGAGAGCTCCGTCATCGACCAGCTCACCAGCGCCTTCCTCAACAGCGAGAAGCTGCAGCGGCACGTCCGCTTCCTGTATTCGAAGGGCAGCATCTACAAGATCTACAACGGGAACCTCCTTTTCCACGGCTGTATCCCCATGGACAAGGACGGGAACTTCCTCTCCTTCAACCTGGACGGCGTGGACCGCAGCGGCAAGGACTTTTTGGACTTCGCCGACGCCGCTGCCCGCCGGGCCTACTACTACAAGATGGGCACCGCCGAGCGGGAGCTGGGCATGGACTTCCTCTGGTTCCTGTGGGCCGGCCGCAACAGCCCCATCTTCGGCAAGGATCGGATGACCACCTTCGAGCGCCGGCTCATCAAGGACGAA
>JBGVAK010000102.1:0-2219 GCA_045224495.1 Christensenellales bacterium
CAGCCCAAGCCCTGGACCATGGCCGGTGAGAAGTACCCCGTGGGCTCCATCGTGGAGGGCAAGGTGGTCCGCATCGTTCCCTTCGGCGCCTTCGTGGCTCTCGAGCCCACCATCGACGGCCTCATCCACATCTCTCAGGTGGCCACCCGCCGCATCGAGAAGGTGGAGGACGAGCTGAAGGTGGGCGACATCGTCCGCTGCAAGGTCCTGGAGGTCAACCCCGAGGCCAAGCGCATCTCCCTCTCCCGCAAGGAAGCCACCCTGGAGGAGCATCCCGAGATCGCCGAGCAGATCGCTGCGGAGAAGGCCGAGAAGGAGCGCATCTATCAGGAGCGCAAGGCTGCCCGTGAGAACGCCGCCCAGAACGGTGGCGAGCGTCGGCCCCGGGCCGAGCGTCCCGCCAACGCGGAGCGTCCCGCAGGTGACGAGCGCCGTGAGTCCCGCCCGGATCGCCGCCGTCGCAACAACGAGGATGGCGACTACGAGCTGCCCCCGGTGACCAGCACCACCACCAGCCTCGCGGACCTCTTCGCCGGCTTCAAGACCGAGGAGTAAGCTGAACACAGCACTCAACAAAGCAGATGCCTTCGGGTATCTGCTTTTTCGTTTCGATTCCCGCAATTTCCAGCAGCCTTTCCTTGACAGCGGGGGCCGAAATGCCTATAATATATCTGGATTATAAGGGTGTTTATGCGCCCAAGAAAAAACAGGAGGATTATGGTATGGCAAAGACCATGACAATCGACGGGAACACTGCTGCAAGCCACGTGGCTTACGCATTCTCCGACGTTGCCGCAATTTACCCCATCACCCCTTCGTCTCCCATGGCGGAGGTCGCCGACGACTGGGCTGCCAACGGCAGGATCAACTTGTTCGGTCAGAAGGTCCGCATCGCTGAGATGCAGTCCGAGGGCGGCGCTTCCGGCGCGGTCCACGGCTCTCTCAAGGGCGGCGCGCTGACCACCACCTTCACGGCCTCCCAGGGCCTGCTGCTGATGATCCCCAATATGTACAAGATCAGCGGCGAGCTGCTGCCCGGCGTGTTCCACGTGTCTGCCCGCGCTCTGGCCACCCACGCTCTGTCCATCTTCGGCGATCAGAGCGACGTCATGGCCTGCCGTCAGACGGGCTTTGCCATGATCGCGTCCGCCTCCGTCCAGGAGGTCATGGATCTGGCCCTCGTCACCCACCTTTCCGCCATCAAGGCGTCCGTGCCCTTCGTCCACTTCTTCGACGGCTTCCGCACCTCCCACGAGGTCCAGAAGATCGAAGCCATCGACTATGAGGACATGGGCAAGCTCCTCGATTACGACGCGGTGAAGAAGTTCCGTGAGCGGGCTCTGAACCCCGAGCATCCCCACCTGGGAGGCACGGCGCAGAACCCGGATATCTACTTCCAGAATCGCGAAGCGGCCAACAAGTACTACGAGGCCGTGCCCGCCATCGTGGAGGACTACATGGAGAAGGTCAGCGCCCTCACCGGCCGGCCCTATCACCTCTTCGATTACGTGGGCGCTCCCGATGCGGATCGTGTGGTGGTCATCATGGGCAGCGGCGCCGATGTGACCGAGGAGACCATCAACTACCTGAACGCCAAGGGCGAGAAGCTGGGCCTCATCAAGGTCCGTCTCTATCGGCCTTTCGCTGCGGACAAGTTCCTGGCCGCCATCCCCGCCTCCTGCAAGAAGCTGGCCGTCATGGACCGCACCAAGGAGCCCGGCTCCCTGGGCGAGCCCCTGTACACCGACGTCTGCACCGCGCTCCGCGAAGCCGGCCGGAACGACCTGGTGGTCGTGGGCGGCCGCTACGGTCTCGGCAGCAAGGAGTTCAACCCCACCATGGTCAAGGCCATCTACGACAACCTGGCGGCGGACGAGCCCAAGAACCACTTCACCGTGGGCATCATCGACGACGTGACCAACCTGAGCCTGCCTCTCGGCCCCACCGTCAACGCGGCCCCCGAGGGCACCATCTCCTGCAAGTTCTTCGGCCTGGGCTCCGACGGCACCGTGGGCGCCAACAAGAACTCCATCAAGATCATCGGTGACCATACCGACATGTACGCTCAGGGCTACTTCGCCTACGACTCCAAGAAGTCCGGCGGCCTGACCGTCAGCCACCTGCGCTTCGGCGACACGCCCATCCAGTCCACTTACCTGATCGACTCGGCTGACTTCATCGCCTGCCACAACCCGGCGTACGTCACCAAGTACGACATG
>JBGVAK010000103.1:0-40239 GCA_045224495.1 Christensenellales bacterium
GATGATGCTGTTGGCCACATCGTCGTCCACCTCGCCGCCGAGGAAGATGATCCGATCCTTCAGCAGGCGGGAATAGATGTCATAGGAGCGCTCGCCGCGATTGGTTTGCTCCACAACATAGGGGATCAGGTTCATAGGATTCTCCTTCCTGGAGGAAATATCGACCGTTCCTCCCGTTCTTATTCGGCCTTGGGCGCCTTGGCGGTCTTGGCAGTTTTGGCATTCTTAGCAGCCTTGGGGGCTTTGGCCGGCTTCTCTTCCTTGGCGGGTTTTTCGTCCTTGGCGGGCTCCTCTTCCGTTTCGACGGCGGTATCCACCAGCAGGTCGATGATCTTGTCGGCGCAGGCCTTATCGGCAAAATACGCCTTGTCGTCCTCGGTGAGGGTCTCCATCAGCTTCTCCTTGGTGAGGCCGTTCTGCTCGGCGTACTGCGCCACAGCCTTCTCGATCTCCTCTTCGGAGGCAGTGATGTTCTCAGCCTTTTTGATGGCTTCGATGACCAGCTCCACCTTCACCCGCTGCTTGGCGTCGGGCCGGTACATGGCCTCCATCTTCTCCCGATCGGTGCCCATGTACTTGAAGTAATCGTCCAGCTTCAGGCCGGAAGCCGCCAGCTGATAGGCCATGTTCTGCATCATGTACTGGACCTCCCGATCCACCATGCAGTCGGGGATGTCCACCTGAGCGTTGTCGGCGGCCTTCTCCATGAGCTCGTTCTCCCGGGCGTTCTTCGCCGCGGTCTCGCGGGCCTTCAGCAGCTCCTGCTTCTTGTTTTCCTTCCACTGGGCCACGGTGTCCTGCTCGGAGATGTCCTTGATGAACTCATCGTCGATCTCAGGCAGCTCCTTCTTCTGGACGGTCTTCACCTTGCAGGTAAAGACAGCGGCTTTGCCCTTCAAATTCTCGGCATGATACTCCTCGGGGAAGGTGACGTTAATGTCCCGCTCCTCGCCGGGATTGACGCCCACCAGCTGCTCCTCGAAGCCGGGGATGAAGGTGTGGGAGCCGATCTCCAGGGTCTGATCCTCTGCGGTGCCGCCCTCGAAGGCCACGCCGTCCACCTTGCCGCAGTAATCGAGAATGATCCGATCGCCCATCTCCACGGGCCGATCCACATCCTCATAGCGGACCTGCTTTTGCTGCTCCATCTTGAGGGCGTTGTCCACTTCCTCGTCCGTCACAGTATACGCAAGCTTCTTCACGGCTATACCCTTGTACTGACCCAGGGTGACTTCGGGCTTGAGCTGGACCTCGGCCACGTAGGTGACGCCTTCCGCTTCGCTCATGACCGGCATCTCCACCACAGAGGGACGGTCCACAGGGATCAGCTTGTGCTCCGCGATTGCGGCGTCGTAGGGCTCCGCCCAGCAGAGGTCGAAGGCCTCATCGTAAAAGACCATGGCGCCGTAGTTGGCCTCGATGATCTTGCGGGGGGCCTTGCCCTTGCGGAAGCCGGGCACGGGATAGCGGCCGGCGGTTTTATGATAGGCATCGTTCAGCGCCTTCACAAAGGCGTCCTTTTCGACGGTGATGGTGAGCCGGGCGATGTTGCCTTCCTTCATTTCAAGAACTGACATGATTCCTCTCCTTCTCTGTTTGCTCGCATACTCTATGCATGGTATCATAGCGTGTCATTCTACCACAGCCCTTTTACAAATGCAAGGAGAAATCCACGGGTTTACCGCGTCTTTTGGAAGAATTTCACAGGGTTTCCCCAATTCCCACGCCAGCCGTGAATAAATTGAAACTTTGCGTATGATTTCTTGACCGAAACGCAGATAAAGTGGTAGAGTATGGTGTGTGAGTATAAAGATATGAAACCCAAGATCAATTTCCTGCGCCTCATACTGTTCGCCCTGGTCGCCATCGTCCTCTTTGGCGGCGTATTTGCCATGTTCTATCTCATGTTCCGGCAGCGGGACGCTTCCTTGACCTATGAGAAGCTGGGCATCGAAGCCAACAGGGACTACGACGTATCCGGAGGTTACCTCACCTACGCCTCCGCCACCGACCTCATCCAGGTGAACACCAACGACACGAAGAAGAGCCTGGTGACCAACCTGCCCACGGCCATCGACGGGTTCGGCGTGTCCTCCTCCATCACGGCGGTGTACGCGGGCTCCAGCCTGCAGCTTCGGAATTTCCCCACCCTGACCCTCAACGGCACTATCCGCGGCGTGGCCTGCGGCGGCAGCCACTGCGCCGCATTGCGGACCAACGAGCTCAACGGTCTCGACTCCATCGTGGTCTTCAACGCCTCCGCGGAGGCCGTGGGGAACCCCATCGACTTCTCCGAGAGCAAGGTGGTCAACTTCGGCTTCGAGACCAGCTACGATCGGGAGCTCCTTTGGGTCATCTGTGTGAACACCCAGGCCTCTCTCCCCGTGACCACGGTCCGGCTATATGATTACAGCAACGGCGGCGCCATGAGCTACTACCCCTCCTTCTACGAGCAGAGCATCGAGCGGGTGTACTTCACGGAGGACTCCGTCTTCCTGGTGGGTACAGAGGATATCATCCGCTACAACATGGACAGCAGCCGGGAGCGGTACCGGGTGGGCATCTACGGCAAGGAGGTCATGGACGTGTCCGTGAACAACGGCACGGTCCGCTTCCTCCTGAAGCCTCGGGGGTCCAGCAACCAACACACCCTCTACACTCTGGCTATGGCCGAGGCCGACGCCCCCAATACCACCATGCTGACGGTTTACGTGGGTGAGAACATCGTCAACGCCTTCCTGCAGAACAGCGGCATCCGCATCGTCACCCGGACCCGCATGATCAGCTATACCTATTCCGGCAAGAACACCCCCTCCGCCGACATCCTTCTGGAATACCCGGCGGATATGGCGTTGAAGCTGAACGATTCCTCCTTCCTGCTGGTCAGCGGCGACGATTGCTACATCACCAAACGGGAGTCCTAAGGAGCTGCTATGGTCGATCTTGTGATCCTGCTCATACTGGCCATCGCACTGCTGGCCGGATACTACCGAGGCGTGGTCTATTCGGCCATCAGCCTGGGGTTGTCCGTATTGTCCTTTGCGCTGGCTTTGCTCCTGTGCACCACGCTCTCCGGCCTGGTCCAGAAGCGGCAGGGGCTGTATGAGATGATGCTCTACTACTTCGAGGGATATGAGTACATCAACGAGACCAGCGTGGAGCTGGTCCATGTGTCTGCAGCCCAGATCAGCGAGAAGGAGCTCAACGTGGTGGTGAAGAACGCCAACATGCCCGCTCCCTTCGACAGCGCCGTGAAGAACAACGTGAAGAAGCAGGTCTACGAGCGCCGGGGCATCTACGCCCTGGGCGACTACTTCAACCAGACCATCGTGGACACGGTGCTGAACATCCTGTCGCTCCTGGTGCTGTTCCTCGTCTTCCGCCTGTTCCTGGGGTTCCTGCTGCGGCTCATCGACTTCGGCGCGGCGGGCCTGCCCCGGCTCAGACGATTCGACGTACCGCTATCCTGCGGTATCGGGCTGCTGCACGGCATTTTCCTGGTGTTCGTGCTCTTTATGCTGGTGCCCCTCATGCTGGTGGTGGTGCCGCGGTTGGTGGAATACATCGACGAATCCCTGCTGGGTGGGTTTTTCTATCGCGGGAACCTGTTGCTCAGGATGGTGCCCACGGTATAGGTATATAAACACTCATTTTTCTGTTTAGGAGGTTTCGTACATGGCATTTATCGAGTCTGACCGCATGCGCGGCGTTTCCGGGTCCATCATCCGTGAACTGTTCAAGATGACGGCGGCCCCCGACATGATCAGCTTCGCCGGCGGCAACCCCTCCCCCGACACCTTCCCCATGGCCGAGATGGCGGCCATCGCCAACGACGCCCTGCTCCATCGGGGCGCGTCCATGCTCCAGTACGGGTTCACGGAGGGTTTTGTGCCCCTTCGGGAGACTCTCAAAACGTATCTTTCCAAAAAGTTCGGCTTTCCCAAGGCAACGGACGATCTTATCACTGTCTCCGGCGGCCAGCAGGCGGCGGACCTGACGAGTAAGGTCCTGCTCAACGAGGGCGATGCGGTCCTCTGCGAGGAGCTGTCCTTCGTGGGCGTGCTCAACACCTTCCGTGCCTACGGGGCCAAGCTGGTGGGCGTGAAGATGGAGCCCGACGGCATGAACGTGGAGGACCTGGAGGCGAAGATCCGGGCTAATCCTAAGGCGAAGCTCATCTACATCATCCCCAATTTCCAGAACCCCACGGGCTTCACCACCTCCCTGGAGAAGCGCCGGCAGATATACGCCCTGGCCCAGCGGTACGACCTCATGATCCTGGAGGACGACCCCTACGGCGAGCTTCGCTACGAGGGCGAGTTTTTGACCCCCCTCAAATCCATGGACACCGACGGCCGGGTCATATACGGCGGCAGCTTTTCCAAGACCATGGCCCCCGCCCTGCGGGTGGGCTTCGTGGTGGCGGAGAGCACCCTCATGAAGCGGCTGGTGGTGGCCAAGCAGACCGGCGACGTGCATACCGCCACCCTGACCCAGGAGATCTGCTACCGCTACATGACGGAGCACGATTTTGAGGGGCACCTCAACGACATCCGCCGCCTTTACGCCGTCAAGTGCAAGCGCATGCTGGACGACATGGAGCAGCACTTCTCCCCCGCCATCACCTTCAATCGCCCCCAGGGCGGCCTCTTCGTCACGGCCTTCCTGCCTGAGGGCATGGACGCCTGGGATTTCGTCCAGGAGGGCATCGCCCGCAAGGTGGCCTGTGTGCCCGGCGCGGCCTTCGTCATGGATCCCAAGGTCCCCAGCAACGCTTTTCGCATGAACTTCTCCATGCCGTCCCTGGAGCAGATCGACCGGGGCACGGAGATCCTGGGCAAGCTCACCTACGAGTGGTGCAAGTGATGGACTTTGAGCGGTATTGGCGGGACTGCATCGGGCAAAACAAGGAAGCCCTGCGGGCCTGGTTCTGGCCCGACGCCCGGATCATCTGGCCCTGCACCGGGGAGGTGTTCACGGTGGAGGAGTTTTTGCTGGCCAACTGCGAATACCCGGGGAACTGGACGGGAGAGCTCCTGTGCACCACGCCTACGCCCACAGGCGCCGTGACGGAGGTCCGCATCGCCTCTGCCGACGGCCAGTACAGTTGCCACGCCGCCTCCCTCTTTACCCTCCATCAGGGCAAAATCGTTTCCCTCACCGAGTATTACGCCGACGACGGTCCTCCGCCCGATTGGCGCACAAAGCTGGTGAAACGGTAACCTGATAAAAAACGCCTCCGCGAGATCGCGGAGGCGTAACTTTTTGCGTTTATTTCTTCCTCGGCACGGGCGCGCGGCCAGTCATGCGGGTGTAGTAGGCCAGGCGATCGGCGGTAGCGGCATCGAAGTCCGTGGGCAGGGCTCGCCAGCCCCACCAGCCCGTGGTGGCAGGCAGGTTCATGCGGTGCTCGGTGCCCAAGCCCAGCACATCCTGGAGCTGGATCACCACCAGATCCGCCACAGAGGTCATGAGGCCCCGAATGAAGCCGAAGGGGAAGCCTTCCTGCTGGTTTAGGCCCAAATAGTCCACGGCGAAGGCCGCGCTTTCGGGATCGGCGTTGTGGAACCAGCCCATGATGGTGTCGTTGTCGTGGGTACCCAGATACGCCACGCAGTTTTTCACATAGTTGTGGGGCAGCTCCCGGGAGTCGCCCAGAGGCTCGAAGCCGAACTGCATGACCCGCATGCCGGGGCAGCCGGAATCGTTAAGGAGCTTCTTCACCTCGGGGGTCAAAAAGCCCAGATCCTCGGCGATGATGCTATCGCCCATGCCCTCCTCCCGGAAGGCACGTATGAGCTTCATGCCGGGGCCGGGATACCATTGGCCTATCCGGGCGTCCTCCGCCCCGTATTCGACGCCCCAGAAGCTCTCGAGGCCCCTGAAATGATCGATACGGATCACGTCGCAGCGGCTGGCCGCACCCATAAGGCGGCTGCGCCACCAGGCGAAGTTCTCCCGTTCGTTGGCTTCCCAGTCGTAGACCGGGTTACCCCATAGCTGGCCCGTGGCGGAGAAATAATCCGGGGGCACGCCCGCGATGAGCTTGGGGACGCCCGCCTCGGTGAGCTGGAACAACTCCCTGTGGGACCAGACGTCCGCACTGTCGTAGGGGACGTAGATGGGTATGTCGCCGATGAAGGACACGCCCTGTTCATGGGCGTAGGCCCGCAGAGCCTGCCACTGACTGTCGAAACAATACTGGACGAAGGCATGGTAGTCCATGAGATCCCGGAGCTCCGCCTCGTACCGGGCCAGGGCCTCAGGTTTCCTATCCCGGATGTCCTCAGGCCAGTCCACCCAGCATTTGCCCTCAAACCGATCCTTCAGGGCGCAGAACAGCGTCCAGTCCCGCAGATACCAGCTTTTCTCAGCTACATAGTCGGCCATCTTCCGGCGATCGAACCGTTGGAATGCTTTCTCCAGAACCTTGCGACGGCGTTCATAGAGGAGGCCGAAATCTACCTTGCGCGGATCGCTGCCCCAATCCGTACCGATATCCTCCTCAGTCAGGAGGCCATGTTCCTTCAAGAGGTCCAGATCCACCAGATAGGGGTTCCCCGCGAAGGTGGAGGCGCTCTGGTAGGGGGAGTCGCCATAGCCCGTGGGGGTCAGGGGCAGGATCTGCCAGTACCGCTGCCGGGCCCGATGCAGATAGTCCACAAAGTCGAAAGCTGCCTTGCCCAGGGTGCCCACGCCATAAGGCGAGGGAAGGCTGGTGATATGCAGCAGGAGTCCGCTTGCTCGTTTCATGGTCTTTCCTTTCGTTTTCGCACAAAATTCCTTTTGCATTGTAGCACACAACTGCTATAATATAAAGAAGAAATTGTAAAAACGGCCCGACGGGGCCGAAAAGGAGTCCATATGGAACTGAACAAGTATCTGAAGCTGAGCCCTGAAGTGGCTGAAGCCCTGGCTGCGGGAAAGCCCGTGGTAGCTCTGGAAAGCACCATCATCTCCCACGGCATGCCCTACCCCCAGAACGTGGAGACCGCCTTTGCCTGCGAACGGGTGTGCCGGGAGAACGGGGCCGTGCCCGCTACCTGCGCCATCCTGGGCGGCAAGCTGTGCGCAGGGCTCACAGCGGAGGAGATCGACTATCTGGGGCGGGAAGGCACCAAGGTGACGAAAGCCAGCCGTCGGGACCTGCCGATGCTCATCGCCAAAGGCATGGATGGGGCCACCACCGTGGCAGCCACCATGATCGTGGCCCATATGGCTGGGATCAGGGTCTTCGCCACCGGCGGCATCGGCGGCGTACATCGGCACGGGGAGGACACCATGGACGTGAGTGCGGACCTGGACGAACTGGGCAAGACCCCCCTATGTGTGGTCTGCGCCGGCGCCAAAGCCATCTTGGATCTGCCCCGGACCATGGAGTATCTGGAGACCAAGGGTGTGCCCGTCATCGGCTTCGGCACGGACGAATTGCCCGCCTTCTACACCGCCAAGAGCGGCATCCCTCTGAATTGGCGGGTGGACGATCCCAAGGAAGTGGCGGACGCCATCCACGCAGCGGACAAGCTGGGATACGACGGCGGCATGCTGGTGACCGTGCCTATCCCGGCGGAGTGGTCCATGGATGCGGATTATATCAACGGTGCCATCGACCAAGCCCTGAAGGAGGCAGACGAACAGGGCGTGACGGGCAAGGCGGTCACCCCCTTCCTCCTGGCGAAGATCAAGGAGATCACCGGCGGCAGCAGCCTCGCCTCCAATATTCAGCTGGTCTTCAACAACGTGAAGACTGCGGCACGGATCGCCGCGCAGCTGTAAAACTATCCGCGTATACGAAAGCGCCCGCCCAACGGCAGGCGCTTTTTATGCGTTTGTTCACTCGTTCCAGGGGCGTCTGGCGCAGACGAAGTTGCGTTTCCAGTAGGCGGACAGGGCGCGCTTGACCACCTTGCCGTTGCCGGAGGAAGCGTCGATCATGTTGCCGCCGCCTACGTAGATGCCCGTGTGGTTCACGGACTTGTTGGTATCAGAGCGGAAGAACAGGATGTCGCCCCTCTTCAGATCGTTGATGCTGTCGATCTTCTTCCAGCCGGACTTCATGGAATAGCCCGCGGCGTTGAGGCGGGTGCCGCCTACGCCAGCCTGTTTCAAACACCAGTAGATCAGGCCAGAGCAGTCGAACTTGCTGGGGCCGCGGCCACCCAGGACATACTCACAGCCGATCTTGCTGCTGGCGGCGTTGATGAACTTGTCGATGCGCAGATCCCGTTTGGGCGTGGGCGTAGGCGTGGGAGTGGGCTTGGGCGTAGGCTTAGGTGTGGCCGTCTTCTTGGTGGTCGCTTTGGAAGTGGTCTTGCTGCCCTTCTTGGGCGTGGCCGTGGCCTTCTTCTTCTTGGCCGCTTCCTCCGCCTTCTTCTTAGCCTCGGCTTCCGCCTTCTTTTTGGCCTCCTCCTCCGCCTTCTTCTTAGCTGCTTCCTCTGCAGCCTTCTTCTTGGCTTCCTCCTCGGCCTTCTTGCGGGCCTCCTCCTCCGCCTTCTTCTCGGCGGCGGCCTCGGCCTCCAGCTTCTTCTGCATCTCCCGGGACATTTTGGCACTGTCGGAGTACAGCAGCTCCAAGGTCTTCTCCCCCGCCAGGCCGTCCGCATGGAGGTTGTTCCGCTTCTGGAAGGCCTGGACCGCGGCGATGGTCACAGGGCCGTAGACCCGATCCACCTGATCGGCATCCAAGTATCCCAGGTCCACCAGCTGTTCCTGCAGGGCTTTTACATCCTGGCCCTCGGCGCCTTCCTTCATGCAGTAGTGCTCCGCGTCCTCGCTAAAGAGGATGGTCTGAGTCTCGTTGCCCGCCACGCCGTCCTGCTTGAGATCGTGCTGCCGCTGGAAGAGGATCAGGGCGGACTCGGTGCTGGTGCCAAAATAGTTGGTGGGCTCGTCGATGTCCAAATACCCCAGCTCCATGAGCCGGTACTGGAGGGTGTTGACGGCCTCGCTCTTGTCATGTTTCTTGAGGGTGGCGTACTGGACAGTGGGCTCCGGCGTCTCCTCCGGTACCTCCTCGGTGGGCTCCGGTGTGTCCTCTTCTATGACATCTGGCTCCGGCGTCTCCTCAATGACGTCAGGCTCCGGCGTCTCCTCGGGCTCGTCCGTAGGTTCAGCATAGGGCTCGTCCGTGGGCACGGCGGTGGGTTCGTCCTGGGAATACCGGGTTTCACGAGGTGTCGATAGCACAGGATCGTTCACCGGGAACACCCCGGAGGAGATGCGCACGTCCTCACCCCAGGGGGAGGCTGTAAAGAGGCTGTTGACAGTGGCACGGACCCGATTCCTGGCGCTGGCCTCCAGCGTCTGCGCCGTGGCTGCATCGCCGGAATGACAGCTGGAGACGCATAGGATCATCAAAAGGATCACCAGCAGCAGAAGGATGGCTGCCAGCAGAAAAAGGCGACGACGTCCCTTGGCGGGCAAGCGCTTCACCTTGGCGCCAACGTCGTCGAAAAAGAGCAATATCTGGTTCAAGATCGCTTTGAGGGTATCCATACGAATACACTTTACCCTTTTCTGCCAAAGTGCGCAAGGATAAGGGGAAAAATGTAAAACAATGTTCTTTTTTCCGTTACATCTGTGGGCTAAGCAGGCGGGATCTGCGCATCCGGCAGGGGCTCTGCCTCCGGGGAAGCTTCCGTGTCGGAGGGGGGCTCCCCTTCCGTGAGCGCCTGGTCCTCAGGCACCTCCGCATCCGGCTGCAGCAGGGCCGCCAGCTCCGGATCGGTCGCTTCCGGCTGAGGTTCAGCGGAAAGCTGGAGGGTACCGGCCCGATTCTCGTACCACCAGGAGATGATGTCCTCCACGGCCACGTGGCTGGCGCTGCCGGAGAGGCCGTTGGGGATCATGACCGCCACCACGATCTGGGGGTTCTCTCGGGGCGTCACCGCCACGAACCAGGAGGTGTTCTCGATGTCCACGTTGTTGTTGGCGGAGGTCTGGGCTGTGCCGGTCTTGCCCACGATGAGGCCCAGGTAGGTGTTGGAGAAGTCCTTGGAGAAGACGCTGGCCGCGGTGCCGCCGTCCTCCGGGGACACCACGCCGGCCATGCCCGTCAAGAGGGCGTCCCAGTATTCGTCAGGAGCCTGGACGTGACGCACGATCTCAGGCTTGTGCTTCTCGTAAAGCGTGCCGTCAGGATAGTAAATAGCATCCAGCAGGGTGACCTTATGGACGTCGCCCCGGGTGACCACCGTAGCCGCGTACCGGGCCACAGAAACCAGGGTCAGCAGGGAGACGCCCTGGCCGATGCCGCTTTGGATGGTGTAGGTGGGTTTCCACCGAAGCTCCTCCAGCCAGGTGGAGATGGTGACGATCCAGTCCGTATGCAGGAGGCTGATGCCCATGGGGATGTTCAGCTCCTCGTTCATGATGCGGCGGATGTCTTCGCCTCGCTCCCGCTGCTCCCCGTCCTGGAGCTTCAAGAGCCGGGTGGCGCAACGGGCCAGGGTCTCGTCGCTGACATTGCGGCCCACTTCCTTCACGATCCGTCTCAGCAGAGCGTAGATCTCGTTGTAGATGAGCCGGGGTATGGAGGAAGATTGCTGGGACAGGGATTTGGTGTTGTCGTACCGGGCCGCCTGGCCGCCCACCTGGACCGAAAGCTCCCCGGGGAGCTCCACCCCTGTGGTGCCTTCAAGGCCCAGCTGACCGGCCCAATAGGCCAGCTTCTTGATGCCCACCCGATCCGCCACGGTGAAGAAGAAGTAGTTGCAGCTCACAGCCAGGGCCCGGCTCAAGGTCAAATTGGCATGGCGCGCCGGGGTGGTGGTCCAGCAGGAGGGCGCGTTGGCCGTGACCTTGGTGGTGGGGTCGTCCACGAAGTAGTAGTACGGGGACCGGTCGGAGATGGTGGTGGTGGTGGTGATGGCTCCCTCCATGAGGCCCGCGAAGCCCGTGGCCATCTTGAAGACGGAGCCCGGGGCCGTGCGGATGGCGATGGCCCGGTTAAGGGTGGGCTGGTTGGAGTCGTCGCCGAAGAGCTGTTCCAGCTCCTGGGCGTCCACGCCGTCGGTGAACAGATTGGGATCGTAGGTGGGATAGGAGGCCATGGCCAGTATCTCCCCCGTCTGGGCACCCATGACCACGATGGCGCCGGTCTCGGCCGTAACGATGTCGTCGAGATCGTCCCTGAGCTTAGAATACTTCTTGTAGTCCTTGCTGAGCTTGTGCTCCTGCTCCTGCCTGGTGGTGTCGATGTTGTGGAGGAGAGCCTGCTCCACCACCTGTTGAAGATCCATATCCAGGGAGGTCTGGACCGTTAAGCCGCCCTGGGGCACGGTCTTGCCCAGCACGTCCACGATGGAGCCGGTCTTGGTCTTCTCGATGGTGGTGGTGCCCTGCCGGGAGATCAGGTGGCTGGTGAGGTACGCCTCACAGCTCTTTTCGATGCCCGCCACGCCGATAAGGTCGGAGTAGGCATAGCCCAGCTGCAGCAGGTTGTTGGTGGGCTCTCCGTCCACGAAGG
Organism: Christensenellales bacterium; assembly: GCA_045224495.1. Classification (GTDB taxonomy): domain Bacteria; phylum Bacillota; class Clostridia; order Christensenellales; family CAG-138; genus RUG472. The sequence goes on from JBGVAK010000103.1 coordinate 11,468, forward strand.
GAGCGAAGCTGTCGAAGCTGTAGCCCAGGTTGGTCATATCCGTGGTCACCTGCTTGCTGAGATAGCCGATCAGGTGACAAGCCGTTTCCTTGTAGGGGTAGATGCGGCGGCCGGACATCTCCGTCTGGACCCCGATGAGCTCGCTTTGGAGCATGTCGAGCTCTGTGACCACAGACAGATTCACGTCGTAGGCCATGACCACGCCCTCGTAGGCGTGCCAGCTGTTGAGGACCGCGTCCTGGCGGATGGACATGATCTTCTTGGCCTCGTCGTAGGGCATGTCGTCCGGAATCTGCCAGCTCTCCCGCAGGATCAGGTACGCTCGCTCGGGGGTGATCTCCGGGTCGGAGAAGCGGCAGGCGTCCACGAAGTTCTTCTTCCGGGAGGCGATGGCCGCCTCGCTGGTGACGCCGAAATCGTAGCGATAGGTTCCGTCGTTGTTGAGACGGATATAGAAATGCTCCTCGATGGTGCCGCCCCCCGCCTCGATGATGCGGATGGCCTCCATGAGGGAATGGGTGTACCGAGCGGACTCGATGGGGCTGGTCTTGTCCGGATCCCGATAGAACTTCACGTTGTATGTGGTCTCGTCATAGGCGAGGACGTTACCGTATCTATCCGTGATGGTGCCTCGGGTGCCGGACTGGTAGGTGGTGACCACGCTGGTGGCCCTCACCGCCGCCTGATAGCTCTCCGTTTCCTCCACAGACAGCTTTTGAAGGCCCCAGCACAGGTACGCCCCCATGCCCAGGAGCAGCAGCGCCAGGAGCAGCAGGCGAAGATTCAGTTTCCATACAGGCTGCCGGGTCATGCTGCATCCACCTGCCGTTTCAAAAGGGGTTTGAAGATGGCCATGAAGATCAGGGCCCAGAGCCCCGTCAGCAGAGCCCGGGGCAGTGCGCCGTACAGCACCGCGTTTAGAAAGCCGAACCGCATGCCGATGACCCAGGCTGCAAGGGCACGCAACACCTCTGCGGCCAGGGCCAGCAGCGCACAGTAGAGCCCCAGGATCGGGGGCTTGGTGTCGCTGTTTTTGGGGAGCTTCTCATAGACCACCGCGGACAGCAAGCACAGGGCCGGGGTGAGGCCGATCATGTTTTCGCACAAAAGGTCCTCGAAAAGTCCGCCGAAAGCGCCGATGACCATGGCGGTCTGCAGGGAAAACACCTGGTCTGCCGCCAGCGTCAAAGCCAGCATCACGAAGGGGACCATTTTGAACAGGTTCCATCGGGGCAGTACGGCGGTATCCAAGAACAGACAAATGCCGAAGAAAAGGAACAGCGTGACGTGCTTCCTCAGCGCCATATCAGCCCTCCTTCCCCAGGATGATCAGCACCTCCTCCAGGTGCTCGAAATCCACGTCGCTCACCACGCAGGCGTCATATTCCCCGTTGTCCTCGTCTGCCAGGGAGATGACCTTGCCCACGTAGAGGCCCTTGGGGAAGATGCCTCCAAGGCCCGAGGTGATGATGGTGTCCCCCACCTGCAGATCCGCATCCTTGGGGAGATAGTAGAGCTTCAGACCCACCAGCTGTCCGTCCTCGATGATGAGGCCCCCCAGCATGCCTTCGTCCCGAGTCCGCTCTACCATGACGGAGATGCGCATGTCCTCGTTGAGCATGGTACGGATCTTGGAATACGTGGCCCCCACCTCGATGACCCGGCCCACGATGCCCTGGGCGTTCACCGCCGCCATTTGCTCGGTGATGCCGCTTCGGGACCCGCCTCGGACCGTCAGGGTGTCCACGTAGGGGTCCAAGCTCCGCGCGGAGATGGGAGCGGTCATGAAATAAAAGTTGCTGTTGGCGGAGGCATAGTCCAGGAGCTCCGCCAGGCGCGCGTTCTCCTGCTCCATGGCTTCGTAAAGGATCAGGCGGCGCTCATAGGCAGAGACGAGATCGTTGAGGCGCTTGTTCTCCGCCTGGATGCTGCTGGGGAAAAAGACGCGAGTAAAGAAGTCCGTGATCCGATCGGTAAGGTCGCTGACCGCCTCCTGGACGGGCAGGACGGCGCTGGAGAACAGATCCTCCGCCCTCGAGGCGGTCCGACGGCCCACCGTCAGAGCAGCCAGCACCAAAAAGAGCGCCGCCGCCAGCAGAGCGATGAGTATGGGTCTGTTCCGCCAAAGCTTCTTCACGCCAGGTCTCCTATGTACAAAATACTACAAATACAGTTTACAACCGCCCACCGGGCCAATCAACCGCCCATACGTGAACAAAGCGTAAAAAAACCCGCCTCTCGGGGAAGCGGGTCAAATCACATATGTTTTTCGTCAACGCAAGGCTGACATGACCAGGAGCCCCGCCAGAGCGCACAGGAGCTGGACGATGGCGAAGCGGTACACGGTTTGCGTGTCGGACCAGTGGCGCTTCTTGCGAGCCTCGTCGTGCAGCGGCGTCAGCAGCCACATCATGAAGGTCTTGCTGTGGAAGGTCCGCATGATGGCCAGCTTCAGAAGGCCCAATCCTCCGTCCAGCAGAATGACGACGGCAAAGGGCAGACACAGCAAAAAGTTGCCCGTCTGAAGCACCAGGACGCCCATAAACAGGCCGATGGCCCGGCTGCCGGCATCGCCCATCATAATGAGGCTGGGCGAGGCATTAAAGAGCAAATAGGCAAGGACGCAGCCGATCAGCGCCAGAGCGGCTGCAGCCCAGTCCTGACCGCCGCAGAAGGCGTACAGAGCATAGCCCAGGGCTCCCAGAGCGATGACGGCCAAAGTGCCGAAGTGACCGTCCACCCCGTCAGCGCAGTTGCAGCAGTTGATGAAAGCCCAAAGAAGGAACAGCCCGATGGGCGCGAACAGCCACCAGGGCAGGCTCACCTGCCAGCCGAAGAGGGTAAAGCTGTAGGCCCCGTGGGTGTTCATGAAGGTGACCAGGGTCAAAAGGCAGATAGCCAAATCCAGCAGGCCCTTTTTCAGCTCGCTCCAGGGCAGGTCCGACCGATCGTCCAGATACCCTGTCAGCATGGCAGCCAAAGTCAGGAAGAGGTAGGCGCACCGCTCCCAAGAGAAGGGCGTCACCAACAGCGTCACCGCTGCGAACACGGGGATGAACACCACGCCGCTGCCCCGCGCCTTGCCCTTGGACACTTCGCCGTTCACCGCATAGGCGCGGCCATGGTCCTGAGGCAGCTTGTCCCTGAGAAGGGCGATCAATACCGCGCTCAGAATGAAGCCCAGCAGCAGCCCCAGCAGGGCGGTCAGGGGGGAAAGTGCAAACATGGCAGCCTCTCCTTAGAACAGCTTCATGGTGTACTGATGGGGGAAGGGCTTCAGATCCCAGATATCCCGGGCGTAATCGAGGACCGTGCGATCCGAGGAGAAATACCCGGCGCTGGCGGTGTTCATGAGAGCCTTGCGCCCGAAGGTCAGAGGATCCTGGGTGTCGTAAATGGCGTCCAGCTTCCGATCGATGTAGGGCAAAAGCTCATAGAGCACGAAATAGTAGTCCGGCCGCTGCCAGCTGTTGCCGTTGACCAGGGAGTTGTAAAGGCTGTGGAACACGCCGGTGCCTCCGTCCTGGAAAGTGCCGTTGACGAGGGTGTCCACCACCCGCTTCACCCGTGGCTCGTGGTCGTAGATGGCCTTGGGGTCGTAATGGGGCCGAAGCTCGTTGAGGGTGTCCACGCTGGCGCCGAAGCGATAGTTGTTCTCCTCCCCCGCCGCGTCCAAGATCTCGATGTTGGCGCCGTCGTAGGTGCAGAGGGACACGGCGCCGTTGAGCATCAGCTTCATGTTGCCGGTGCCGGAGGCCTCGGTGCCCGCCGGGGAGATCTGCTCGGAGATATCCGCCGCGGGAATGATGTGCTCGGCATAGGAACAGTTGTAGTTCTGGACGAAGACCACCCGCATCCGATCGTTGACGGACTCGTCGTTATTGATGAGCTTGGCGATCTCGTTGATGAACTTGATGACCGTCTTGGCGATGATATAGCCGGGGGCGGACTTGGCGCCGAAGAGGAAAGCTGTGGGCGGGAAGTCCTTGATGCGGCCGTCCTTGATGCCGAAGTAGATATCCAGGATAGCGAAGGCGTTCATCAGCTGCCGCTTGTATTCGTGCATGCGCTTGATCTGCACGTCGAACACGAAGTTGTCGGGGAGGCGAACCCCCTCCCGGGCGTAGACATAGTCGGACAGGGCGCGCTTGTTCTGCCGCTTGACCTCGTTGAACTCCCGGATATCGGTGGAGGTCATGTGCTCCTTCAGCTTTTCGAGCTCAGAAAGGTCCATGAGCCAGCCGTCGCCGATGCGCTTGGTGATGTACTTGGCAAGGCCCGGGTTGCAGAGGCCCAGCCAGCGGCGCTGGGTGATACCGTTGGTCTTGTTCTGGAAACGCTCCGGATAGAGCTCATACCAGTTCTTCAGCACGTCGTTCTTCAGGATCTCCGTATGGATCTTGGCGACGCCGTTGACCGCGTGGCTCACGTAAACCGCCAGGTTTGCCATGTGGATCCTGTTCCCCTGGATGATGGCGTAGGAGGAACAGTCAATCCCCTGGCTCATGAGCTCGGCGCAGAGCTTGGCGTTGATGCGGTAGATGATGTCGAAGATCTCCGGCAGCAGCTCCTTGAACAGGTCCGCATCCCACTTTTCCAGGGCTTCCTGCATGACCGTATGATTGGTGTAGCCGAAGGTCTTCTGGGCGATCTCAAAGGCCTGGTCGAAGGTGAGCCCCTCCGCCATCAGCAGCCGGATGAGTTCGGGGATGCTGACGGTGGGATGGGTGTCGTTGAGCTGGATGGCGTTGTGGGCGGCGAACTGCTCCATGGGGAGGTTTTCTCGCTTGAACCGGAGCATCAGATCTTGCAGCGACGCGGAGGACAGGAAGTACTGTTGCTTCAGCCGCAGCTTCTTCCCCGCCCGAGTGGTGTCGTTGGGGTACAGGACGCGGGTGATGTCCTCCACCGCGTTCTTCTCCTTCACGGCCTCGGCATACTCCTGCTCGTTGAACATCTGGAAGTCGAAGTCCTCGACGGCCTCGCTCTGCCAGAGGCGCAGCGTGCCGATGTTGTCGGTCTTATAGCCGATGATGGGCATGTCGTAGGGCACGGCACGAACGGTCTGGTCCGCGAACTTCACCAACACCTCGTGGGTAGGACGGCGGCGGCTCCAGGGGTCCCCGAAGCGCTGCCAGTCGTCGGCGGCCTCGTGCTGATAACCGTCCCGCCAGCTCTGCTTGAACAGGCCATACTTATACCGGATGCCGTAGCCATCGAGAGGCAGATCATGGGTGGCGGCAGAGTCCAGGAAGCAGGCGGCCAGACGCCCCAAACCGCCGTTGCCCAAGGCGCAGTCCTCGATCTCCTCAAACATGTTGATGTCCAGGTCATGGGCGGCGAAGGCCTTCTTCACCTTGTCCAAAACACCCAGGTTGTATAGATTGTTATAGACCATGCGGCCGGTGAGATATTCTGCAGAGAAATAGTAAGCGCCCCGGCTGCGTTCATGCATGTGACGGCTCTCGTACCATTTGTCGGCGATGCCGTCCATGACCAGCTTGCTCAGGGCGTCGTGGATCTGATATACAGTGGCTTCGTTGGGAGAAACCTGATGATCCTGCTTAAGTCGCTGTTCGATCTTCTCAAAAATCTTATCCATGAGTATCCTTTCCTTTTGGGGTCCAATGACCCACGATGGGCGGATTATACCATACTCTGCTGCCCAATGCAATAGGAAAGACCAGCCATTGCGTCATATTTTGACCGGATGCCTCCCTATATCACTTTTGGAATCTCCTCTCCAGCAAAGCCACAATGCCGTACATAAGGGCAGCAAGGACGCAAAGGATCACCACGGAGGCCATGACCAGGTCCAGCTTGAACACCTGGCCCCCGTAGACGATGAGGTAGCCCAGGCCGGATTTGCTCACCAAATATTCCCCTACGATGACGCCCACCCAACTCATGCCCACGGAGATCTTCAACGCCGACATCATATGGGGCACCCCGGCGGGCAGGACCACTTTCAAGAATGTCTGGGCCTTATTGGCCCCCAAGGTGCGCATCAGGAACTGCTTCTCCTCCGCCGCGGCGGTGAAGCCCGAGAGGACCGTCACCGTGGTCACCACCAGGGAGATGAGCACCGCCATGACGATAATGGAGCCTATGCCAGCTCCGATCCAGACGATGAGCACGGGCCCCAGGGCGATCTTGGGCAGGGCGTTCAATACCACCAGATAGGGGTCCATGACCTCGTTCACAAAGGGCAGCCACCAGAGAAGGACGGCTAATAGGATGCCGAGGCCCGTGCCCAGCAGGAAGCCCATGACCGTTTCATACAGCGTCACGCCCATATGGAGGAACAAACTCCCTTCCCCCCATAGGCGACCGATGGCGGCGGCGACCCGGCTGGGGCTCGAGAGGATGAAGACGTCGAACCAGTTTAACCGCGCTCCCAGCTCCCAGATGCCCAGAAAGACGACCAGCACCAGGATCCGGGAAAAAGCTATCGCCCGGCGGTGGGCGCGGATGGCGCTGAGGTATGCCATATGCTCCTTGGAATAGTTCATCATCGTTCCAACTCCTTCCAGATGGCGGCGAAATACTCCTGGAAAGCGGGCTGTTCGCGGCGTACCAGGGGCGACATTTCCTGGGGAAAGTCCAGGACGATCTCCCGCTTCAAGGTGGCAGGCCGGTCCGAAAAGACCAGCACCCGGTCCGCCATGCTGACCGCCTCGCCGATATCGTGGGTCACCAGCAGGGCAGTCTTCCCCTCCTCCTTGATGATGGCGAACACCTCGTCGGCCAACGTGAGCCGGGTCTGGTAATCGAGGGCTGAGAAGGGTTCGTCCAGGAGCAGCAGTTCCGGGTCCAACGCCAAAGTGCGGATCAGGGCTGCCTTCTGCCGCATACCGCCGGAGAGCTGGCTGGGGTAGTGGGAAAGGAAATCCCCCAGGCCGTACTTTTTGAGCAGAGCTACGGTCCTGGCTCTGGTCCCCTCCGTCAGCCTGTGCTGGACCTCCAAACCCAGGACCGCGTTCTTCTCCAATGTCCGCCACTCCAGAAGGTTATCCCGCTGAAGCATATACCCCATGGGGCACGGTCCCTGGGGAAAGCACACCCGCCCCTTGGAGGGCGGGTTCAGGCCCATGATCAACGACAGCATGGTGGTTTTGCCGCAGCCAGATGGGCCCACCACCGCGACGAATTCCCCCCGCTGCACCTGAAAAGACAGGTCCCGCACGGCCTCCGTCTCCCCCTGAGGCGTGTGATAGTACACGGATACGTTTTCTACCGACAACAAGGCTCCTTCCATGGCAGCCTCCTTCACGCTTTTTCGAGATACACTATCCTATGCCCGGCGACATATTTCGGGAACCTTTCGGCGGGCGGTCGCGTACCATATATCATGGGGGTGCTTACCTATGAAAAGATCCAAGTGTTTTTTCGGATGCGTCAACTGGCGCAACGTGATCATCTACTGTCTGCTGTCCGTGCTGGCGGTGGTCCTCCTCTGCCTTTTGCCCCGCTGGGTCCTGTGCTTTTTGGTGATCGCCTTAGGCTGCAGCTGCGGGGCGCTGCTGGTGATGAGGCGATGAAGATCTCCGTGGGCATGAGTTGGGTGGGCGTTATCGTAGGGGACGGACTTGGAGCAAGCCTCCGCTTGCACGTCCCGCATACGTACGATCGTACCTCAACACCCGTACTCCGTGTGGACGATGCTGCCGTCCACAGCGTTGAGGATCAGGGCCTCCTGCATGATCTGGGGGTTGTCGATCAGAGCCGCCTGAGCGTCGTTCCAGGTGAAGAAGACCACCCAGCAGGGCATCTCATACCAATCGTCGCTGTCCTTCACTCGAACGGTGCAGGTGGTAAGGAGCAGCCGATAGATGGTGCAAGGGATGGCCTGGTCCAGCTTCGAGGCGCCCATGCCCGCCACCATAGCGTTCTTGACCCGCAGTTGGACCTGCTCGAAGGGCAGCAGCGATACGTTCCCGCTCTCCAACGATACCACCTCCTTGGGGTTTAGATAGCGCAGGGTCTGCAAGCCATCCTCGTCAACGAATATCTCCAACATCTCGTCCGGGATGGGCCTATTATAGGCCAAATCGTCCTGGTCCCCGTAGAGGAGGGCCCGGGAGTCCATAAAGCTCACAGAACTCAGAGGGTAACCGCCGTAGCTCCGCCGCAGCTGGAATCCCCACCCGGCGGACAGGGGCCGTATCCCTTCGCCCCTGCCCATGGCGCACAGGTTGGCCGGGACCGCCCGGGACACGGTGAACTCGGAGAAGCCCAGCCGGTCCAGCTCCCACTGCAAAATATCCTCCGCCGCTTCCCGGCTCATCTTCACGGTCAGAAAGGGCTTTACCTCCCCCAGCACCTGCTCCCGCTCGTGGGTGTACTGGTAGTAGATGTACCCAGCGCCGCCACAGCCCTTGAAGATGTCAATGCTGGTATAACTGCTGTCCACCATGGCGTCCACGGTGGCTTTCGTGCCGTCGGCAAAAGTATAGATGCGGGCGCCTTCGTTGAGCTTCCATCCAGAAAAATCGGAGACAGGGGAAGATTCCGGATCGTCCGGGGCTTCAGCGATGAGCCGCTGATATTCTTTAGAGATGCGGTCAATCGCCTCCGGGCTCATGAGAGCCTCGTCCCGATCCACCCCGTCCTGAGGCTCCGCCAGATCGTCCAGCCACGCCTGATAGGCCTCGATCCAGTCTGCCTTGGTATCCACGGGGACGGTCTCGGCCACCGGAGGCGGCAGCAGCTGCTCCGCCAGTGCTACCGCCTCCCCCTGGGTCAGTACATGCCGCCGGGTCCGGTATACGGGATAGAGCCCGTCCGGCTTCTGTATGACCTCCGCCTGGACCGTCAGCGTCAGCCGGTCGTTGACGGCTGTCGGTCCCTCCTCCCACCGGTCCGGGAAGGTCTGCGGCTCCCCCGCCGCCCGATCCTGAGTTGCTGCCAGCTTCTCCTCCACCACATCGTCCCCCTTGTTCACCACGAACTCCACCGCCGGCGTGGGTTGGCAGGCGCAAAGAAGCAACAGACTAAACAGGATACAAAATAAGCGTTTCATTCCCCTACCTCCTTTAGATGAATCCATCCTATCAGGCAGATGTGGACAAAACGCAACAGGGCCATGAACGAAACGTAATAGAGTTGTAATATCTCTCTAAATCGTTGCAAATAGGAAAAGGAGCATGATCCTTTCGGGTCATGCTCCTTCTTTCTTCTACAGAGTTCCTGTGTATGACATCTTATTCAACGAGCGTAAAACATCTCTCCGCTCTTGTCCTGAAGAAATATCTTTCCGGTATCGGTTACGCGTGTATACAGCAATCGATCACATCAAATGCCTCTCTTCATGCTTCCCATGTTTCGTCCGTGATCAGACCTTCCAGCGTCTTGAACAGCGCCTCCGGCTGGACAGGTTTAGAGAGGTGCGCATTCAATCCGGCCTGCAGACTTCTCTGCACGTCTTCATCAAAAGCATTTGCTGTGAGCGCAATAATGGGAATCTTCTTTGCATCCGGTCGGTCCATAGCCCGGATTACCCTCGTGGCTTCGAGGCCATCCATCTCCGGCATGCGCATATCCATCAGGATCGCGTCGAAGTATCCGGGCTCATTGGCGCTGAACTTCTCGACCGCGATACGGCCGTTCTCGGCTACTTCCGCCTTCATGCCCCGCATCTCGAGCACCATGAGCATGATCTCCGCATTTACCGGCATGTCTTCGGCGAGCAGGGCCCTCCGCCCTGCCAGCTCCACCGTACGCTTCTGCTTCTTCGCCTCCGCGCTCTTTTTCAGCAGCGCGGATCGAAACTCGTCCAGTACGGCGGCAGCGAACAGCGGTTTGGGGATAAAACTATCCACGCCTGCCTGAAGGGCTTCCTCCAGGACATCGTCCCAGCGGTACGCGGTCAGGATGATGATCGCGGACTCGTATCCGATGATCTCCCGCATCCGCCTCGTGGTCTCCACGCCGTCCATCTCCGGCATCTTCCAGTCCACAAGGATCAGATTATACGGCTCTCGGCGCGCATGCCGCAGATGTACCTTTTCGATGGCCTCAGGCCCAGACGATGCGAGCTCAGCCGAGACGCCCGCCTTCTCCAGCACCAGCTTCGCATGCTCGCAAGCAACGGGGTCGTCGTCCACGATCAGCACGGTCATCTCGCTCGGATGAATATCTATCTCGCCTTTCTCGGTCTCATGCTGCGAAGCATTCATCAGCGTGACTTTGACGTTGAACGTGGTCCCTTTGCCTTTCTCGCTCTCCACGTCGATATTGCCGTTCATCATCTCGACGATGCTCTTCGTGATGGCCAGGCCGAGCCCCGTGCTACCGTACTTGTTGGTGGCAGATGAATCCTCCTGCGCGAACGCATCGAAAAGCCTGGGCAGGAACTCCCTGCTCATTCCGATGCCCGTGTCCGCGATGGAGAACCGGAGGGTCGTCTGGTTCTCGAAGTGGGCCGTCCTTTCCACGGTCAGTCCGACCTTTCCGCCGGCCGGGGTGAACTTGACGGCGTTGCCCAGGATGTTGATCAGCACCTGCCTGAGCTTCATCTTGTCGCCTATATAGTAATCGTCCACCTCGCCGTTGATATGGCAGAAGTATTCGAGCCCTTTGTCCGCGCACTGGCTGCTGAACATGGTGTTGACGGTCTGCAGGAGCTCCGAAAAGGAGAACTCCTCGTTCTTGAGCGTCATCTTCCCGGATTCGATGCGGGACATGTCCAGGATGTCGTTGATCAGGTTGAGCAGGTGGTTCGCGGAATCCCCGATCTTTGTCAGGTACCCCTTCGTCTTTTTCGGCGTCTCGGGGTCGTTGAGGGCAATGTTGTCGAGGCCGATGATCGCGTTCATGGGCGTCCGGATCTCATGGCTCATGTGGGAAAGGAACGCCGTCTTGGCCCGGTTCGCGTGCTCCGCGGCCTCCAGCGCATCGCTGGGCGCCTGCCGCTGTTCCAGGGTGCTCCGGGTCTCCTCGTCAACGTCGGCAAAGCAGGCGCCGACGGTATGGACCGCATGGTCCTCCCGCTCGTCCGGATGCCGTACGCCGGCGAACTTCATGATCTCCCAGGATTCCCGCCCGTTCACGGTGATCATGTACCGGTAGGCGATGACCAGGCTGTCCTTCAGTCCCTCGCGGACCGCGTCGGGCTGGATGAACTTCAAAAACTCCTCTCGGTAGGGTTCCATGACGTACTTGCGGCAGTACGCCGTGACCGCCTCGAGATAGGGGAACTGTTCGCCTGTTTTGAAACCGTCCATGTCTGTCCTGGACTGGTAGCAGATGCCGGCATTTTTGTCCATTTCGATATAATAGACGCTCTTGTAGTCGGAGGAAAGGGCGTGGATCATCCTGTCCTGCTGCTGTTTCTGCTCCTTCTCGGCGAGCAGCTCGTTCTGGAGCGCGATCCTGTGTTCCATTTCCTCCTGCTTAATCCGGTACTCCGCGTCCGCTTTTTCCTTTTCCAGCATCAGCTTCGCCGTTTTCCTGCTCTGCAGGAAGATGTACAGGAACAGGCCCAGCAGGACGACGATCGTCAGCGCTGCCTGGATTATGCTCCGTGTGATGATCCCCCTCGACACAGATTCGATCTGCCCGCTGATCAGCCTCTCCCGGATAAGGTAGGTAAGGAACCAGTCGGTCCCTTTCACGGGCACGTAGCTCAGGGTCTCCTGGACGCCATCATAGGTGAAGGAGACCTGACGGCTGTTCCCCGTCCTGAAATCTTCCTCGACCTGCTCGTAGGAGCTGCCGTCGTCAAAGGTGACGCGGCTTAGCGCTTCCAGCAGGTTGTCCTCCGCCGCAGCCCCTCCCAGCACCTGGTCCGTGAGCGAAACGCCCTCGCTGGTGTACAGGTTGCAAAAGGTGGTCTCGGAGCTCTGATCGCCCATGGACACACCCGAGAGCATCTCCGACATGTCGATGGCCATGAAACAGACCTGCAGCGTTTTGTCCCGAAAGGGGACGCTGACGGGTACGGCGATGATGACCTGCCGTTGCGCGCCTTCCCTGTCGAGGACGGATATATGCGGTTCCGATAGTGCCTTATAGTCGAAGCCGTAGTCGCCGATGTTGTCCTCGGTCCCGGTCGACGTGTAGATCAGTCCCTCGGTATCGACAAAGGCGAACTTGTCCAGCTAATAGAGCTTCTTCATCCGGCGCTGGTACGCCTCGAGGCGCGTCTTGTCGCTGAGATCATCCTCCGTCATGAGGTCGATGGCGACGCGGATGACGTCGATCTTTTCCGTGAGGTCGTCCTCCACCACCTGCTCCCGGCGGCCTGCCAGCTCGTTCATGTACAGCAGGCTGACCGAACGCGCCGCAGCCTGCGTGTCGCGTCTCGCGAGCTTTGCGATCCGCACGGTGCCGAACACCAGGATGAGCACCAGGACGGTAATGCTCAGGACTGTGATGATCGTTGTGCTTTTCTTTGATCTTATATCTCCCCTCCTACAGGGTGTTTCCAGCCTGTTCTGCGTCTGCCAGTACGGCTGTCAATGTTTTCATCATCACGCCGACGTCGATCGGCTTTGCGATATGCGCCTGCATCCCCGCCTCCTTCGCCGCGAGCTCGTCCTCCTTGAAGGCATTTGCGGTCATGGCGAGGATCGGGATGCCCGCCAACCGTTTATCCGCCAGCCGGCGTATGGTCCTCGTGGCCTCGTACCCGTCCATGACGGGCATCTGCACGTCCATCAGGACGGCGTCGTACCAGCCCGGCTCCGACGCGGACACCTTGTCCACGGCGACCTGGCCGTTCTCCGCCGTCTCCACCTTGAACCCGGCCTGTTCGAGGATCATCTGGGCGATCTCGCTGTTGACCGGGTTGTCCTCGACGAGCAGCAGCCGCTTCGCGGAAAAATCGATCACGGGTACAGCGGCGGCTTCCGCGTACGCAGGCCCCTCTTCATCCGGCAGGTCCTTCTCCTCCGCCAGCCGCAGTTTTAGGCGGATGATGATCTCGGTGCCGGAGCCCGGCGCCGTCATGACCTCGATAGTGCCGCCCATCAGGTCGATGATGCTCTTGGTGATGGACATGCCGAGCCCGGTGCCCTCCACGCCGCTGACGGTGGATGTACGCTCCCGTTCGAAGGCGTTGAACATTCTTTCGGCAAACTCCTTGGACATGCCGATGCCGGTGTCCTGTACGCGCATCTCGTAGGCGGCGTAACTGCTCTCCTGAACACCGCCCTCCCACAGCGTGGCGGTGATCGACCCGCCCTCCGGCGTAAACTTGTAGGCGTTGGAGAGGACGTTCAGAAGGACGCGGTTCAGGTTCTTCCTGTCGCACCAGACCCAGCGGTGCTGCACCTGCCCCGTATGGACTTGGAAATCCAGGTTTTTCTGCTTCATCTGTTCCGAGAACAGGTCGCGCATGCCTTCGAACACGGCGCAGAGGTCGGCGGGCGCGTATTCGAGTTCGAGCTTCCCTGTCTCGATGCGGCTCATCTCGAGGATGTCGTTGATGAGCGCCAAAAGATGCTGGCTCGACCCGTTGATCTTGTCCAGGTACCCGTAGATCCGCTCCGTATCGGTCTCCTTCCGCGCGAGGCTCGTGTACCCCAGGATCGCGTTCATGGGCGTGCGGATATCATGGGACATGTTGAAGAGGAACTGGCTCTTGGCGAGGCTGCTCTCCACCGCGTGAATCTTCTCCCGCTCCACGGCCTCATGCTTTTCACGCACAACGTTCTGCACATACAGCATCACGGCGAGGCCAACAAAGATGATCAGCATCAGTATAACGCCGCCCCAGGCGAGGGAATGGTGCATCGCCTCCGCCGTCTCCTCCGCGGCGAGAAGCTTCGCGAGCCACATGATCGCGGAATACACCAGCAGGGCGAACAGCGCCACGCCCGATGTGGACATGCCACTATACTCCGTCAGGGTGCTGCGCACGACGGTCCGCCAATAGAATGCGAACCCCAGCAGGCACCACAGTGACAGGAGCAGGAACGCCTCGCTCCCCATGGCCTCCATGGCGGCCAGCCTCGGGACCAGCTGGACAATGACGAACAAAGCAGCGATGGCCGCCCCGGTGATGCCGGTCACCGTCACCCTCCGGTTGCCCTCCGTCCTTGCGATCTTGTACGCCGCCGCAGAGGTGTAGCCGAAGCCCACGATAGCGCCGAAGGAGGTGATGTCCACGAACCAGCTGAGGGTGTTCCGGCCCAGGAGAGACAGGAGGACCGAGATGGCCATGATGAAAAGGATGCTGTAGGTGGTCTTGGAAAACTTTTCCGAAAGGATGCGGTCCTCCGCCATGGTGGAGAGGACCCGGGTCGTGGCGCGGTACCCGCCGATGATGCCGGTCAGGATCGCAGCCACCGCGGTAACGGTCATGACTGCCACGCCCGCGGTCCCCATAATCGATTTCGCCGCGAAGAAGGTTGGCACCGCCGCAATCCCCCTGAGCCCGTCGAGCGCAGCGATATACTCCTGCCAGGAGGAGAACCCGTCCGGAACGGCAGCGACGCTGACGAGCACCATGGCGATATACGCAAACCCGGCCGCCAGGATGGCGAGGACGAGCATCCCGCCCGACTTTTTCGTGGAGAATTTGAAATGCGCCGTATCGAAGGCCGTTACCTCAAAACCGACAAACGCCCACGGCGCCAGGATGACCAGGCTGAACGCGGCATAGCCTCTGTCGAGGCCGAGGATGCCGAAATCCTTCCACGCCCCGGAAGAGAACGCGTGGGGCAGGCAGAAGGCTGCCGTCGTGGCTACGCCGAGGAAGAGTACGATGGCCAGAGCCGTATGGAGCCGCTGCAGGAAGGGCTTTGCAAAGACGAACAGCCCGCCCACGGCGACCAGCACCAGTACGGAGACCAGTGTCTCTGCGAGGTATATGTCGTTCCCGGCCACGGTGTAGTGGAACCCTTCTCGGGCTGCATCGGCGAAGAGGGTACGCACGATGAAGAACAGGGCCGTCCCGTTGAGGAACACAATGGTCAGATAGGAGAGGCACAGGAACCAGGAACTCAGAAAGGCATGGTCGCGCCCGAATGCCTCCTTGGTATAGGAATATACCCCGCCCGTTATGGCGCTGCGCCCCATCAGGTAGGAGAAGTTGCTGGCGATGACCAGCATGATGCCCACACCGATCAGCATGGAGACCACCGTCCCCATGGGGCCTGCTACAGCGAGGAAGGTCGTCCCCGGCATAGCGAACACGCCCCATCCGACCATACACCCGAACGCCATACCCCAGACATCCGTCCGGGAGAGGTACCGGTCCAGCGCTTTCACGGTGTTTTTCTCTTCCACTCTTCCTGCTTTCCTCCTTTCGAACACCGTCCCTATCCGCCCCGGTCCCGGGAGAGGAGCTCCCGCTCTAAGCAGGCGATCAGCCCCGCACCATGGTGCAGGGCCGGACAGTCTCATTATACGGCGCAGCCCGTCTGGCGCATCTGCTTCATGCGTCTGAGCGCGATATCCGCGTCCTCGAACACGTCTCCGCCGGGATCGGACTGGTCGGAGAAGGCGACACCGATGCTGAGGGAAACGGGATCCTGCCCTTCCGGCGCGTCCGCGAGCACCTGGTTTATCCTGTCGATCTTTCCGAGCACCTGCTTCTGCATGGCGCTGGTTATGCGCGTCATGATGACGACGAACTCGTCCTCCTGCAGGCGGCAGACATGGTCCGCAGAGCGGAACGTCCCGCGCAGTGTGTCCGCGACCCGTTGGATGACCCGATCAGCGCAAGCTTTCCCTTTCCTCTCGCGAAGAGCTTTGTACCCGTCCACCGTGGCGATCACGAGCGCAATGTGGTCCTGATCCGCATCGTGGAACAGGATGTCGAAGGCGCTGTGGTTGTATAGGCCGGTCAGCGGGTCGTGCATGGCCTCGTACGTGAATTTGTCCCTGGGCCGGCTCCTGGCTGGCATGGCCGTCTGGGCGGTCTTGCCGTCCGTTTCGCAGCTCAGCTTCCGGACGAAGGCTTCAAACTCGTCCGCGGGCAGCGGCTTTGAGAAATAGTAGCCCTGTACGATGTCGCAACCCATGGCCTTCAGGGCGAACATCTGTTCTGCCGTTTCCACGCCTTCCGCGATCACGGGCAGGCTCAGAGCTTTGGCCAAGCCGATAACTGCCTCGATATGCCTCGTGTCCTTCCGGCCCCGGAACGCGGTGCGAATGAACTGCATGTCCAGCTTCAGCGCGTCAAGAGGGAGCGTGGTGATCATGTTCAGCGAGGAGTACCCCGTGCCAAAATCGTCCATCTCAATGAAGAATCCGCTCTCTCGCAGCGCCTTGATGGTATCGGTGATGTGCTCAGAATCATCCGTGTATGCGGATTCGGTGATCTCCAACAGGAAATCCCCGCGGTCGATCCCCGCCCTATCCACGATATCCTCAAGCATCTTCTGTAGCGAAGGGTCGTGCAGATCGATCCGGGACACGTTGACGGACACGGGGATGGTCATCCCGAGCGCTTCCTTCCATTTGCTGGCTTGTTTCGCAGCCTCTCTCCAGACATAGGAGTCGAGCTCCCGTATCAGTCCGTTCTCTTCAAAGAACGGAATAAATACGCCTGGGCTGACCATGCCGAACTTCGGATGGTTCCAGCGGACCAGCGCCTCCGAGCTGTTCAGGACGGGTTCGGCGCCCCGGATATCGAATTTCGGCTGATAGTGGACCGTGAACTGGTGCTCTTGGATGGCGGTATGAAAATCCTCCAGGAGCTGTTCCATGTACAGTTCCTTTTCATGCATGGCGTTATCATATATGCCGACCGCCTGCGCGTAATTGTTCCTGACGGCGTCCGCCGCCTGCTTGGCGCGGTCGAACCGGCGCTCCATGCCGATGCTGCGGCTGACGTTGGAATACACGCCCACTCTGGCACGGATATGGTTGTCCGCGCTCATCTCCACGCATACGCTCTTGAGGATGTCGTTGTAGTCGCTGCGGTGCGGGCAGTACATCAGGAAAGTGTCCCCACCCCTGCGGCAGACGATGCCGCCGGAGGTTTCCACTGCCTCCAGGAGCTTTCCGGCCACAAGCTTGAGGACCGCGTCGCCGGTCTCCCGTCCGAAGCGTTCGTTGAGCATATGGAAATGGTTGATGTCCAGGAGGATCGCATCCATCGGCTTGTCCGGGTGGAAGGTGTCGAACTGAACCGCATGGCGGAAAAAGAATTCCGGGTTGTAAAGCCCTGTCAGCGCATCGCGTTCCGTCCAGCGGATGAGGTCCTTGTCCTCAAAGAGCTCGATGGTGCGGTGTATGCGCGCGAGCACGATTTCCTGTTTGGGATACGGCTTCGAAATAAAATCCGTCGCGCCGACATTGAGGCACTCCACCTCCGCTTCCTGGTCCGCCGTCAGGACGATGACCGGGATCAGGGCCGTCCGCCGGTTCTCCCGCATGTTCTGCAATATGTCCAGGCCCTTCATGTCGGGAAGGTTCAGGTCCAGGAGGACGAGGCTCAGCGTTTTGCACTGCTCTTCCAGGATACTGAGGGCCCGGGCTCCGTCTTCGGCGTAGAGTACCTCATAGGCGTCCTGAAGCATGTAGCCGAGGATCTCTCGGTTAATCAGCTCGTCCTCGATAATCAGTATCCTGCGTTTCCCGTTGATCGAATGAAACTCCGAATGTTTTTCCGGCATATCTGATGTCCTCCTGCCGTATGTTCCGGAAGGGGACCCCTTCCGGCGTCGTCATCTTCTCCGTAGCGCGTCGCGGTCCGTCAATCCGCGCAAAGCTCCATCAGTGCCTGGTGCTGCTCGCGGATACGCGCCTGATAGGAACCGTAATCCGTGTCCGTCCGTGCGCGCAGGACCTCGGTCACCTCTGCGACGGGCGTGAGCACCGGAGTAAGTGACAGGTTCCCCAGCATCCCCTTCAGGGCGTGGGCGGCTTCGAACGCGCCGGTGAGGTCGCCAGCAACCAGTGCGCTGTCGAGTTTGTCGAAATTAGCGTCGCCTGCGGCCATTTTCACCAGACGGAGGTAAAAAGCCTCGTTGTTCATGCACCGTCCCAGGCCCTCCTGAACGTTGGCGCCGTAGGCTTTGAGCGTGTCTATGGTCAGCATATCTGTCCTCTCCTCCCTATTCCTTGTCACCGTAAAAAGAGTATCCGTCGCGCCCGCGCTCCTTCGTGACGTACAGGGCGGTATCCGCGTCCTTTAGGATATCGTCTGTTGGGCCCGGCCTGTCTGAAAAAGCCACGCCGATGCTCAGTGTGATGGCCGGAAGGCCGTCCGAAGTGTCGCGGAGCGTTTCCCGGATGCGCATGATCTTTTTCTCGACCAAGTCGCGCATGGCGCTGGTGGCATGGACCATGAGCACCGTGAACTCGTCCCCTCCGAACCTGCATACGTAATCCTCAGTCCTGAAGTTGCCAGCAAGCGTAGCAGCCACCTTCTGCAGGACCCTGTCGCCCATGTCGTGGCCATAGTTGTCATTGAACTCCTTAAAATGGTCCACGTCGAAAATGAACATTGCCTGGGCGCGACCGCGGGCCATCTGCTTGGCTTTTTCGAATGCCCCGCGGTTGAACAGCCCCGTCAAGGCATCGTGGGTTGCCTTGTACGCCAGGGCCTCCTGGTTCTCCTGGCTCTTGGCGCGCGCCTCGTTATACGCTCTTGAGACGACCCGGAGCTCATACGCCCCGCTTTCCTCGGTTGGCCGGTCCTCCTCGATGGCCTTCAGAAGGTCGTCCACCGGGTGGATGATCAGGTGCGTGCTGTACACCACGATGAGGATGACCAGCATAACCACGAACGCTATCAGCAGCGTCTGGGCAGTGAGGGTGCTCTCCAGCCGGACGGCGCACTTTTTCTGGGCGGCCTCCGTTTCCCCGATGAGCGTCTGCTCGCACAAAGACAGGTTTTCCCGAATCTCTTCCTTATGGGCCTGGTATGTCTCGTCAAAGACAATCTCCCGGGCCCTGGCCAGTTTCTCCTCCTCAGGCAGGGTCTCGTCCGCAGCGGTGAGCGTCACGTTCCCGATGGCGGCCGGCAGTGTCGCGATATTGAGGCCGTACCCCGCGGCAGCCAGCCTCATGGCATAGCGTTCGATCTCAGCCAGCTGGTTGGACGCCTGCAGGGCGGCGCTGAGGTAACGGACTCCGTCCGAATCGGACAGCGTCTTCTGCATGCTGTCCACAGCCTGGTCACGCCGTCGGGTCACCTCCACTTCGTAAAAGAAGTCCTCGGCGCTCTCAGGATCCCCGGTCACGATGAACGTGCGCACCCGGTCTGTCAGGTAATCGGAGCCTGCCTGCAGGTCAGACACGTCCTTCCGGGCCCGGATGTACCGCTCCGTGGCTTTCTCAAGCTCGGAGAAACTCCGGTTGCCGGACAGCGCGGCCGCAACAAGAGCTATGCCCAGCAGCACCGCCACGAAGATCATGATGCGGTTCAGCCGCTGCAGCCGCAGACCTTCCTGTTTGTTGGTCCTGTTCTCCATTGTCAGTCCGTCCAACCGGGCTCGTCCCCGTCCTCCGAGGTGCTGACCGTGTCCATGGCGTTCTCGATGAGTTTGACCATCTCCCAAACGGAGCGGAACTGGATGGTCTTGTCCTCCTCCATCCAGGTTATCCGTCCCTGCCAGCTGCTGTTCTGCCTGTGCTGGACGCGCACGATGAAGGTGCCGATGTCGCCGTGCTTCTGGAGCAGTTGTTCGTCACTCATAATCTTTGTCCTTTCCTGATGGGGTACGTATGGTTTGTTCTGGGGGATAAAGTTTCGTTCGTTCGTGCCCGGATACGGGAACTGCAGGGCATCAAAAAACTTTTCCATGAGGAGCGTCATTTGCCCCAGGTCCATGAAGTCGGTCGGTTCCGTTTTATAACTGTGGTAGAAATGCCCGGCATACTCACAGCCGTGCCGTTTGTTGACACACACGATCACACCGTTGGGGGCGCCTATATACCATTGAGAATGCTTTTGTTCCAAGGGTGCCTCCTGTTACGGCGTCCAGAAAACGCTGTTCACGTAATACTCGATGCTGGTCCGCTGCCGCCCGGTAAGGAAATGCGCGTTGATGCGGCGCTGGATCACGTTGCAGTTCTCGCGGGTGGTGTTGATGAGTAGCACCAGGCACTGTCCCTTGCCATAGCGGCACATAGCGTCGCCGCGGCGGATGGACTGACGGATGGCGTCGCTCATGCGGCTCACCAGCTGGTCCTGTATCTCGCCTTCGCGCATCGGGTTGCCTTTGCTGTCCACGACCGTGCAGAGCATAAGGTAAACGGACTGGCCGCCGCGCTCCAGCATGCGCTCCACCATGCGATAGATGCCCAGGAACACGGGATAATTGCATAAATACCCGCCCATGCTTCGATCCGAGGCGCCGGAGAGCTCCGCCTGGATCTGGTCCAGGACCGCGTGGCGGTACTGCATCTTCTCCCCCAACCGGTCGAACTGTTCGAGAAGCCGCTTTGAGGGGTGCAGACCCTGTTCGGTGAAATAATACTGAACGGTGGTGTCGTAGAGCTTGCGGGCTTCCTCGCCGCGGCCAAGGGATACCAGTGCCTCCATGGTCACGGTCTCCCAGTCGGCAAGAGGATCAATGCTGGCGGCGTACAGCCCCAGGGTCTCCATCTGGAAGAAGTCTTGGTTCATCCGCAGCAGGTCCGTGGCGCGTTCCACAGCAGTGCAGAACATTTCCTTGTATCGGCGCGCCTCCCGCGCCGCCCAGATGGTCCCGGTCTGTGCGGTGAGGAACTCCCCGCTGTAAGTGTAGCAGGCATCCAGATACAAAACCAGCCTTTCATCCGGAGCAGGCGCCTCCGCCGCCCGACGAAACAGTTCTTCAAAGTAAGCCGCGTCTTCTACGGTGGGTATGTCGCCTGACCACCGGAAGACCCCTTTGTCCTGCTCAATGCAGTTCTCTGCGGGCAGACCTGCTTTCAAAAGCTTTTTCTTAGTATTGTAAATGACGCTTTGGAGGGCATGATGAATATTGCTCATATCCCGGTCCGCGAAGAGCAGTTCCTCCAGTCTATCCCGGGACACGCCCTTTTGCCCCTCATGGATGAGGATCTGCAGCAGACTGGCGTTCTGAGAATCGCTGGCTTTTGAGCCGCCTGCGACCAGTTTCCCGTTCCATCTCAGGGAAAACCCGCCCAGCATCCGCGCATAAAGCACGTTTTCCTGTTC
This sequence comes from Christensenellales bacterium, assembly GCA_045224495.1. Lineage (GTDB taxonomy): Bacteria > Bacillota > Clostridia > Christensenellales > CAG-138 > RUG472. The sequence goes on from JBGVAK010000103.1 coordinate 32,535, forward strand.
CTTCACAGCGGACCTCCTTCTTCGTTAACACCTAAAGCGCCGTTCCTATTGGCCGTGGATCATCCATAATACATATCTCGTCAGCCCTTTAGGCATTTACTATTTGATTATACCAATCATTTTGCTTCTTCGCAACATGCGGACACACACATCATCCCCGGCCTCATAGCTGGAAAATGTGGCTACAGCAAAGTAGTCCCTGTTCTTCAACTCCCATCGGTATAGCAGCAACACCTTGCCCTTACGGGAAGAAGTGTTTTTAACAGGTATGGTGTTTTTTCGCACCTGTCCGATGGCTGTTTTCGTTTTTCAGCTCATCTTACGCGCCAGTTGGTCCTGGTTACGGGCGAATCGGACGGCCGTATCCCGCTCGATCTCGCCCGACTGGTAGAGATTCAGGATGTACTGATCCATGGAGACCATGCCCTCTGCGGCACCAGAAGCGATCGTGTTGTCGATCTGATGGATCTTCCTATCCCGGATAAGGCTGGCGATGGCCTTGTTCATGTGCATGATCTCGAACGCAGGGACCAGCTTCCCTTGCTTAGAGGGAAGCAACTGCTGGCAGATAACGGTATGCAGCACGGAACAGAGCTGGATGCGGATCTGCTCCTGCTGTTCGGCAGGAAAAGTATCGATGATGCGATCGATCGTGCTGACCGCGCTGCGGGTATGCAGCGTCGTCAGCAGCAGGTGCCCCGTTTCGGCCGCCGTCATAGCCGCGCGGATCGTTTCCATATCGCGCATCTCGCCAAGCTGGATCACGTCCGGACTCTGTCGGAGACAGGCCCTGAGGGCCGTCGGGAACGTAGCCGTGTCGATGGTCATCTCGCGCTGGCTGATGATGCTCATACGATCCCTGTGCAGGTATTCGATAGGATCCTCCAGGGTGATGATATGGCAGGAACGCGTCTTGTTGATTTCATCGATCAGGCACGCCAGCGTCGTCGACTTGCCGCTGTCGGCTGCCCCGGTGACCAGGACCATGCCGTTGGTCAGTTTGGACAGTTCCATGATCTGGGGCAGGATGTGCATCTCCTTCCAGTCGGGGATCGTGAAGGAGACCACCCGGATGACCGCAGCCATGGAACCACGTTGGCGGTACGTATTCACGCGGAACCGTGCGAGCCCAGGCACAGCGAAGGAGAAGTCGTCGTCCCATGTCCGGTAAAACCGGTCCATATCTCGGTCGGCAAGCCTGTATACTTCCTTGATAAGCTCCTCCGTGTCGTTGGGCAGGAGCTTTTTCTCATCCAGCTGCCGGATCGTCTTGTCCATGCGCATGGAGCACGGCGCGCCGGCTATGATGAACAGGTCCGCTGCGCGCTGCTGCGCGGCGATCGTGATATATCCCATCAGGTCCATACTGTCGTTGCCTCCTCACATCCCTGGCAGGAGCATACCGTCCCAAAGCTCCTGCGTTTGCAAAATCATGCTATCATCCACCGCCGCCTGCCACTGCAGGACGGAATAGCTGTCCCCCTGGATCTCCACCGAGATATACAGGCTCAGCCGCTCGTTGATCGGGCAGCGGTAAGAGTAGACCCCCCCATCCGCCTCGACATCCTCCACATAGTCACCGCGCCTCAACGCAGCGAGGATCTCCTCCGCTTCGCAATCCGCCTCATAATACGCCTGGACGGATGTCTGCATGCTTTCGGAAAGCTGGTCCCCCGCTTTCGCTGTGGACAGCGACAGAACGGCAAACACCGTCAGGCATAGCACCGCAAAGATCAGCATAAGCGAGGTCCCGCCCAATGTGGAAATGGAAAAATCTTCTTTCATCCCAAAACCTCCTGCCAAGAACAGATCAGGGAAACGACCTCGTTCTCTGCCGCGTCGAACACCCGGATGCAGGCCCGGCCGAGACCGCTCTCTCCGCTTTCGATGCGTTCCGACTTGACACGCCAGGCGCCGTCTTCGGCAAACCGACCGCTCGCATCGCCACGGAAGACCCAGGCCCCGTCCTCCACGTTGCCGCCCAGCAAAGCACAGGCCCGGTCCATCTCTCCATGGACGTTCTTAAGTGTTTCCGCAGCGTTTTGCGCCAGCAAAGACGCGGCATCACGTTCCGCGCTCCTTTGGGAGATGGTTTCCGACTTTGCGAACGCTTGCAGACATATGGCGGCTGCCAGCGCGAAAAACAGCACCATCAGGAGCTGCCCCATCAGGGCAAGGGGTGCTTTACTCCGATTCATGGCAACACCTCCCCTCCGCGCAGCAGCAAGACAACCCGCTGTTCGCCGTTCTCGTCTTTGATCGAAAGGGTCAGAAGGCCGTTGTCATACGACCCGGCAAGGCTCTCCACCGGGAGAATCTTCTCCCCGGCAAAAGTATCGACGTCAGCGCCGCTTTCCTCAAACAGCTCGCAGAGCCAGCCCTCTCGGCAGTACAGCAGCGTTTCATACATCTCGTCGCCGTAAGTCTGACGGATACATAGAACGGCGCCGCCGTCTTCCCCGATCCTGAGCGACACTGCGTCCGCATTTTCTGCCTGATGGACCCGGGTCGCCAGATACTGGACTGCAGAGCGGGAATCAAAGGCAGCTTCATCGCGGCGCGTCAGTCTGTCGTACACACTGGTGCCGGACAGCAGGACCACCAGAATGCATACCGCGAACACACCAAACAGCAGCAGTACCATAAGCCCACTCAGATTCTGTTTTTGGGAAGATCTCGATTCGTTCATGGCATGTTGTCCAGCACAGTGATATCCGGCATCAGATTTTCCGCGAAGATCTCATAATGCACGATATACCGCGATTCGTCCACAGTGAGCCCGTAATGCTCGACCATATATGCCACGTCCGGCGGGTATGCCCCCTCCGCCGCGTAGCATGCCACGGCGGCGCGCCGGACGGCGTTTTCCAGCTTCGTCCTTCCCTGCTCGGAGACTTCCCCTGTCACGTTGCTGAGACCGTTGAAAAAGAACGCGAACGCAAGCACAAGGACGGCCAGCCACAGGACTGCTTTTCCGATATATGCAGCTGTTTTCTTTTTCTTCATTGTTGATCGTCACCCTATGGTGGACATAATGTTTACAAGTGGTAGCATCACTGCAAGCAGGATCATTCCAACCAGCAGCGAGGTGATGATCACCAGTGTCGGCTCCACCCGGCTCACTTTCTCAGCGATCGTAAGCTCGGTGCGCTCGGTCATACGCTCCGTGATCTGCTCCATGGCGAGGTCCCCTGCCCCGCTGCGCAGACCCGCGGAGAGCAGGCGGCATTCCGTCTTCGGCATGAGGTCAGCATGCTCCAAGGCACCAGCCAGTGGGGAACCCTTCCCCACCTCGTCAACGCATTGGTCCACCCGCTCCTTCGCCAGGGGCACATCCTCCAGCACCCGGCTCGCTAATTGCAACGCGTCCTCAATGACCATGCCACTGTGCAGGCCCATGGAGAGAGCCATCGCGAAGCGGGTATCGTTGATCTGCCGCGCGACACCCCTGTCGCCACGCTTCTTGCGCCAGAGCGACAATAGCTTTGACCGTATCGTCTGGGAGACCGCGAGTACCAGGCACCCGCAGACCGCGATGCAGAGCAGAGCGCACAGCACTGGCATGATGCCACTCATGAACCGGCCGAAGGACAGAAGACCGCCGGCGACACCTGTCATGGTCACGCCGAACTGTGCGTACACGCGATCAAAGATCGGCAGGACATAGACGAGCAGCACCACTATCACGACCAGCATAATCAAAAGCAGTATGGCCGGATACAGGAGGCTGGTGCGCAGTTGGCGATTCAGCCGGTCCTGTCCCTCATAGTTGTCCGCGAGGGCGTTCAGCGTTTCCTCGGTTCGTCCGGATCGCTCTCCCACGTCAAGGAGGTTGGACGCGTAGCGGGGGAAGCGGCCAGCGGCTTCGACGGCCTCGCTCAAGGAGCGGCCCTGGTCCGTTTCGTCAGCCATCTGTTTCAGGAGCGTTTTATTCTGATCCGCCTCTTCAGACATCAGGGCCAAAGCATCAGCATGTCCCATGCCCGCGTGGATCAGGTAAGAAAGTTCCCGAAACAAGGTGCTGATCTCATCGTTTGACAGTTGTTTCATGTTGTTTTCCCCTCAAAAACAATATTTCACCGCGTAGTTGTTCCCATTGCCAACATATTTCTTGACAGTCTCATCTCTTGTTCCCGCAGCTGTAAACGTCGGGTCCATCCGTTGCCACGTCTTCCCGTCGAAGTGGATAACGTCGATCCATCCCTCCTCTTCGACCCAGACGCTGATCCAGGCGTGGTATATCTTCCCGACATACCCGAACACGAGCTTGCATGGCACGTTCTGGCTGCGAAGCATGGCCGTCATCAGTGACGAATAGTCATAACAGATGCCGCGCTTCCTCTTCAGGATCCGGTCAAGGTCAGGGAGGTATCCGGTCTCCACTGTCGCCGCGAGAAGGTAGTCGTAATTGATGGTGCTTGTAATGAATCCAAAGACAGCGTCGACTTTGCTGAGAGGTCCTTCGCATCCCGCGGTGAGCTCAGCGCCTTTTTCCATCGTATTAGGCGCGTTCAAATAATTCACATGCAGATTCGGCCGTAAAAATGGTGCGAACGGGTCATCGATCTTGGCCTGGAAGGACACGGAGATAACATTCGCGTATTTCGTCCCGGAAACATTCTCGAGTACTTGGACCTGATAAGTGTTGTCCCCCTCCGAAAGTGGGAACGCCGCCCAGTCTCCTGTATCGATGTTGTAGTTATATGTGAGGTTCTTGACTTTGACAAGCACCTTGTAACGGTGGTCCGTCTCGGCGATCCGCTGGACCATAAAATACCCGTCGTTGATATGGGAATAATCGATGACGGCCTTGTCGTTTCTCTGCTCGTCTGTACCGCTGTGCTCCGGGACAAGGATCGTATAGGAGGCGGTCGACACATCCACCGTCTCTCCCTCAGCCTCGATCGTCTTTCCAGGGACGCCCGGGCGTGAAGACAAGGTCGCGGTGAGGCTCAAGGCGTCCGTCGTTTGATCGGATGAGCGCAGATGGGAATCGGCATGGGACGGATATGCGCTCCCAAACAGAAGGATCAGACCTGCCAATGCGAAAGACAGGTGTTGTTTCCAATGAGGCTGCAATAGGGCTCCTTTCTGCCGATGCTCCCTGAGGGCTCCGCTTTCTCTTTAGGTCATTATACTTTTTCCCTCGACAAATTGCAACCCAAAAGAAAGAACAGCCCCCCGCTTGGGGAGGCTGTTCAGGGTCAGTATGGTTTATTGGACTTCCTGAGTCGGGAACGCATCCTCGATCACGTAGAAGTCATACTCCGGATGGTCCTCATCGTAGGAATCCACGTCAAGCACCGGCGAGTAGGTGGTCACCGTGATGGTGCCCGCTTCACCGTTCAGCGTCACGATCCGGAAGAAGCCGAGGCCGTTCTCCTCGTCGTTCTGGTAGTTGTACATGATCGCGTTCACGTTGCGCTCACCGTACGTCTTGTCCCAGCGCGCGGTGCCTTCCGCATTGCCGCACAGGACCAGAGCCACGTTCTCGTTCGGAGCCACGATCCGTCTCTCGATCAGCTTACCGAACTCGGTCAGACGACCGTCGTCCTTCAGGCTGTCGGGATCATGCTCGATGAAGTCGTTCACCAGCAGGACCACCGTGTATTCGGGATACCGGGAGATCACGTTGTTCACGTACCGGAGCCACTTCTCCTGGATTTCCAGCTCTTCCTCGGTAGCCGTCTCGGGATCCAGCGTCTTCTGATAGCCGATACCGACCAACAGCAGCTGGTTCTCATCCATGGGCTGATACCAGATCTGGCCATCCTCGTACTCGTTCCACTCGCTGACCTCGCAGAGCTTGTGCTCAATGTAGGCCTCGTAGTCCATCTCATCGCCATTCACTTCGTTCCGACCGGCGATGTTGTAGTACGGCAGGTAACCGGGTTCTCTCTCGAGTTTGTCGAGCTCATCCTTGATCAGCTTCCAGGCATCCTCGTCATTGCGATCCGCCACCGCATTACCGGTGCCGACCAGCGCCACAGCGCCCAGACGCGGGTTGTTCTCCTTGATCCACTTGTACGTCTCCTTGAAGGCATCTGCCTTCTTGCCTTCCGCCGTCAGGTTGGTGTCGGACATGAAGAGCAAGGAGACGCTTCCGATGATGCCCAGAGGCACTTCCTCAGGCATGACCATCAACCGGCCATAGACCTGGGTGATCGTGTAGTTATCACCCTTTGTGCCTTCGTTCAGCGCGTAGATGAACGTGTTGTTGCTGGCGCCGATGTCGGTCTGCACACCAGTGATGGTGTAGGTCGCGCCTTCGCCTTCGATGAAGCCATCGCCGGTCACCGTGATATGGTTTGCCGGATTGTTCCGCCGGATGGGCGTCCCATCGAAGATCTTCGCAGCGGAAGCGCTGGTCATGATGACTTCGCGCGGCGTCACGATCAGGGTGTACTTCTCGGAGGTAGCATCCTCATAGGCAGGATTCTCGGCTTTCACCAGGAACTCGATGCTGCCAACATCCGTCAGGCTGGGGGCGGTCGTCGTCCAGGTCGCGCCGTCGTCCACGCTGTACGTGATCGTGGAGCCAGCCTTCGTCGCGGTAGCGGTCACCGTATGGGCGTTGCCGTCGTACTTGACGGTGATGTTCCTGGAAGCGACGTTCATCGTCTCATCATCATCGCCCGGCACCGGCGTGACTTCGTTGTCATCGCCAGGCGTGGTGGGATCTTCCGTATCGCCGGGAACGACCACAGGATCGTCACCCTCGGGATCGGTGCCCGTCGCCGTAGCTTCATTCTTGACGCTGCCGGCGATCACATCCTCCGCAGTCACCGTGTACTCCGCGGTGAACTCCTCGCTGGCGCCCGGAGCCAGGGACGCGATGGTCCACTCGTCACCGGTCAGTTCGTCGGTCACCGTGATGCCCGTGACGGTCACGTTACCGTCGTTGGTCACCGTGATCTTGTAGGTGATCGTCTCGTCCGGAGCATACCCTGCTGCCTTCGCGGGCGTGGAGGTGGTCTCCTTGACGACGGTCACGTGAGCCTTCTTGTCCTCGGTGGGTTCGGGGTCTTCGCCGGGCTCCACAGGCACGTCGGGCTTGTCAGGATCGGGGCTGGTGCCCTTCGCCGTGGCCACGTTCAGCACTTCGCCCTTCAGCACGTCGGCTTCGGTCACCACGTACTTGGCGGTGAACTCCTTGCTTTCGCCCGGTTCCAGGGAATCGATGGTCCACTTGTCACCGGTCAGTTCGTCCGTTACCGTGATGTTCGTGATCGTCAGGTTGCCGTCGTTGGTCACCGTGATCTCATAGGTGATCTCCTCGCCCAGGGCGTACTTGCCGTCCTCAGCCTTCGCCGTGGAGGTGGTCACCTTCTCGATCGTCAGGTGGCCCTTCTTGTCCTCCGTGGGTTCGGGGTCTTCGCCCGGATCCACAGGCACGTCGGGCTTGTCAGGATCGGGGCTGGTGCCCTTACCGGTTGCCACGTTCAGCACTTCGCCCTTCAGCACGTCAGCTTCGGTCACCACGTACTTGGCGGTGAACTCCTCGCTGGCGCCCGGAGCCAGGGTCGCGATGGTCCACTCGTCGCCGGTCAGTTCGTCGGTCACCGTGATGTCCTTGATGGTCAGGTTGCCGTCGTTGGTCACCGTGATCTTGTAGGAGATCGTCTCGCCCAGCGCGTAGGTCTCGCCGTTCGCCGGCGTAGAGGTGGTCTCCTTCGTTATCGTCAAGTGACCCTTCGGATCCTCC
>JBGVAK010000104.1:0-12387 GCA_045224495.1 Christensenellales bacterium
CGCATGTACCTGAAGGAGATCGGCAAGGTCCCCCTGCTGACGCCCCAGGAGGAGGTGGAGATCGCCACCCGCATGGCGAACGGCGACGAGGAGGCCAAGCATCAGCTGGCGGAGGCCAACCTCCGTCTGGTCGTGTCCATCGCCAAGCGCTACGTGGGCCGCGGCATGCTCTTCCTGGACCTCATTCAGGAGGGGAATCTGGGCCTCATCAAGGCGGTGGAGAAGTTCGACTACCGCAAGGGCTATAAGTTCTCCACCTACGCCACCTGGTGGATCCGCCAGGCCATCACCCGGGCCATCGCGGACCAGGCCCGGACCATCCGCATCCCCGTCCACATGGTGGAGACCATCAACAAGCTCATCCGGGTCAACCGGCAGCTGGTCCAGGAGTACGGCCGGGATCCCCGCCCCGACGAGATCGCCAAGGAGATGGGCATCTCCGAGGAGAAGGTCCGGGAGATCCTGAAGATCGCCCAGGAGCCCGTGTCCCTGGAGACCCCCATCGGCGAGGAGGACGATTCCCATCTGGGCGACTTCATCCCCGACGACGACGCCCCCGCCCCCGCGGAGGCCGTGGCCAGCACCCTCTTGAAGGAGCAGCTCATGGAGGTCCTCTCCAGCCTGACGCCCCGGGAGGCCCGGGTGCTGCGGCTCCGGTACGGCCTGGACGACGGCAAGGCCCGCACATTGGAGGAGGTGGGCCGGGAGTTCAACGTGACCCGGGAGCGCATACGGCAGATCGAGGCCAAGGCCCTTAGAAAGCTCCGTCACCCCTCCCGCAGCAAGAAGCTGAAGGACTTTTTGGAATAACCCAAAACGAATCGGACCCCCGGATTTCCGGGGGTCCGTGGTTACATGAAAAAGCAGCCCCGCGCGGGGGCTGCTTTTTGTATGTCTGCTCTGCTGTCGGGCTGCCATTTTCACCTAAAAGTGTCCTGCCGCCACATTTTCAAGGAACGCATGAAGTGCGGTCGCGATCTCTCCGCGGGTGGCGTCTGCTCCCGGGCGGATACTGCCGTCTCCATCCGGGCGGAGGATCCCGCTCGCGACTGCCCAACCCATTGCTTCAACGGCAAAATCGGAAACGTCCTCGGCGTCTATTGCCTTAAGCGCTGCCGTCTTGACCGCATATCCCTTCCATTGTGCGTACCGGTATAGGATCCCAGCCAGCTGCTCCCGGGTCACGTTGTCAGTCGTACCGTAGGTTCCGTCGCCGTAACCCAGCACGAGGCCAACGGAGGCCGCCCATTCCACGCCGTCCGTATACCGCTGTCCATCCGGCACATCGGAGAACGCGCCGGAGTACTCGGCATACGGTTTGCCCTCCATGCGATAGAGGATCGTGACGATCATCCCGCGGGTCAGGGAAAGGTCCGGCCCGAACAGAGTATCGTTCAAGCCGTCCATGATCCCTTTCTCATAGACGTACTTCACGTCGTCATAGATGTCCATATCCATTGTCACGTCCATGAAGGGAAGCTCTGTGATGGCTATGGCTATATTGTCGATGCCGTCGCCATTGGGAGAGGAGGACTTTTCCGGCGCCGGGATCTTCTTCAGTTCGCACTCTTTGCAGCGGGTGCAGACGCGGGTCTTGCGGGCGTTCTCGCCCTCAAATAAGACTGTCCATCCGCCCCAGTTGTGCCCCAGGGCTTCGATGGCCACCGGTGCGGTGATCTCGTTAAAGCACCACTCGATTTCGCTGAACAGCTTGTCGCAGCGGGTGCACTTCCAATAGGCCTCGGTGCCCGGTGTGGTGCAGGTGGGCTCCACCTTCAACACGGGGGAAGGCAGGTGGCCCAGGGCTTCGATGGCCGCCGGCGCGGTGATCTCGTTCTTGCCCTCGGCGTCGCTGAACAGCTTGTCGCAGCGGGTGCACTGCCAATAGGCCTCGGTGCCCGGCGTGGTGCAGGAGGGCTCCACCTTCGCCACGGGGGAAAGCTGGTGGCCCAGGGCGTCTATGGTCTTCTGCTCTTCCAGCACTTCACTGCAGGCGGAGCAGTGCTTTCCTTCGGTGAGGCCTGTCTCCGTGCAGGTGGCGGGCACGGCGGCATCCACAACCTCGGTATGGCCCGTGGCTGGCATCATTATGCCCTCCTGGGTGCATGCGCTGTCCCTGAACGGTTTGCCGCAGCGGGTGCATGTATAAAAACCTATCATACCCGGCTCGGTGCAGGTGGGGCGCACCGGCCTCGCGGATACGATCTCGTGGCCCAGGGGGTCGACGTACTGCCTTCCGCATATTTCACACATCCCCTTTTCCGTGCAAGTGGGCGTGCCGCCGGAATGGGCCTCGTGGGCGGAGGGCTGATCGCAGACGTTGCAGACGTGCCAATGCTCTTTATCGTCTGTAATCCATATGTTGACCGGAAACACATGCTCGGCAAAGTCGCCGTATTCAGCGCCGCAGACGGTGCATTTAGCTTTGGCCTTGCAGGTGGCCGTGCCGCCGGTATGGGCGGCTTCATCATCGCTCTTTGCTGTGCAGCCGTCGTTCAGACACTTGTGGTAATGATCGTTTTCGTCATAGCTCCATTCGGCATCCCACTTGTGGCCCAGGGCTTCGATGGCCACCGGCGCGGTGATCTTGTTCTTGCCGCCGGCGTCGCTGAACAGCTTGCCGCAGCCGTCCCGGGTGCACTTCCAATAGGCCTCGGTGCCCGGCGTGGTGCAGGTGGCCTCCACCTTCGCCACGGGGGTGAGCAGGTGGCCCAGGGGCATGTATTCCTCCTGCCCCGACAGGAGCATCTCACACTTGGAACAGCGCGTATATTCGGAGAGGCCCCCTTCGTCGCAGGTGGCGGGGACGGCGGGGACGGTCTCCGAGGTGTGGTTTTCTTCTCCGTCTCTTTCGAGACAGCCCGGATTCAGGCATTTGTGCCAGTGGGTGTCGCCCCCGTCGGATGTCCATCCGGTGTCCCATCTGTGACCCAGGGCGGGGATCAACCCATCGTTCAAGTCGCTGCAGCGGGAGCAGGCGTCGCCTTCCGTCTCCCAGCCCACCTCCGTGCAAGTGGCGGGCCGGGCATCGTGGTGGACCAGATCGTGGCCCAGAGGACCGTATTCCTGCCCGCATACCTCGCAGCAGGGGCGGCCGGTACAGGCGTTGCCACCGTGATGATCTTCCCAGATATAGCCAGAGGATGTAGAATGCATGCAACCGGTATTGGAGCATGAAAGAGCGTGTTGCTCAGAATTTGTGACTATCGGGATTAATTTGCCCGTTCCGCAGTCCGGGCAGGCTTGCCCTGATGTATATGCCTTTGTTGTACGCGTAGGTAGCAGGGCCAAAAGAAGCGTCAAAGTCAGTAACAGGGCAAAAACTCGTTTCGTGTTCATACGGTTGCCTCCTTTTCGATCACATGAAAAAACATACCATACAATAATATCATACCATACCCCCCGCTCCTTGAAAAGCCCCAAAAGAGTCGGGGCGACGGGATTTTACCCTTGCCGCTAAAAAAGCCGCACTGCGGCTTTTTCTGAACGCGGCTTCAAATCCCGTCGCTTCTATAAAATAAGAATATGGACCATCCGCAAGGGATGGTCCATATTCTTGGTCGGGGCGACGGGATTTTACCCATGCCGCTAAAAAAGCCGCACTGCGGCTTTTTCTGAACGCGGCTTCAAATCCCATCGCCCTCTTCAAAATAAGAATATGAACCATCCGCAAGGGATGGTCCATATTCTTGGTCGGGGCGACGGGATTTGATTCGCGCTCACGCTTGGTCGGGGTGCGGCTCTGAAGCCCCACCGGGGCTTCATTCACTCCCGCACCCTTCAAATCCCATCGCCCTCTTATTGTAAGAAAAAGGACCATCCGGAAGGATGATCCTTTTTCTTGGTCGGGGCGACGGGATTTGAACCCACGACCTTTTGGTCCCGAACCAAACGCGCTACCAAACTGCGCTACGCCCCGAGAAAAAAGGGACTAAGGCCGACCTTAGACCCTTTTCTCATGGAGCCAAATGTCAGACTCGAACTGACGACCTGCGCATTACGAATGCGCTGCTCTACCGACTGAGCTAATTTGGCACGCTTCTTTACGAAGCTTGCTTATCATAGCAAATCGCAGGGGAAAAGTCAAGATGTTTCGTGCAACAAATCGGAAGCGAAACCCTGGGCAAAGCGAAAGCCGCCGAGGGACCGGCGGCTTTGCGTGGTAGGTCGATTTTAGTACCCCAGCAGCTTCTCCAGGGTCTTGGTGCCCGCCTGGCCGTCCGCCGTCAGGCCCTCGTACTTCTGGAACTCCTTCACGGCGGCGATGGTCTCCTTGCCGCACACGCCGTCGGCCTTGCCCTTCAGGTACCCCTTCTTGATCAGGACGGACTGGATGGTCTTGATGATGTCCAGCTTGTCCTTTTCCTTCATGGTGTAGGCCACGGCATCGTCGGACATGAGCTTGTCGTAGGTGGCCTTGTCGCACTGGCCGGAGGACTTGATGCCGTTGCGCTCCTGGAAGTAGGTGATGGCCTTGGCGCACATGGAGCCGTAGTGGGAGGTCACCGAACCCTTGCCTTCCGCATCCGTCTCGGGGTAGGGCATGTAGTGGAGATCCACCAGCCGCTGCTGCACCTTCTTCACGGTCTCGGCGTCGTTGGTGCCGCCTGTCTTCAGGGTCTTGAATTCACTGGAAGAGGTTTCCTCGGGCGTGGCCTCGGGCGTCTCCTCGGGGGCGTCGGTGGGGGTAACCGCCTCCGGCGTGGCCGTGGGCTCAGCGGTGGGCTCAGCCGTGGGCTCAGCCGTGGCTTCGATGGTGGCCGTAGGCGTGGGCTCGGTAACAGCGGCAGCCTTGCTCTTGGCGCAGGAGCCGGAGAAGGCCAAAATCAGGATGGCGGCGATCAGGATGATGGCGGCTGCCGCGAACAGCAGCAGCGTCATGAGCCGCACCCGATAGGTGGCTCCGCCCAGATGCAGCTTAATGTATTTGTCCATCAAGGAAGTCTTTTCGGTTTCTTCATTCATTGTCGTTCCCTCCCTTTCTGTGCGTATACGGAATCGATACAACTTATATTGTATACATTTACGTATACATTCTTCAACAAAAGTATGAACAAAATATTAACAAATGCCCAAAAAAGGAGGATTTTTCTAATATTTTACAATTCAACGACAAAAATGCACCTTCTCCACGAAGGGGGAGGTATAGAGCCGCAGCAGGGCTCCATAGGAGGGGACGAAGGACAATACGTCGCCCACCTGCTTGTCGGGGCACCTGCTCAGGTCCACCAGCAGGTGATCGGAGCTGCCGCCTAAAATGGCCACGCCCTCGTCCAGGGCCCGGAGACCGTCGATGTCCACGTCCTGACGACCGATGGCGCATACGCCGCGGATCATCTCGCCCTTGTCCTCGAAGGTCACCTTTTCTCCGAAGGCGTTGAGGGAGCTTTCGCCCACGGGCCGGGAGGGCTTTCGCTGCACCTCCACCAGCTTCGCCTGCAGGGTGAACACGTCCTGACGGATCCCCCGGAGGGGTCCGCCGTGGGCTGTGTCGGTGCCCAGCAGGATGCTTTCCCCGATCCGCAGGTTGGTGACGCCCTCCGGCATCTTTTCCGACAGGAGCAGGGGGAGGGAGCTGGAGTTGCCGCCGGAGACGAAGGGGAGAGGCAGGGTGAACCGCCGCCTGAGGTCGTCGGCGATGTCCGCCAGCACCCCCAAATTCTGGGGCGTCGGCACGATGCCGCCGAAGCAGGTCAAATTGGTGCCCACGCCGTAGAGCTCCAGGGCGCGCTCCCGCACCACGGCCTCCGCGGCAGCCAGGATGCCATCGCTGTTCTCGAAGTAGATGCCTTCCCGCAGGTCGCCCAGGTCGATCATCAGCACCACTTTATGCTTTTTGCCCTGCTCCTTGGCCGCCTGGCCCAGGGCGCGGATGGTCTCGATCTCGCTCTGGAGACTGACGTCCGCCCAACGGACGATCTCGTTCGCCTCCTCAGGGCAGCCGATGCGCAGCATCATCCTGGGCAGACTTTCCGGCACGCGGGAGAGGTTCAGCAGCCGGGAATCCGCGAACAGGGCGGTGCCCTCCTCCCGGGCGGCTTCACAGAGCGCTGGATCAGCCAGGGTGCACTTGGTCACGTAGGCCACCGAAATGCCCTTCTCGTGACACCAGCTCGTCACGGTCCGTACGTTCTGACGGAATTTGTTCACGTCCACCGCCAGCTGGGGATAACTCATAGGCCCATGCTCCTTTTCATCAGTGATAACGCTTCCTGGGGATACTCCTTGGACAGGACCCCCAAGGACGCCATGATATAGTCGTTGTCGAACAGAAGCTGTGCCTCGCCCGGTTTGGGGTACAGCATGGTGCCGCTGCCGTTCATGTCCGCCATCTGCCGCAGGAGGCTCTCCCGATGGGGGAGGCGGGTGAGGGCGCCGCCGGTGCCCACGATGTACTTGACCTGACTTAGGTCCTTGCCCTCGGTCATGGTCTTGCGGCCCTCAGGCAGATAGATGTAGCGGTAGTGGCCCGCGTGCCGCCGGATGGCGGTTTGTCCCGCCTCCAGGCACAGCCGTTCGGTGAGCTTCATTTGCTCTTTTGTGGCGGGGATGGGGGCGTAGGCCGCCATGACCGCTTCCGTGTCGATGTCCAGCTCCCGGCTCAGCTCCTCCGGTCCGATGGCGTCCACCAGGTGTCGGGCGTTGATGAAGAGGCCCAGATCCCCCTCCACGGTCCGCTTATTGAAGGGCTCCGGCCGGGTGGCCAGCGCTGCGATCTCAGGGCTACCTTCGCTGACGGAGTGGACGTCCGTGGTGGCGCCGCCGATGTCCAGGACCACCAGGTCCCCGATATCGTCGTACAGGAGCCGGGCCGCTTCCATGACCGCGCCGGGGGTGGGAAGGATGGGTCCCGTGACCATATCCCGGATGCCCTCCATGCCGGGGGCTCGGACGATGTGCTGCTCGAAGACCTTCTGGATCATCTTCCGGCAGGGCTCGATGTTCAGCTCGTCCAGCCGGGGGTACACGTTCTCCGTGAGAAAGACGGGGATGCCCGCAGCCTCGAAGATGGATTTGACGATGTTCTGGTTCTGCACGTTCCCGGCGTAGAGCACAGGTACGTCCCGCATGCCCAGGGCGGCCACCTGCTCGCTGTTGTAGAGGGCGGTCTCCCGCTCGCCATAATCCGTGCCGCCGGCGATCAAAATGAGGTTGGGGTGCAGGGCCTTCAGGTCCATGAGGTCGTACTTGCTCATCTTCCCGCCGGTCACCTGCCGGATGACCCCGCCCGCGCCCAGGGCCGCCGCTTCCGCCGCCCGGACGGTCATGTCGTAGACCAGGCCGTGGACGCTCATGCGAAGGCCTCCCGCCGCGCTGGAAGTGGCCAGCATCTTGTCATAGGTGACTTTGTCCCCCAGGCGGCTTTCCAAATCTTCCAGGGCCCGAGACAGGCCTACCCGCACGTCCCCCTCCAAAACGGTGGTGGGGGCCATGCCCTGGCCCAGGTATCGCGGCTCGTCCCCCAGCAGGAATGCGTTCATCAGCGTGGTGGTGGAGCCGATCTCAGCGATCAATACGTCCGCGTGCATGGTCTTCTCCCAGTGAAAATGATTTTAGTTTGCCCCTTTTCTTGAAAGAAAAGGGGCG
This sequence comes from Christensenellales bacterium, assembly GCA_045224495.1. Taxonomy (GTDB): domain Bacteria; phylum Bacillota; class Clostridia; order Christensenellales; family CAG-138; genus RUG472. The sequence continues at coordinate 7,588 of JBGVAK010000104.1, forward strand.
CAAAAGAACTTTAAGAATGGAATGAAGCTATGAAACGAAAAGGATTTATCTTCTTAAGTTTCTCTTTTTCGTGCCCCTTTTTCTCTTTGTCTAAAGAGTAAAAGGGGCAGAATAAAAACTTTCTAAATAATTCCCTTCGCTTCCAACTCCCGGCGGCGCTTCACCAGGAACGTGGCGTCGTGGACGCCGTGGGTGCCCCGGCCGAAGCCCTCGTCGGCGCCTGCCTCTCGGGCCAGCTCCGGCGTCACCTGGGTGCCGCCTGCGATGAACATGACCCGATCCCGGATGCCCGCCTCCACCATGAGCTGGTGGATGATGGAAATGTTCCGATAGTGGATGTCGTCGTGGCTGATGATGGTGGAGGCCAAAATGGCGTCCGCGTTCAGCTCGATGGCGGCGTTCACCAGCTTCTCCGGGCTCACGGAAGTGCCGAGATAGTGGACCACGATGCCGTACTTCTCGATGCCGCCGTGCTTGATGTCGATGATCTCCCGGAGGCCCACCGAGTGCTCGTCGTCGCCTACGGTGGCAGCCACCACGGTCATGGGCCTACGCTCGATGTCCGCGCGGATCTCGTCGTCGCTCATGATGTCCGGCTCCTTGGGAATGACCAGGGAGTCCACATCCAGACTGAAATCCACCTTGCCCTTGATCTCGATGCGGGTGCCCTCCGAGGGATGCATGATCTCTCGGGAGATGACCTCCACATCCTGGAGCCCCATGCGGCGGCCCACCTCCAAGGCAGCGGCTTCGGCCAGCTTCTTCTCACAAGGGAAGAACATGGTGGTCATGACCACGCCGTCACCCAGCCACTCCATCTCGGGCTTGATCTTCTTGGCGCCGGGCCGGCGAAGCTCCTCCGTCTCGGCCATGCGCACGTTCACGTTGTCCTCCTCGTCCAGCTCGTCGATGAAAACGATCTTATCCGGATCCTCCAGCGTGCAGCCGCCGATGAGGGCCGATGGGTTCGCCGGATCGCCGCCGTACTGCTCCACGTTGTTCCGACCGTAGTGGGCGGTGACGGGGGCCATGTAGTCGGGAGCCCGCTCAATGATGGTGCCCACCCCTACGCCTGCGTCGATCTTCCTGGCGATGCCATCGCCGTTGCGCTCGGGGTACATGCCCGAATCCACGAACATGCCCTCCTCCACAGCGTTGAAGTACCCGCCCTGGGCGAGCATCTCCTCCATGAAGAGGACAGCCCGCTCCTTCAGCTCCCGGGCCTTCTCCCGAAGATATCCGTCCTGCTTCAGCTCCACCATGTCCATGAGCCCGTCCATACCCACCAGGGCCTGCTTGGCCGTGTCGCAGGCTTCGATGTTATAGATGTGCCAGGGCACGTTGCGGCCTTCGTCGGGGGTGATGGTGGACTGGATGTCCGCGCTGGTGAGCTTAGAGATCAGCATGTTCAGCACGTGGGTGACCGTAGCTTCCCGGGTGCTGGATTCGATATACTTGGTGTTCATCTGCGCCCGCATCCGATACCCCTTGAAGAGGTCCCGGAGCGCCACCGCGTAGGGCAGGTCCATGTGCACGCAGGGGGCCGGGGTGGCCGTGGGCGGCACGGTGGACAGGCAGATGTTCGCTTTAGGAATGCCCGCCTTGTAGGAGAACAGAGCGTTGATGGCGTGCTGGACCATGAGCTCCGGCATGACCTTCCAGGCGTCCCGGGCGGTGGCGTTGGCGTTGTGAGCCCCGTCGATCTGGGCCATGTCCGCCCAGGCGATGAGTTTCTTGGATTCACAGGCGTCCACGAAGGACCGGAGCATGTTGATGTTCCGGTAGATCACGTTGTACTGGGGGTCCTGGTGGCAGCCGTTGACACCCTCCTCGGCCAGCATGACCGCCACGTCGGGGCCCGCCACGCCGGACACGTAGGAGTGGTAGTTGATGGGACGGCCCACCTCGTCCTCGATCATGTCCAAAGCCTTGCGCTGGGCCCGGACCTGCTTCCTCGAAATGGGCACGCCGCCCATGCCCTGGGGAGTGCCTTCGATAAGGCCGTCAAAATGGCTCTGGCCTGCGGTGCGGATGACCATGATGTGGTCCGCCCCGTGATGGGCCGCCATGCGCATGCGCCGGATGTCGTCTTCGAACCGGCCGGAGGCGATCTCCGTGGTGATGGACTGGACCGGCTGAGGGTCTACGTCGTCCATGAACCGGGCGGGGGGCAGGGGAACGCCCCGCTTCAAGGGGGTGGAACAGTCCTGATAGGTGAACTTGCCCATGGTGAGGCCCGGCTCCGGGGTCCGCCAGGTCCAGCCCCGGCGGCGGGGCCGGTAGTCCTTCAGGTCCTTCAGGATCTCCCGAACGTCGATGTTGTCGTTGGGATCCAGCCAGTAGTTGCTCATAGGGCACCTCCTTCAAAGAGGGCCGCGGCCTCGTCCCACAGCTCGCCGGCGGCCAGCTTCACCCCGGCTTCACGGAGGGGCAGGCCCTTGGTCCGGCTCAGCTTGTAGACCACGTTCCCGGCGCCGTGCTGCAGGAGGTTCCGCTCCATGCAGCCGTTCACGATGGCCTTCACCTCCAAGGAGGAGAAGCCCATGCGCAGCAGTACGCTCCGCTCGATGGCAGGGCTGGTGTATTCCCGGCCCATGTCCAGCAGGGGATCCACCAGCTGCTCGCACAGGGCCCAGAACCGGTCGTAAAGCTGTTCGTCGGTCAGCTCCTTCAAATGGGCCCGACGGACCTCGTAATCGTCTTCTCGCTTCATAAAACTCCTTTTACTGCAGGGTCACTTTCACAAAATCCACGGTGCTGCGGGTTTCCTCGGCCAGGAATCGAAGCTCCGCTTCGGACAGCTCTCGATCGAGGCCTTTGACGGCTCGGCGGATGAACTTGCGCCTTAGCTCGTCCATATCAAGATCTCGGGCTTTGAGCAGGCTCGGGTCAGCGGGGAATACGATATTCTTGCCCGCCACTTCCTCGTCCGGGTCCCCGAACTTCAGCTCGATGCCGTTACTGCGGGCGAAGCTCAGCTGGGGGTTGATGCCCTTGCCGGCGCCGGTGTACTCGGTCTCCTGGGCCACGATGATCTCGTCCCGGTCCATCTCCTGGGCCAGGGCGAAGGCCGCCGTCAGGCTGGTGTTGCCCGCGGGCCCCTTCTCCATGCCCTCCAAGGTGGCCACGGCTTCGGTGATATAGAACACCTCGCCCTCCTTGACGGTGACGAATCGGTCCATATACCGCAGGGGCCGAGCCGCGGACCGGGGCACGTCGCTGTGGTCCGGGTTGGTGGCGTAGGGCACGCCGAAGCCCGTGTGGGCCGTGGTGAAGCTCTTGCGGTTGAAGGCGGTGTCCGAAGCCATGTGCAGGCCCGACAGATCCACCGCCGCGCCGATGACCTTGGCGGGACAGCCCGCCTTGATAAGGCCTCGGGCTGTGCCGGTCAGGTTCCCACCGCCGGCGTTGGCGCAGACCACGGCGTCGGGATGGCGGCCGTACTTTTCCATAAACTGATGGCCCAGCTCCCAGCCCAAGGTCTCGATGCCGCTGACGCCGAAGGCGGAGTAGAGGGAGGCGTTGAAGTAGCCCGTCTCCTCCAGGAGCAGCAGCACCTGATAGAAGAGCTCCGGTCCCACGGAAAGCTGCAGCACCTCCGCGCCCAGGGCTTCGCACTTGCGGGCCTTCTCGATGATCTCCGGCTGGCCCTTGGCGTGGCTGTCGTAGCACTCCTGGACGATGATGCACTTCAGACCCTGCATGGCTGCCTGGGAGGCCACGGCGGCGCCGTAGTTGCCGCTGGTGGCGGCGATGACGCCCTTGTAGCCCAGCTTCTTGGCGTGGTACACGCTGGCGGCCGCCCGGCGCTCCTTGAAGGAGCCGGCGGGGTTGCTGGCCTCGTCCTTGAGGAAGATGCGGGCGCCCTTGCCGGGGCCTGCCAGCTTCCGGGCCAGGGCCGTCAGATTGTGGAGCTCGAACACCGGCGTGTTGCCCACGTTGACGCTGCGCTGGATGCGGATATGGTCCTCCAGGGAATAGCCGCAGTCAGCCATCATGGCCTCATAATCGAAGATGATGCCCTCCCGCTCGTAGCGGCGGTAGTCCACGCCCATGGCGTCCTTGATGATCTCGTTCTTGCGCCCCATGACGGCGGAATAGCTCAGATCCTTCATGCTCATTCCGCCTCCTTTCCAAAGAGCGCCGTGCGCAGCCGCACGTCCATTTCCAAAACCTCCGGCACGAAGTTGCCGAAGTTCACGTCGAATTGCGGGTTCACCTCGATCAGCGTCCCATGCTCCTCCCGGCCGGACACGGTCCTGACCTTCACCTCGTCGCCGATCTCGCCGTCCTGGAGCAGATGCCCCTTGACCCACATCTCGAAGGGCACCTTCTTGGTGTCCTCCGGCAGGTTCGCCGTCCGTTCCTCGGCAGGCAGGATCACCCGATGGATCCGCACCCAATCACCCTTGACAGCCATGCTTATTCCTCCTTGAAGGCGATCTGGGCGAAGTTGCCCATGACACACCGGGGCACGGGCATGGTGAGCATGGTGTGCAGGCCCGGCTTGGCGGCCACCACGAAGGGCAGCATGTTTACGGTCATGCCGATGGTGCCGATGCCGCCGTCCACTTCGGGGGTGTTGGCCATGTGCACCGCGGGGGAACCTTCAAGAACGATGTAATCGCCAGTAGCTACGCCGCCCAGCTGGGGCTCGATCTGCTGGGGATGGATCATGTCGATCTTCACCTCACCGTCCACATACCCCTGGCCGGTCATGTTGACCCCGGCCACGTCCCCGGCCTTGGCGAACCCGTGGGGCGCCTGCCGGTCCACGTCGGTGACGATGGGGGACATCTG
>JBGVAK010000105.1:0-21478 GCA_045224495.1 Christensenellales bacterium
GGACATCACCCAGACCCCCGCCAAGGATCGGGACATGGCCATGGTGTTCCAGAACTACGCCCTCTACGGCCACATGACCATCTATGAGAACATGGCCTTCTCCCTGACGCTCCGAAAGGAGAACCCCAACGTGATCCACAAGAAGGTCCTGGCGGCGGCGGAGATCCTGGGCCTCACCGAGCAGCTCAACAAGAAGCCCGCCCAACTGTCCGGCGGTCAGCGTCAGCGGGTGGCCATGGGCCGATCCATCGTCCGCAACCCCAAGGTCTTCCTGTTCGACGAACCCCTCTCCAACCTGGACGCCAAGCTCCGCGGCGCCACCCGCCGGGAAATACTGCTCCTTCACAAGCGGCTTGCCGCCACCATGCTCTACGTGACCCACGACCAGACCGAGGCGTTGACCCTGGCCGATCGGATCGTGTGCATGTCCATGGGCCATGTGCAGCAGGTGGGCACGCCCCTGGAACTCTACGATACCCCGGCCAACCTCTTCGTGGCCAGCTTCATCGGGCTCCCGCCCATGAACTTCTTCACTGTCACCGTTCGGGAGGACACCCTGGTGAACGACGCCCTGCAGGTGCCCCTCTCTGAGGCGGAGCGCGGCATGCTGAAGCCCTACGCCGGCAAGGAGATCGTCCTGGGCGTGCGGCCCGAGGACATCGTTGCCGGCGGAGAGATCCAGGTGAAGGTCTTCTCCAACGAGAATCTGGGCATGAACACACTGGTCCACGGCCATCTGCTCAGCGACGGCAAGGCAGGGGACAGGATCACCTGCAAGCTTAAGGGCTGGTGCGACTACAGGGCGGACGACACGGTGCCCGTCACATTCGTTCGCAAGCACTTCTTCGACAAAGAGACCACCGATGCCATTCGAGAGGAGGCGTAAGCTATGAACGGTTTGAAGGAATCCTTCCGCAAGCTCCTGGTCAGCCTCAAGCGGCGGCCCCACATGATCGCCCTGCTGGTGTTCGCCCTGGCGTTCCTGGTCTATTCCCTGAACCTCATGAACATCTCCGATACCACTGCCAAGATCCAGGGCAAGGGCATGGGCCTCTGCGGCTTTGCCACCATGCTCTTCTCCCTTCTGTCCCTGCTGTGCTTTTTGAACGCCTTCCCCCGCCGCAAGAAGGTGAACGTGCCTATGCTGGTGCTGGCCTTGCTCATGGTGGGCGTACTGTTGTTCTGCGACTATTACTATCGAGGCGCCATCACCAACGCCCTGACCCGGGCGGAGAACCCCATCGAGATCGGCGAGACCACCCAGTATATCGCCAAGGCCAGCAAGATGCTGGGCCGCCACACCGTCATCCTGATCGTGGGTCTGGTCATGACTGGGCTGCTCCCCGTCTACTCGAAGCTCCTTCGGAAGATCAACACCTCCGTCAGCGTGGAGGACAACGGCAAGCTGGACGCCATCGACATCTCCGGCGAGGATTGAGGCTGGATCATGGCCGCCAAGCGGAACAAGCGAGGGCAGGCGCCGGTCCGGGAGCCCGAGAAGGACGCCGCCGAATACTACCGCCTGAAGACCAAGGCGGTGGAGGACCTGGTCACCGCGGATGAGAGCAACTCCCCCGTGGTCTCCGAGGCAGAGCTCAATAAATACCGGGGGCGCCTCCGCAAAAAGCTCCCCCAGTGGCTCAAGGTGTCCCTTATGAAGGCCTGGTTCTACGGGTCCGTCTGCTTCTTCTTTCTGTGGGGCCTGGGCGGCTACATGGCCGACCAGCTGGACCTTTTCTTCGTCACGGCCATCGCCCTCGGCATGGTGACGGACCTGCTCATCAACACATTGCTGCGGCACTTTGCCGAGACCGACGGCGCCAACGACCGGTGGATGATGATCCCCCGGCGGGGCGTGGCCGGTTTCTTTATGAATATCCTCTACGGTTTCCTGGTCCTGGGCCTGGCGGACCTGTTCTATAACGTAGTCAACGTCGCCATCCTGTCCGTCATGCACCAGACTGACACCGTGCCCCTGGGGGTGGAGCCCATCCTCTTCGGCCTCCTTTGCATGGGCATCGACACGGGCTTCATCGCCCTCAAACATCTGCTGGGACGCATCTTCTCCGACGCCAAAGCGAAGGCGTCCGCCCCCGGGAAAGGAAACCGAAAATGATACGTCTGCTGTATGTGAGCGCCGTCTCCGCCTGCTTCGAGCGGGTGAACGACAGCCCCTACTATGCCCTCGCCCCTTTCACCGTGTATCTCGACGGGACGGAGCGCTGTGCCGCGAACACTAACGTCTTCTCCCTGTTCGATCTCGCCCCCGACACCGCCTATACCCTGACCCTGTCCGACGACGAGGAGCCCTTCTCCTTCCGTACGAAAGGGGAGGCTTTCGCCCTGAACGTGCGGGACTTTGGGGCCGCGGGCGACGGAGTTCACGACGACACAGCGGCCATCCAGAGCGCCCTGGACTTTCTGCCTGAGGGCGGGCGGCTGATCTTTCCCGCGGGGACCTATCTTTCCCTGCCCCTGTGGCTCAAGAGCCATATCACGGTGGAGCTCAAAAAGGGCGCCGTTCTCCTGGGTTCCACGGATCGGGAGCGGTATCCCATCCTGCCCGGAGAGGTCACGGACCCGGTCACCGGCGAAAGCCGCGTCACCGGCACCTTCGAGGGCCTCATCCAGCCCATGTACCAGGCCCTGCTCTCCGCACAGAACGCCGAGGATATCCGGGTGGTTGGGGAGGGTGTCATCGACGGCAATGCCCAGAACAGCGACTTTTGGACGGGCTTCAGGGAATTTTCGGCCACCCGTCCCCGGCTGGTGTCCCTGCTCCACTGCGAAAACGTGACCTTCCACGGCGTCACCGCCCAAAACTCTCCCTCCTGGAACTATCACCCCTTCCATTGCCGGAACGTGGGCTTCTACGATATCGCCGTCCTGGCCCCCAAAAACAGCCCCAACACCGACGCCATGGACCCGGAGGCCTGCGACGGCGTTGAGATCGTCGGCTGCCGGTTCAGCGTGGGGGACGACTGCATCGCCATCAAGTCCGGCAAGTTGGAGCTGGCGGAGCGCTTCGACTGGCCCGCCGCGGCCCACACCGTCCGCAACTGCCTCATGGAGTTCGGCCACGGGGCCGTGACGCTGGGCAGCGAGTCCGCCATGGGCATCCGAGACCTTACCGTGTCCCAGTGCTTCTTCCGGCAGACGGACCGAGGCCTTCGCATCAAGACCCGCCGGGGCCGGGGCGAGAAGTGCGACATCACGGGCATCGCCATCGAGAACATACGCATGGACGGGGTGCTGACCCCTGTGGTCATCAACATGTGGTACAACTGCTGCGACCCGGACCGGTACAGCGAATACGTCTGGTCCCGGGAAAAGCTGCCTGTGGACCGGCGGACGCCCCACCTGGGGTCCTTCCGTTTCTCCAACATGGTCTGCACCGGGGCTCAGGTGGCCGCCTGCTACATCGACGGCCTGCCGGAGCGGCCCATCGACTCCGTGACCTTTGAAAACGTGACCGTGGAGTTCGACCCACAGGCGAAGTCCGGCGTCCCCGCCATGCAGAACTTCGCCCAGGAGCGGTGCCGGCTGGGCCTGTACTTCGAGAACGTGGACCGGGTACGCCTTGAGAACGTCCGCCTGGTGGGTGTGGATGGTGACGACGTGGTGGCCCCGTACTGCGGCATCGTAGAAAGGAGATAGCCATGTACGGGCAGATCGACGCCTATATCCGCCGCCTGGTGCGGGAATCCTCCCCGGAGCGGACCGCCTGGAATATGGAGCGGGTCCGGCAGGGGAAGCCCACCCACTGGAATTATATCGACGGCTGCATGCTGAACGCCCTGCTGACCCTATCCGATATCACGGGCGATCCCCTGTACGCTGACTTCGTGGAACGGTTCGTGGACGCCTTTATCGCGGAGGACGGGACCATCCGCACCTACGACCCGTCCAAATACAACCTGGACGACGTGAACGAGGGCCGGGTCCTGTTCCCGCTGTACGAAAAGACGGGGCAGGCGAAATACCGCCTGGCCGTGGACCGGCTGGCGGCTCAATTGAAGGATCAGCCCCGGACAGCGGAGGGGAACTTCTGGCATAAGCTCATCTACCCCGACCAGGTCTGGCTGGACGGTATCTACATGGCCCAACCTTTCCGGGCCCTGTATGAGAAACACTTTGGAAACAGGGACTATTCGGACATCCTTCGCCAGATCGAGACTGTGCGGAGGCGGATGTTCGATCTGAGAAAGCACCTCTACTATCACGGCTACGACGCCACAAAGTCCATCTTCTGGGCGGACCCGGCGACGGGCTGCTCCAAGAATATCTGGCTCCGGGCTATCGGCTGGTTCGCCACGGCTCTGGTGGACCTGCTGGAGATCGTGGACGACCCCGACGGGCTGAACCGGCTGGGTCTGATCTTCGTGGAGCTCATGGAGGGCGTGGCTTCTTACACCGATCCCGAGACGGGCATGTATTATCAGGTGGTGGACCAGGGGAGCCGGGAGGGCAACTACCTGGAGACCAGCGGCAGCTCCATGATCGCCTACGCCATGCTCAAAGGCGCACGGCTGGGGTGGCTGGACGAGTCTCTGGCCGGGCTTGGCCGAAAGACCTTCGACGGCATCCTTCGCCGGTATCTGAAAACGGATGGGGAGGACGTGGAGCTGGGCGGCATCTGCCTGGTGGCGGGCCTGGGCCCTGCGGATAACCTGCGCCGGGACGGGTCCTATGAATACTACATCTCCGAGCCGGTAGTAAAAAACGACGCCAAGGGCGTGGCGCCGCTGGTCATGTGCTATACAGAGATCATTCGTCCTCGTCCAGCATGATCTTCATGCTGTCCGGGTCCGGCACGCTTTCGGGCGGCTCGTTCGCCCGCTTGGCGGCATAGTAGAAGCTGGGGGACATGCCGTACTTCTTCTTGAACATGCGGGAGAAGTAGAGGGGCTCCCGGAACCCGCACAGGCGGGCCACCTCCGTCACGTTCCCGTCGTTGTACTGGGAGCGGAGCATGCTGGCCGCCGTCTGGAGCCGCCTGTCGTTGAGGAACTTGTGGGGCGTCATGCCCAGCTCCTTCTGAAAGAGCTTTCTCAGATAATCATAGTTGTAGGGGAGGGAGCGAAGGTATTCGTCCAAAGCGTAGGCGGGGTCGGCGTAGTGGCGGACGATGTGGCTCTCGATCTCCTGAACGATCCTGCTGAGCGGCGACGCCTTCTGATAGGCCAGCAGGTAGGCGGCCAGCAGGTTGCCGTAGGCGGCCAGAATGGTCTCCCGCTGCTCGGCGGGCTCATAAAACTGGAAGAAGACCCCGGAGAAGACCCCCCGGAGCGACCGGTTCCCGTCGTCCTGGATGACCACGGGCTGGCGAAAGTTCAGCGTGGCGTCGGCCATGTTGATGTGGATGTTGGTGAAGCCGTGCTCGCTGACGTTGGAGTGGGGCGTGTGCGGGGGGATGACCGCGATGCTCCCCGCCCCGTAGGGCAGGACCTGATCGTCGAAGCGCAGCTCCCCCCCCTGGCCCGTGCAGTAGATGAGCTCCCAGGTGTCGTGCTCATGCCGGGGGACCCGATAGGTCACGGAATGTTTGCCCGCGTAGACGATGTCGTTCATGGCCGATGCTCCTTCCTCTTCTGCTGGCAGTATATCAAACGAACTCCGTTTTGTCTATATAAATGTATGATTTATCCATGTGAAGGAGGACGATCATGGGTCCCATCAAGCTCGCATACATCGGCGGCGGGTCCAAGGCCTGGGCCCGGGTATTCATGATCGATCTGGCTCTCACCCAGGGCATGACCGGCGAGATCGCTCTCTACGACATCGACCGAGCCGCCGCGGAGAGGAATCGGCGCATCGGCGAGCGGATCAACGAGCATCCGGACGCCCGGGCAAAATGGCGGTACACCGTGGCCGACACCCTGGCGGAGGCTTTGACGGGGGCGGACTTTGTGGCCATCTCCATCCTGCCCGGTACCTTCGATGACATGGCGGCGGACGTGCATCTGCCGGAGAGATACGGCATCTATCAGTCCGTGGGAGACACGGTGGGCCCCGGCGGAGTCCTGCGGGCCCTTAGGACCGTGCCCCTCTTCGAGGGCTTTGCCCGGGCCATCCGGGACCATTGCCCCCGCGCCTGGGTCATCAACCTGACCAACCCCATGACCATCCTGTGCAAGACCCTGTTCGACGTGTTCCCCGGCATCAAATCCTTCGGCTGTTGCCATGAGGTGTTCCATGCGGAGGACTTCCTCTGCTGCGTGGTGAAGGAGCAGCTGGGCGTGCCCCGGCCAGACCGGCATGAGCTCACCGTGGAGGCGTCGGGCATCAACCACTTCACCTGGATCACCGAGGCCCGCTGGCAGGACGTGGACGTGATGGCCCTCCTCCCCGCCTTCATCGAGAGGTATTACGAGTCCGGCTACTGCGAGCAGGGGGACGATCCTCAGGCTTTTCGGAGCGAGAACCCCTTTCTCTACGGGAACAAGGTGAAGATGGATCTGTTTCGCCGGTTCGGCGCCCTGGGGGCGGCGGGGGACCGGCATCTGGTGGAGTTCATGGACGGGCGCTGGTATCTTGCGGACCGGTCCGCACCGGAAAGGTGGCTCTATCACCTGACCTCGGTGGACTACCGCCGGGCGGACCAACAGCGGAAGATCGAGGAGGCCGAGGCCCTGGCGGCGGGCCGAAAGCCTGTGATCCTCAAACAAAGCGACGAGGAGCTTATCCGGCTCATGCAGGCCCTGCTGGGCATGGGTCAGGCAGTCTCCAACGCCAACGTGGTGAACGTGGGCCAGATGTCGGAGTTGCCTTTGGGATCCGTGGTGGAGGGAAATTGCGTCTTCGACCGGGACAGCGTGACGCCCTTGCCGGCAAAGTCCCTGCCCGCCGGTGCGGCTGCCCTGGTGCGAAAGAACGCCGAGAACATCGAGGCCCTCTACGCCGCCATTCGGGCCCGGGACCTGGACGACGCCTTCCACGTGTTCATGCGTCATCCCCTCTGCAGCCGGCTGACACGGGAACATGGCCGAACGCTCTTCAGCGAGATGGTGCGCGCTACGGCCCCCTGTCTTGCGCCTTGGTACGACCTGGGGGCATGGATAAACCGGGCATAGTCCGTTTCGTCTATTTACAGCACTGTTTTTGCGATTCCGTTTTTCAACCGGTTTTTCTATACTGAAGCTGGTAGTTTGGAAAAGAGTTATTCTGAAAAGTACAGGAAAAGGGGAAGGCTGTCATGGCACACTTAACGCTCAAAGGCATCAACAAGATCTACCCCAACGGCTTCCACGCCGTCCATGACTTCAATCTGGAGATAGAGCGGGGGGAGTTCATCGTGTTCGTAGGCCCCTCCGGCTGCGGCAAGTCCACCACGCTTCGGATGATCGCGGGCCTCGAGAACATCTCCAAGGGCGATTTCTACATCGACGGCAGGCGCGCCAACGACCTGGGCCCCCGGGAGCGGGGCGTGGCCATGGTGTTTCAGAGCTATGCTCTCTATCCTCAGATGACCGTGTACGATAACCTTGCCTTCGGCCTCACCCTTCAGGGTGTGGACGAGGACGTGATCGAAGAGAAGGTCCAGCGGGCGGCCAAGATCCTGGGCCTCACCGACTACCTGGACCGCATGCCACGGGCCCTGTCCGGCGGCCAGCGCCAGCGGGTGGCGGTGGGCCGGGCCATCATCCGCAAGGTGGAGATCTTTCTCATGGACGAGCCTCTTTCCAACCTGGACGCCAAGCAGCGGGTCACCATGCGCTCCGAGATCACTCAGATCCATCGGGAGACCGGCGCTACCACCATTTACGTGACCCACGACCAGACCGAAGCTATGACCATGGCGGATCGGATCGTGGTCATGAAGGACGGCTACATCCAGCAGATCGGCACCCCCCGGGAGTTGTACTTCGATCCGGTGAACGTGTTCGTGGCGGGCTTCATCGGCGAGCCGCCCATGAACTTCCTCCGGGGCACGGTGAAGGACGGCAGGCTCACCTTCGGCAGTGTCAGCTTCGACCTTTCGAAGAAGCTGGGCGCGGACGCCGCCAACTACGAGGGCAAAGAGCTGGTCTTCGGCTTCCGCCCCGAGGGCATCGTTCTTGGCGAGCAGGAAAGCGCCTACCGGGTCCCTGCCACGGTGGAGCTCGCGGAGATGCTGGGCGACAACGCCAACGTCTACGTGGACATTGCCGACAGGAAGGCCATTCTAAAGGTCGACCCCCACGACACCCCGGACATCGACAGCGAGATCGTCTTCTCCATCCCCTTCGAGTGCGTCTACCTCTTCGACGGGGAAAATGAGCGGCGCATCTGAAATATAAGGAGGAAACCATGGATATTCGTTATTCCGCAAATCCCCGGGACGTGAGCCGGTACACCACCGACGAGCTTCGCAAGGAGTTTTTGATCACCGACCTCTACGAGAAGGATGCGGTGAAGGCCACCTATTCCCACGTGGACCGCATGGTGGTTCTGGGCATCATGCCCGTTTCTGAGATCGTACCCATCGACAAGGGCATCGACGTGTGGGCCAACTTCGGCACCGAATACTTCCTGGAGCGCCGGGAGGCGGGCGTGTTCAACCTGGGCGGCGAGGGGAGGATCGTGGTCGACGGCGAGACCTTCGCCCTGGGATTTGAGGACTGCCTCTACATCACCAAGGGCACCAGGACCGTCACCTTCGAGAGCGACGATCCCGCGGACCCCGCCCGCTTCTATCTGGTCTCCGCCCCCGCCCACACCGCCTACAAGACCACCTTCCTGTCCTTCGCCGACGCCAACAAGCGGCCCTGCGGCAGCGCCGAGGGGGCCAACAAGCGGGTCATCAACCAGTTCATCCATCCGGACGTGCTGCCCACCTGCCAGCTGTCCATGGGCCTCACCCAGCTCGATGTGGGGAGCGTGTGGAACACCATGCCCTGCCACACCCACGAGCGCCGCATGGAGGTCTATACCTACTTCAATATCCCGGAGGACAACATCGTCATGCACTTCATGGGCACGCCCAGGGAGACCCGGTCCATCGTCATGCAGAACTTCGACGCGGTGATCTCCCCCTCCTGGTCCATCCATGCGGGCTGCGGCACCTCCAACTACACCTTCATCTGGGCCATGGGCGGCGAGAACCAGGCCTTCGACGACATGGACAACCTGAAGCCCACGGACCTCAGGTAAGGGAGGCGGCATCATGGAAGCTTTGGAAAGAATGAAGCGCTGCGGCATCGTGCCCGTGGTGGTCTTGGAGAACGCGGACGACGCCGTGGACACGGCCAAGGCCATGCTGCGGGGCGGCGTGGACGTGATGGAGATCACTTTCCGTACAGCGGCGGCTCCCGAGTCCATCCGCCGGGTGGCCGCTGAGGTCCCTGATATGTTGGTGGGCGCCGGTACGGTGGTGACCCTTGATCAGTGCAAACAGGCTGTCGAATGTGGGGCCAAGTTCATCGTGTCCCCGGGTTACGATGAGGAAGTGGTGTCGTGGTGCTGCGATAACGGCATCCCCATGACCCCCGGCTGCGTGACCCCCACGGAGATCATGATGGCCCTGAAGCATGGGCTGAGGGTGCTCAAGTTCTTCCCGGCCAACGTTTACGGCGGCCTGGCGGCCCTCAAATCCCTTTCCGGTCCCTTTGGCGGGGTCAGGTTCATTCCCACCGGCGGCGTGGGCCCGGGGAATCTTGCCGAGTTCGCCGCCGCGCCCATGGTCCACGCCGTGGGCGGCAGCTGGGTCTGCCCCAAGGGGGACATTTCGGCTCACAGCTTCGAGAGGATCGAGACCCTGTGCCGGGAGGCCCGGCAGGTCATCGAAAGCACCCGTCAGTAGGAGGATACGGATATGAAATTTTTGACCTTCGGAGAGATCATGCTGCGGCTCAAGGCCCCCCATCAGGAGCGGTTCTTCCAGAGTCCGGTGCTCGAAGCCACCTTCGGCGGCGGCGAAGCCAACGTAGCCGTGTCCTTGGCCAACTACGGCCAGGACGTATCCTTCCTCACCGTGCTCCCCAAGAATGCCATCGCCGACGAATGCGTGAAGGAGCTTCGTAAGTTCGGCGTGGACACCGCGCGGATCGTCCGCGCGGACCAGGGCCGCATGGGCATCTATTACCTGGAGGCCGGGGCCAACCAGCTCCCCTCCAAGGTGGTGTACGATCGGGCATGGTCCGCCATCGCCCTGGCGAAGCCCGGCGACATCGACTGGGACGCGGCCTTCGCGGGCGTGGATTGGTTCCATATCACCGGCATCACGCCGGCCATCTCCGAGACCGCCATGGCCCTGTCGCTGGAGTCCGTGCAAGAGGCCAAGAAGCGGGGCATCACCGTGTCCTGCGACCTCAATTTCCGCAAGAACCTGTGGACGTACGGCAAGCAGGCGTCCGAGGTCATGGGGGAGCTGGCCCGCTATGTGGACGTGGCCATCGCCAACGAGGAGGACGTGCAGAAGTCCCTGGGCATCACCACGGACGTGGTGGTGGAGTCCGGGTCCTTGGACCGGGCCAAGTATAAGGCCCTGGGCGACAAGGTCCTGGCGGCCTATCCGAACATGAAGATGATCGCCATCACCCTGCGGGAGTCTAAGAGCGCCGACTCCAACGGCTGGGCGGCCTGTCTCAACGACCGGGAGAAGTTCTACGAGTCCCGGCGCTACGAGATCAACG
Organism: Christensenellales bacterium; assembly: GCA_045224495.1. Classification (GTDB taxonomy): domain Bacteria; phylum Bacillota; class Clostridia; order Christensenellales; family CAG-138; genus RUG472. The sequence goes on from JBGVAK010000105.1 coordinate 10,614, forward strand.
ACATCGTGGACCGGGTGGGCGGCGGCGACAGCTTCGCCGGGGGCCTTCTCTACGGCCTCAACACCTACGACGATAAGCAGAAGGCCCTGGAGTTCGCCGTGGCGGCCAGTTGCCTCAAGCACAGCATCCTGGGCGACTTTAACCGGGTGTCTGTCTCGGATGTGGAAAAACTCATGGGCGGCGACGGAACGGGCCGCGTGCAGCGATAAAGAACAGGAGGAACGAATATGAGCTTTGATATGAACAAGTTTTCCCTTCAGGGGAAGGTGGCCTGGATCACCGGCGCCAGCTACGGCATCGGATTTGCCATCGCCACGGCCTTCGCCGCCGCCGGCGCGAAAATCGTGTTCAACGACCTGACCCCGGCCCATCTCGAAATGGGTCTAAAGGCCTACCAGGAAAAGGGCATCGACGCCCACGGGTATCTCTGCGACGTGACGGACGAAGCCGCCGTCCAGGCCCTGGTGAAGAAGATCGAGGCGGAGGTGGGGACCATCGACATCCTGGTGAACAACGCCGGCATCATCAAGCGCATCCCCATGCTGGACATGTCCGCCGAGGACTTCCGCAGGGTGGTGGACGTGGATCTGAACGCCCCCTTCATCTGCGCCAAAGCCGTCATCCCGGGGATGATCCAAAAGGGCCACGGCAAGATCATCAACATCTGTTCCATGATGAGCGAGCTGGGCCGCGAGACCGTGTCCGCCTACGCCGCGGCCAAGGGCGGCCTCAAGATGCTCACCCGGAACATCTGCTCCGAGTACGGCGAGTACAACATCCAGTGCAACGGCATCGGGCCCGGCTACATCGCCACGCCCCAGACTGCCCCCCTACGGGAGCGGCAGGCTGACGGCAGCCGCCACCCCTTCGATCAGTTCATCGTGGCCAAGACCCCCGCGGCCCGCTGGGGCACCCCCGAGGACCTGATGGGCCCGGCCCTGTTCCTCGCCTCCGACGCCTCCGACTTCGTCAACGGCCACATCCTCTACGTGGACGGCGGCATCCTCGCCTACATCGGCAAGCAGCCGTAGCCTTCCTTTCATTCGAAAGCGGAAGTGCAAGGGGTGCGGAAGCGATTGTGCATTATCACTTGTGCATGTACATCATGCAGAGCGCAGATAATGAAAATACTCAGTGCGGGTTTGACAACAGAAATGACCACACAATGCTCGCCATATTTACTCACGTGTGCCAGCATTACCACATATGGAATGCGAAAAAGCCCTACAATTGGGATTTTTCCCTAAAACCCTAGCTTTTTTGAGGGTGTCTCCCTACGCTCCTAAGCGGAAGGCCGTGGGTTCGAATCCCGCCGGGGAGGCCAAAAAAGCAGGGCCCCGCATGGGGCCCTGCTTTTTGCTCCCCGGCAGGATTCGAACCGTGCCCGGTGGTGAATGGAGCGCCGGTGGCGCTCCAGAGCCGGGCGCTGAGCGAGCCCACAGGCGAGTGTGAGGATCCCGCCGGGGGAACCCGTATTTCGTGCAATACCATCCCAGCCGAGTTTTTTCCCTTTTCATAAGCTTTTCTTTATGATACACTACAAATAACGGGAATCGCTGTTGCCACGCACCGGGTCTTCGGCACCCGGGATCGGATCAAAAAAGAAATGGACAGGAGAAATGGTTTATGTTCAGAGAAATGAGACGCTTCAAGCAGCAGATCAGCGAGGAGGACTGCATCCGGATCCTGAAAGAACAGCCGAGAGGCGTTCTCTCCATGCTGGGGGATGATGATTATCCCTATGGTATTCCCCTTGACCACTGGTACTGCGAGGAGAACGGCAAGCTGTATTTCCACTGCGCGAAGGTCGGTCATAAACTGGATGCGGTGAGAAAGCATGATAAAGTAAGCTACTGCGTGTACGACCAGGGCTTTAGAAAAGATGGCGACTGGGCGCTGAACATCTGCAGCGTAGTCGTTTTCGGGCGGATGCGTGTTGTGGATGACGGGGAAGAGGAGCTGAGAAGAAAGGTCGCCACGGGACTGTGCAGGAAGTTCACCGACGACGAAGCTTACCTGCAAAAGGAGTTGACGCACGCTCTTCCCAAAGCGGCGTTTATGGAGCTGAGTCCCGAGCATATGACCGGCAAGCTGGTCAAAGAATCATGAGAATGTTGCGCGAAAGGTCTGACTTCCTTTTTTGAAAAAACCATCAGCGATCTGTCGCAAGAGCTGCAAACAGATCGACGGCAGTCTCCAGGAGCCCGTCATTGAAATCATATGTGTCCGTATGCAGAGCGGGACTTTTTTCCCCGGCGCCGAGGTAAAACATCGCACCGGGGCATTCTTTCAGATACTGCCCGAAATCTTCCGACGCGCGCCAGAGGCTCTCCATGGGAGCTGCCGGGATCCCCAGCTTTTCCGCCGCCCGGATCACGCGCGCAAGACAGGCGGCGTGATTTCTGGTCTCCGGGAAGCGGTCCCGGATCTCATGTGTCAACACAAAGCCGCCCTCCTCAGCCTCTTTTGCGGCACAGGACAACAGCGCGGCTTCCATACCGTTCATTTCCTCTTCCCGTTCCGCCCGGAGCGTCAGTGAAAGCTCCCCCAGCCCGGGAGAGATCCCGAAATCCCCGCTGCCTACATTCAGCCCCGTGACCGTGCACAGGCGCATGGCCTCGGACGGCTGCCGGCTGAGGGTCTGCGAATACAGCGTGATCCGGGAGAGCGCTTGGGCCGGGTTTCTGCCGGCCTCCGGTGCGCTTGCGTGGGAAGTTTTTCCCTCCAGCCGGATCCGGAGGCCCTCCGATGCGGGCTGCGTCAGGCCTTCCCGATACACCAGTTTTCCTTCGGGATATCCGGGCAGGTTATGAAAGGCATAGATCTCCTCGATCCCCTCCTGCCGGATCAGCCCGCAGCAACGCTTCGCGCCTTCCCCGGTCTCTTCGCCCGGCTGGAAGATCAAATAGACCGTATCCGCCGTCTCCGCCCGGCTCAGCTCCAGCGCCAGTCCGCAGAGGGCGGCGCAGTGTCCGTCATGACCGCACTTGTGGGAAATCCCCGCTCGGCAGGAAGCATACGGAAGCGGCAGCGTCTCCTGTATCGGCAGTGCGTCCATATCGGCGCGGAACGCGATCCGTCGCCCGCCGGGCCGTCCTGCCTTCACCGCATACAGCCAGCCGGTCCTACGGACGATCTCAAGATCCGTATTGTCCTGCAGAAACGTAACGAGCCGCGCCATGGTCCGCTCTTCCTGCATGGAAAGCTCCGGTTCGCGGTGCAGTTCGTGCCGCAGTTCGGTTATCTTTTTCAGGTTTTCTTTCCGCATCGTTCTTTCCCCGGCTTTTTGCTTCAGGAATGTCTTTCGGCTTCATGTTGTATTATGGCGCGCGGCCGCCCCGGGGTCAAGTCCCTTTCTTCTTTCCCGGCACCGGCCTTGACAAGCGTCGTCGCCGAACCCATAATGATTCTATAAACAATGTAAATTGAGGTTTGGGAAGACAATGGACAAGAACCTGGCGCGGATCCTGCTGCTTTTTGTATTCATGGCAAGAGGCTGTTCTTTCCTGTTCTCGAAGATCCTTCTTCAGACGGTCTCTCCCATGAGCATCCTGGCCGTACGCTTTCTTCTGTCCTTTCTGGTCCTGGCGCTGATCTTTCCTCAGAGACTGCTTCGCTGCAGCCGGGAAAGCTTTCGCGGCGGCGTTGTTCTTGGACTTCTATACACCGTTCTCATGACTTTTGAAATGTTCGGGCTCCGCCTGATCGACAGCGGGGTCAGTGCCCTGATCGAAAACATGGCGATCGTGCTCGTCCCCCTGTTCATCGCCGCCCTGACCAGGACCCCTCCCCGGAAAAAGACCATGCTGTGCGCGCTGCTGGCTGTCGCAGGCGTCGGTTTTCTCTCTCTTACGCAGAACCGCAGCCAAAACGCGGCGTTGGGGATCACGCTTATTCTGCTGGCCGCTGTCACCTATGCCGTTTGCATCATACTGACCGAAAAAGTCAGCCGGAATGCTGATCCTTTAACGATCGGCATGATCCAGCTCGGCGTCATGGGGATCGCCAGCTTCTCCGCCGCGCTGCCCTTCGGCGGTTTTTCCCTTCCCCACGGCGTCTCCGAATGGATACCCATGCTCCTACTGGTCGGTCTTTGCAGCTGCTTCGGCTATGCGTTTCAGCCTCTCGGGCAAAAATACCTTCCGGCTGAGGAGGCCGCCGTCCTGACGGTGGCCAATCCGTTTGCGGCCAGCATCCTGGGCATCGCTGTCGCCGGCGAAAGTTTGAGCGTACTTAAACTGATCGGCTATGCGCTGATTCTGACCGCCCTCCTGCTGTACCATCGCAATGGCCGCCGCGCCTGAACTCTTTCCCGATATCATTGACAAGCTGTCCGAATTCGGGTATGATGAAGCTAAAGAAAAATGATTACTGCCATGTAAAGATAATATATAATATCTTCCGAGAGAAAGAACCTTGCTGTGCCGGGAAAATGAGCCTGTGCCCTTCGTAGAGAAGGAGTAATAAACAAAAAACAGAAGGAGGTTTTCTTATGCGGAAAACAATGAAACTCGTTGCTCTCGCTCTGTCCTGTCTGATGGTGCTGGGTATTCTTTCCGCCTGCGGAAAGAAGAACGATACCATCAAGCTCGGCTGGATGGGATCCCTGACCGGCGACCAGGCTGCCTACGGCACCTGCGAAAGCCAGACGCTGAAAATGCTCGTCGAGGAAAAGAACGCCGCGGGAGGCATCCTTGGCAAACAGATCGAACTCATTTGCTACGATACCAAGGGTGACGCTCAGGAAGCTGTGAACGTTGCCAAGCGTCTCTGCGCACAGGACAAGGTCTGCGCGATCATCGGCCCCAACGCGTCCGGCCAGTGCATCGCTATCCAGTCCGTTCTGGATCAGTATAAAGTGCCCGATCTGTCCACCGTCGCGACCAATGAAAAGGTCACCGTTCAGGACGGCAAGCTGAAGGAATATAATTTCCGCGTCTGCTTCCTGGATCCTCAGCAGGGCAAGATCGCCGGCACCTTCGTCTATGACGAATTGAAGCTCACCAAAGCGGCCATCCTGTACGATATCAACGATGACTACGCCAAGGGCCTGAAGGACAACTTCATCAAGGTCTTCACTGAAAAGGGCGGCACGGTCGTGGCTGAGGAAGCCTACACCGGCGGCGACACCGATTTCACCGCGCAGCTGACCAAGATAAAGGAAGCCGATCCCGAGATCATCTTCACCCCCATCTTCTATCAGGACTTCATCATGATCCACAAGCAGGCCCGCACCCTGGGTATCGACCTTCCGATGCTGGGCGGCGACGGCTGCGCCTCCGAAGTTCTGTTTGACGCGGCGGATGCGGTCGACGGTTCCTACGTGATCAACCACGTCTCCCTGGTCGACCCGGCCGGCGACTCCTTCCGTGAAAAATACGCCGCCAAGTGGAACGGCGCCAAGATGGAGCTGAACGGCTACATGGCCCACGACGCGTTCCTGCTGTGGTGCGCGGCGGTCGAGAAGGCCGGCAGCGTGGATCCCCAGGCCATCGCCAAGGCATACTGCGAAGTGGAAGTGACCGGTATGGCCGGCAAGATCAAGATCTCCGCGACCGACCACAACCCGGTCGGAAAGAGCGGCTGCGTTGAGCAGATCGACGGCAAGAACAAGACCTATAAGTTCATCACCTACATTGCTGCCGACTGATCCTGATAACGGACACTGTGACACGGGGCGCTCCCTTTCTTAGGGAGCGCCCTTGACCAAAGAGCATTAGGAGGCTTTTTATGGATCTCCAATACTATCTCCAGCAGCTGGTCAACGGCATCTGTCTCGGCGGCATGTACGCCCTGATGTCGGTGGGCTACTCGCTGGTCTACAGTATCATGAGCTTCTCCAACTTCGCTCACGGCGGCGTCATCATGGTTGGCGCGTACGTGGGCTTTTTTGCACTGACGGCTCTGAAAGTCCCCTTCCTGGTGGCTTTTCTTCTGTGCGGTCTCGGCAGCGGACTGTTAGCCATCATCATTGAACGGCTGGTCTATTCTCCGCTGCGCAAGCGCCGTGCACCATCGCTGTATTTCATCATTTCTGCCATGGGCGCCTCGATCTTCCTGGAGAACTTCGTGATCGCGACGATCGACGGTACGCCGAGGAACTACCCCACGCTCTTTTCAAACAGCATCAAGATCGGGAGCATCTCTCTGGGCCTGGACAGCCTGCTGATGATCGTTGTCGCCGCCGTATCGCTGCTGGCCCTGATGATCATCATTCAGAAGACCAAGATCGGCCTGGCGATCCGGGCCTGCGCGTACAACGAGAAGGCCGGCACCCTGATGGGCATCAATTCTTCGCTGGTCATTTTCGTCGTGTTCCTGATGGGCGGCGTGCTGGCCGGTTTTGCCGGCATGCTCTACGGTATGCGCTTTATCGTGAAGCCCACCATCGGTCAGGTCACGAACAAATCCTTTGTCGCGGCTGTGTTCGGCGGCCTGGGCAGTCTGCCTGGCGCCATCATCGGCTCTCTGCTTTTGGGCATTATGGAGATCTTCGTGGCGTCCATCAACTCCAGCCTTCGCGATCTGTTCGTATATGCGCTGCTGATCCTTGTTCTGATCATCAAACCGTCCGGTCTGATGGGCAAGTTCGTGGAAGACAAGGCGTAAGGAGAATCAGATATGAGCTGGTATTATATTGAAGGCATTCTGATCCAGTCCTGCTATACGCTCCTGATCGTTCTGGGGCTCTCCATCCTGACGGGCTACACCGGCATGTTTTCCTTCGGCCATGCGGGCTTTGTGTGCATCGGCGCATACGTTTCCGTCCTCTGCACCATGGCCTTCGGCCTGCCTTACTTGCTGGCGCTTCTCATCGCGGGGCTGGTGGCCATGCTTTTCGGCGCGGCCCTCGGCAGGATTACGCTGGGACTGAAAGGAGACTATTTCTGTATCGCCACGCTGGGCGTGGGCGAGGCGATCCGGCTGATTTTCAATAACCTGAATATCAATTTTAATGTCGGCGGCCGGACCTTCGTGCTCGACGGCGCGAAAGGCATCGCGAGCATTCCGCTGCATACCACCTTCCCGGTCGCTCTGGTCATCGTAGTCTTTTTTCTCACCGCAACGGCCCTGCTGATGAATTCCAAGCATGGCCGCAACATGCTGGCCGTCCGCGAGGATGAACTGGCCGCCCAGCTGACCGGCATCAACACCTTCCGTTCCAAGATGCTCGCCATGTGCATGTCCGCGCTCTATGCCGGCATCGCCGGCGGCATGCTGGCGCACTATTTCGGCTATCTGCAGCCCAAGATGTTCATGATGGTCAAATCGACCGAGTACACGATCATGGTCATCTTCGGCGGCATGGGATCGATCACGGGCTCTGTGCTCGGCACCGTGCTGCTGTGTGCACTGCCCGAGCTGCTGCGCGCGGTGGGTGACTGGCGTCTGGTCTTCTACGGCCTCGCCGTCATCATCATCATGATCGTGCGGCCGAAAGGCCTTATGGGCGGCAAGGAACTTCCCGTCGGCAAGATCCTCCGTATGATCGGGGGGCTCTTTACCAAGAAGAAGGATCCGCCGTCGGATTCCGCTGATCCGGGAAAGGAGGTGTCGGCATGAAAGACATCACCTTTGCGCATCATGACCCGAACGTCATACTGGAACTGTGGCACGTGACGAAACGCTTTGGCGGTTTGACCGCCGTGGGTGACGTTTCCTTTAAGGTGAAAAAAGGGGAGATCTACGCGCTGATCGGCCCCAACGGCGCCGGCAAGACGACGATCTTCAACCTGATCACCGGCGTCTATGCACTGACCGAGGGTCGCGTGATCTTCGACGGGTTAGTCATCGGCCAGGGCGAAAATATCATCAAGGACGATATGCGCGAGACCGGCGTCAAGCCGTTTAAGAAAAAGCCCTACGAGATCATGTCCAAGGGCATCGCGCGGACCTTCCAGAACATCCGCCTTTTCAAGAGCGAGACCGTTTACAACAACGTCCTGACCGCCTGCCAAGGGGAAGCGGACTACAACATATTCCAGTCCCTGTGGCGCTTTAAGAAGGGACCGAAGTGGCTGACCAAGTTTTACTGGCAGGAAAAGAAGCTGCGGGAAAAAACGGAAGAACTGCTCAAGATCATGGGCATCTGGCAGTACAAGGACATGGTCGCCGTGAACCTGCCCTATGGCCAGCAGAGAAAGCTGGAGATCGCCCGTGCTCTCGCTACGGATCCGAAGCTGCTTCTGCTGGATGAGCCGGCCGCCGGTATGAACCCGGAAGAGACCATCGCTTTGATGGAGCTGATCCGCGAGGTCCGTGACCGCTTCGATTTAACGGTCCTGATCATTGAGCACCACATGGATCTGGTCATGAATGTGTCCGACAGGATCTTCGTTCTGAACTTCGGCAAGCCGCTTGCCGAGGGCACCCCGGCTGAAGTGCAGCAGAACCCCGAAGTCATAGAGGCCTATCTCGGAAAGGAGGAAGATGCCGATGTCGATGCTTGAGATCCATGATCTGAACGTTTTTTACGGCGGCATCCATGCCTTGAAGGGCATTTCCCTCAACGTGGAAGAAGGGCAGATCGTTTCCATGATCGGTTCCAACGGCGCGGGAAAGTCCTCCATGATGAACGCCATCTCCGGCATCGTGAAATACCAGTCCGGAGAGATCCTCTTCCGCGGGGAAAAACTGCCTGCCCAGGCCAACAAGATCGTGAAGCAGGGGATCTGCCAGGTGCCGGAAGGGCGGCTGATCTTCGCCAATCTGACCACCTATGAGAACTTGATCCTCGGCGCCTACCTGCGCAGCGATAAAGCCGCTATCGCACGGGACCTGAAGCGCGTTTACGAGATCTTCCCCCGCCTGGAGGAACGCAAAAACCAGATCGCCGGCACGCTTTCCGGTGGAGAACAGCAGATGCTGGCCATGGGACGCGGCATCATGTCCGCCCCGGAGCTGATCATGCTGGACGAGCCTTCTTTGGGATTGGCGCCGCTGCTCGTCAACACGATCTTCGAGACCATTAAGGAGATCAAGGCCATGGGCAAGACGATCCTCCTGGTGGAGCAGAACGCACTAAAGGCACTTTCCGTGGCAGACAACGCTTACGTGCTCGAACAGGGCCGCATCACCAAGAGCGGCCCGGGCAAAGAACTGTTAAAGGATCCGAAGATCGCCGAGGCTTATCTCGGCCACACATCCAAGTAAAACCACTTCAGCAGGCGGCCCTCGGCCGCCTCTTTCCATTTTCAACAACGGAGGAGATGCGCGATGGCAAAGACCGCACAGGATGTCATACGGTTCGTTCAAGAGCATGACATAAAAATGGTAGATTTTAAGATGGTCGACATTCACGGAAATTACCGCCATGTGACCATCCCCGCACAGAACTTTACAGAGGACACCATGATCGACGGTATCGGTTTCGATGCCTCGAACTATGGCTATGCCGTGGTCGAAAAGAGCGACATGGTCTTTATCCCCGACCCCGACACCATGCAGATCGATCCCTTCTGCGACGTGCCGACCCTTTCGATGACGGGCAATGCCATGATCATCGACTATCCGAAAAATCGCCCGCTGGCGCAGTATCCGCGCAATATCGTATTGGCTGCCGAGCGGTACATGCGGGACAGCGGGATCGCCGATACCATGCTGATCCTGCCGGAATTCGAGTTCTATCTCTTCGATGACGTCGCATGGAAGGTGGCGCCCAACGAGATCCGTATGCGGCTCGATGCTGAGCAGGCCTATTGGAACAGCGATGTTAATACGAAGGGTGTGATCGTTCCGAAGCAGGGCCATTACCACATCGCCAAGCCCCTGGACCGCACTTTTGAGTGCCGGAGCGAAATGTGTTTGCTGATGGAAGAGGCCGGGATCCCGATCAAGTATCATCATCCCGAGGTCGGCGGATCGGGACAGTTCGAGATCGAACCGAAACTGGCGCCCATGTCCAAGATGGCGGACGATACGATGATGATCAAGTATATCATTCAGAACACCGCCCTAAAGCATGGCAAGAGCGCGACCTTTATGCCCAAGCCCGTATACGGGGAAGCCGGCAGCGGCATGCATGTGCATATGCTGCTCGTAAAGGACGGGGCGCCGGTTTTCTCCGATGATAACGGCTACTCTCACCTGAGCAAAGAAGCCCACTGGTTCATGGGGGGTCTTTTAAAGCACATTGCTTCGCTCTGCGCTATCACAAATCCTTCCACCAATTCGTTCAAGCGGCTGGTCCCGGGGTATGAGGCGCCGGTCACGATCGGGTATGCCACCAGCAACCGCAGCGCAGTCATCCGCATTCCGGCCTACGCCAAGACGCCGATGATGCGTCGCTTCGAGATCCGCAACCCCGACGCCACCTGCAATCCGTACTTCTGCTATGCGGCGCTGCTGATGGCCGGTCTTGATGGTATCGAAAACAAGATCGATCCTCACGAAAACGGTTGGGGACCTTATGACGTCAATCTGTATATGCTGCCGGAAGAGGAGAAGGCAAAGCTTCATCATCTGCCGACTTCACTGGATCTGGCGCTGGATGCGCTGGAAGCCGATCATGCGTATCTGACCAAAGGAGGCGTGTTCCCCGAAACGCTGGTGAAAAACTTCATTGCCGCCAAACGCCGGGAATGCACGGAAATGGCTGCCATTCCGCATCCGGCCGAGTTTGAGCGCTACTATAATGTATAAGCGCATAGACAGCAAAAACGCTCCCTGACCGGGAGCGTTTTGAATTTGGATCGGAGACATCGGGGCGAGGAGCAGGTCAGATGTCCAGCAGTTCGCTGTAGGCCTTCAGTGCACCGTCCGTTTCGTGTGCCAGCACTCGCTTGGCCAGCACTTTGCCCAACTGCACGCCCTCCTGGTCGAAGCTGTTCACGTTCCAGCAGAAGCCCTGGAACATCACCTTATTC
>JBGVAK010000106.1:0-2052 GCA_045224495.1 Christensenellales bacterium
CTTCAAGCTCTGCTTCCATCACCACATGGGCACAGTGGTCCAGACGGCGGCGGAGACGGACAGGATGATGGCAAACACCGACCCCCGGTACGTGTTCCTCTGCTACGATACGGGCCACTTCACCTTCGCCGGGGAGGACCCCCTGGCCATGCTGAAAAAGTATGTGGACCGGGTGGGCCATGTGCACCTGAAGGACATGCGCCTTGCCGTAGTGAAGGAAGCCCGGGAGAAGAATTGGAGCTTTTTGACCGCCGTGCGCAACGGGGCCTTCACCGTGCCTGGGGACGGGGACGTGGATTTCGATCCCGTCTTCAGGGTCCTGTCCGACGCAAACTATGAGGGCTGGCTTCTGGTGGAGGCTGAGCAGGACCCCGCCAAGGCGAACCCCTTGGAATACGCCATCAAGGGACGCCGGTATATCGCTGAGCACACGGGGCTGTAACCGGGCTAGGAGGTCATATGTATTTCGACAAAGAGCTGCATCGCGGCTACAACGTGTATATCGACGCTGCCAGGGACGATCTCGGCACCATGATGGACGTGGGACTGCTGGTGCTGGAGCCGGGCGACGCCTACGCCATTTACGAGCCTGAAAAGGAGACCGCCGTGCTGCTGTTCGAGGGCGCCGCGGAGCTGACCTACGGGGAGAAAACGGTCCTGATCGAACGTCCCGACTGCTTCCGCCACGAGGCCTATTGCCTGCTGGCCCCTCGGCGGACCAAAATCAGCCTGATCGCCAAATCCCACGCGGAGCTGTTCATCCAGCAGACCGTCAACGAGCGGGACTACGAGCCCGTGCTCTACACCCCCGAGACGGTCCAGGTCCAGCACGCCGGGGCCAAGGGGGAGCTCATGGGCGCCATGCGCCGGGAGATCAAGACCTTCTTCGACTATGAGAACGCGCCTTTCTCCAACATGGTCCTGGGGGAGGTGCTGAACTTCCCGGGCAAGTGGTCCTCCTATCCGCCCCACCATCATCCCCAGCCGGAGGTGTATTTTTACCGGTTCGACTATCCCCAGGGCTTTGGCGCGGGGTTTGCTAACGGGGAAATCTACGAGACCCGTCACAACGGCCTCGCCGTGATTAACCACGGCTTCCATTCCCAGTGCGCCGCGCCGGGCTACGCCATGTGCTACGCCTGGGGCATCCGCCATCTTCCGGGGAACCCCTGGGAGAAGACCCGCATCGACGATCCCGAGCACGCCTGGCTCTGGAAGCCGGACGCCAACGACCACATTTTCAAAGGCTGAACCATATTTCATCAGGAGGTGCGCATGAAGACAGTTCGCTTGACCATGGCCCAGGCCCTGGTGCGTTTTCTGGAGAACCAATACATCGCCTATGACGGCGTGGAGCATCCCTTCGTGGAGGGCGTCATCATGCTCCCGGGCCACGGCAACGTGGTGGGCTTGGGACAGGCGCTTAGGCAGGAGACCCGCCGGCTGAAGGTTTGGCAGGGCAAGAATGAGCAGGGCATGGCCCACACCGCCGTGGCCTTCGCCAAGCAGATGAAGCGGAAGAAGATCATCGCCGTCACCTCCTCCGTGGGCCCCGGCGCGGCCAACATGGTCACCGCCGCCGCCACTGCCACGGCCAACAACATCCCCGTGCTGATCCTGCCCGGCGACGTGTACGCCTGCCGCCAGCCGGACCCGGTGCTCCAGCAGATCGAGCAGATCCACGATCTGTCCATCTCCACCAACGACGCCTTTCGGGCCGTCTGCCGGTACTGGGATCGGATCGTCCGCCCTGAGCAGCTCATGAGCGCCCTTCTTTCCGCCTTCCGGGTGCTGACGGACCCCGCCAACACCGGCGCCGTGTGCCTGGCCATTCCCCAGGACGTGGAGGGCGAAGCTTACGACTATCCCGAATCCTTCTTCCAGAAGCGGGTCCATCGCCTGGCCCGGCGGTTGCCGGAGGCGGAGGCCCTGGCGGAGGCTGCGGCGGTCATTCGCGCCGCGAAAAAGCCCCTGCTGATCTGCGGCGGCGGCGTCCGTTATAGCGAAGCCCATGAGGAATTCAAAGCCTTTGCTGAAGCCACAGGCATCCCC
>JBGVAK010000107.1:0-17615 GCA_045224495.1 Christensenellales bacterium
AAGGCCGTAGAGAAGCAGCACGGCCGGGGCAAGTTCACCGCCCGGGAGCGTCTCGATATGCTCTTCGACGAGGGCACCTTCAAAGAGGTGGACCGGTTCGTCAACCATCGCTGCAACAACTTCGGCATGGAGAAGAAGGTCGTGGCGGCCGACGGCGTGGTCACGGGCTACGGGCTCGTGGACGGTCGGAAGGTCTTCGCCTACGCCCAGGACTTCACCAGCGTGGGCGGCGCTCTGGGCGAGATGCACGCGGCCAAGATCTGCAAGGTCATGGACATGGCCCTCGAAGCGGGCTGCCCCTGCATTGGCCTCAACGACTCCGGCGGCGCCCGTATCCAGGAGGCGGTGGACGCCCTCTCCGGCTACGGCCAGATCTTCCGCCGCAACTCCCTGGCTTCCGGCCTGATCCCCCAGATCTCCGTGATCATGGGGCCCTGCGCCGGCGGCGCGGTCTATAGCCCCGCCCTGACCGACCTCATCATCATGGTGGATCAGAAGAGCCAGATGTTCATCACCGGCCCCCGGGTCATCGAAGCCACCACCGGCGAGAAGGTCTCCGAGGAGGAGCTGGGCGGCGCCAACACCCAGACCTCCGTCTCCGGCGTGGCGCACCTCATGGCCGCCGACGAGGAGGAGGCCATCTGGTTCATCCGCATGATCCTCAGCTACCTGCCCAGCAGCGCCCGGGACAAGGCCCCCGTCTATGAGTTCGAGCGCGGCGACGAGTATCGCCCCGCCCTCAACGACATCGTGCCCGACAGCTCCCGCCGCGCCTACGACGTCAGGACCGTCATCGGCGAGATCGCCGACGCGGACAGCTTCTTCGAGCTGCAGCCCAACTACGCCACCAACATCGTCACCGGCTTCGGCCGCATCGGCGGTCGGTCCGTGGGCTTCATCTGCAACCAGCCCATGATCATGGGCGGGTGCCTGGACATCAACGCCTCCGATAAGGCGTCCCGGTTCATCCAGATGTGTGACGCCTTCGGGCTCCCGCTCATCAACCTCGTCGACGTGCCCGGGTTCCTGCCCGGCACCAACCAGGAGTACGGCGGCATCATTCGTCACGGCGCCAAGCTCCTCTACGTCTACTCCGTGGCCGAGAGCCCCAAGATCACCGTGATCATGCGCAAGGCCTACGGCGGCAGCTACCTCGCCATGTGCTCCAAGGACCTGGGCGCCGACATGGTGCTGGCCTGGCCCACCAGTGAGATCGCCGTCATGGGCGCCGAGGGCGCTGCCAACATCATCTTCGCCAAGGACATCAAGGCCGCCAAGGACAACGCCGTGGCCGCCGGCAACGACGAGGCTGCCGCCAAGGCTGCCGCCGAGGCCGTCCGTCAGGAGAAGATCGCTGAGTACACCGCCCAGTTCGCCACGCCCTACGTGGCCGCCTCTCACGGCTACGTGGACTGTGTCATCGAGCCAGCCGAGACCCGGGATTACATCCTGGACGCCCTGGAGCTCTTTGAGAACAAGAAGCGCGAAGGCCGCGTCCGCGGCAACATGCCCCTCTAAGATTCAGACTGCCGAACCCTTCGGATTCGCCAGACGAATATCGCCATCAAGACCCGCCGAACGCTCGGCGGGTCTTTTTGTCGTGACAATTCCCGCCTGCCATGGTATACTACTCTCACCATGACGAAACGAGGTACAGCACATGCGCTACGATCAGGCTGCCATTTTGACCGATCTGGACGGGACGCTGTTCAACAGCCAGGGGGACGTAAGCCAGGCCGACCGGGCCGCCATCCGGGAGTTCATCGCCGGAGGCGGGCTCTTTGCCGTGGCCACGGGCCGGGAGCCGAGGAACGCGAGACGGCACCTGCCGGATGTGCCGCTGAACGGTCCCTCCGTGTGCCTCAATGGCGCGGCGATCTATGATTTCGTCCACCGCCGATACATCAGCGCCATCCCCATGGACATGGACGCCGCCAAGGACGTGCTGCTCCACTGTCTCGACATGGACTGGCCCCTCGATCTGCAGGTGTATACCACCGACGGCATCTATTACGCCTCCCCCCTCGACAAGGCGGACCCGGAGTTCCTTCGCATCCATCAGCCCACCACCTGCCTGCCCATGGCGCGACTCCTGGAAAAAACCTGGATCAAGACGGTCCTTTTGGAGCGGGCCGTGGACGCCCTGGCGCCTATGCGGGCGTACCTGCAGGAGAAGGGCTATGACAAACGGCTGGCCCTGGTGGAGGGGACCACGGACGTGGTGAAGATCGGCAAGTATCAGGAGCTGCTGCCCCGGGACGTGAACAAGGGCACCGGCGTTCGGGCCCTGCGGGCACTGCCCATCTACAAAGACCGTACCTTTATCGCCGTGGGGGACTACTGGAACGACATGGAGCTGCTGGAGGCGGCAGACATCCCTTGCTGTCCCGAGAACGCCATCGACGAGGTGAAGGCCGTGTGCGCCCACGTGCTGCCCTCCCACAACGACGACGCCATGGCCGCCCTGATCCGGGACGTGATCCCGAGCCTCTAAGCCATGGTGGACGTGGTGGCGGCCCTGGTGGTCGAGGAGGGAAAGTTCATGATCTGTCAGCGCCCGGCCCACAAGGCCCGGGGGCTGTTGTGGGAGTTCGTGGGCGGGAAGGTGGAGCCGGGGGAGACCCGGGAGCAGGCCCTCATCCGGGAGTGCCGGGAGGAGCTGGGCTGCACCGTTTTGCCGGGAGACGTGTTCATGGAGGTTGACCACGTGTACCCGGACATCACCATCCACCTGACGCTGTTCCGCGCCCGCATCGCAGCGGGACGACCACAGAAGCTGGAGCACGCGGACATTCGCTTCATCGCCCCGGAGGAGATCGACCGCTACGCCTTCTGCCCGGCGGACGCAGCCATCCTGGAGCGCATCCAAAACGGTTTGTAATGGAAAAAGCCCCCTTTTCACAAGGGGGCTGTTTATGTGCACGAATCGCCCGCAAACGATCATTCGACGATGCGGTGCTTTTCCCAATGAGCGAAGCGGAAGTAGAGGTAGGTCACGGTGCTGCAGACCAACCAGCCCGCCGGATACCCAAAGGCCACGGGGACGATGGTGTTGGAGACGAAGTTGGTGATGATAAAGAGATAGATCTGCCGAAACACCACGAAACTGCCCAGCATGATGAACATAGGTGCCCGGCTGTCGCCCGCGCCGCGCAGGGACCCGGCCAGGATCTGGTTCACACAACAGAGGACGTAGAAGGGGGTGATCATGCGCAGGAACAGGGTGCCGAAACGGATCACCTCCGGCGCGTCGTTGAAGAAGCGGACCAGATGGGGAGCGAAGGCGAGGACCGGCGCCATGGTGATCAGGGTGATGCCCATGGAGATCTTGAGGGCTGCACCGACGCCCTGGCGGGCCCGACGCACGTCGTTAACGCCCAGGTTCTGGCCCACGAAGGTGGTGGCGCCCATGGCTACGCTCTGCATGGGCAAGAACAGGAAGGCGTCGATCTTGGTGTAGGCGGTCCAGCCGCCCATGCAGTCCGCGCCGAAGTAGTTGATGTAGGACTGGACGAACACGTTGGAGAAGGACGTGATGGCCATCTGGATGGCGGCGGGGATGCCTACGCGGACGATCTTTTTGAGCACGCCCCAGTGCAGTTTGAGCTTTTTCACACTGACCCGGCACCAGTTGTCCGCCCGTATGAGCACGACCATCACCAGCACCGCCGAGATGCCCTGGGAGAGGATGGTGGCGTACGCCACGCCCGCCACGCCCATGCGGAAGGCCAGCACGAACAAAAGGTCCAGCACGATATTGAGGCTGGCGGACAGGACCAGGAAATAGAAGGGCCGCTGGGAGTCGCCTACGGCGCGCAAAATGCCCGCGCCGATGTTGTAGAGCATGAGGCCGAAGATGCCGGAGAAGTAGATGGTGAGATAGGTCCTGGCCTCCGGCAGCACCTCCGTCGGGGTCTTCATGAATTTCAGCATCAGGGGCGTCATGCTGACGCCGATGGCGGTGAACACGATGCCCAGGATCCCGGTCATGACCAGGGCCGTGTGGACCGTGTCGCTGACCTTCTCCCCCTGCTTGGCCCCATAGTACTGGGAGATGACCACCCCCGCCCCGGTGGACAGGCCCATAAAGAAGCCGATGAGCATGTTGATGATGGGGTTCACGGTGCCTACGGCGGAGAAGGCTTCCTTCCCCACATAGTTGCCCACCACCCAGGTGTCCACGGTGTTATACAGTTGTTGGAACAGGTTTCCCAAAAGCAGGGGTACGGCGAAACGGATCAGCAGCCCGTACACGTTGCCGCTGGTCATATCCACGTCTCGCCGCGCAAAAAACTTTCGGATGCTTTCGCCTTTGCCCATGTGCCCCTATGCCCTCTTTCGCGTCCCTTGCAGTATACCATGGGCAGGCATCGTTTGTACAGTCATTCCTTTGGCGGACGCAGCGGATGACCCTCAAACGGCCAAAATGATGCCATAACCAGTAAAAAGACTTGTACAAATAGCGTCTCGCTACTGTGACACAGTTTATTATGTGTAAGAATCACCTACAATAGTATGTAGGTGATTCTATGAAGACGCGATACAAGAAACAATATGAAAAATTCGGGCTGAACGTGTTCTATTATCGCAAGCAAAAGCGATTGACTCAGTTCCAGCTGGCGGAATTGGTGGACGTGGACCGTAGCCACATCAGCGCCATCGAGTTGGGCAACGTGGGGGTCTCCTTCGACGTGCTCTTCAAGCTCTGCGAGGTGTTGGAGGTCACGCCCAAGGAGATGTTCGACTTTCGGGAGTAGAGCGAGCTTTTCCTGACGAAAGGTTAGGAGACATATATGAAGCGGATCGGGGTCCTGTTGGCGGCGCTGTTGCTGTTGACGGTACTCCCTTTTTACGCCGTTCGGGCCGCGGCTGGCTTCACCGGTCAGGTCACCTTCTATAACCGGGGCAAACGAGAGGCGTATCTACAGAACGGGACCACGGGCAAGCTGGCACGGCTGGACGGATCCAACGGGGAAAAGCTGGATGAGGTGGCTGTGGGCAAGGTGGTCACGGTCTCCGGCTTTGCCATGGATCACCAGCAAGGCGCCTACTATGTGCCGGAGATCAGCGATGCCATGATCGAGAGCATCGCCGATTCCGGCGCTTCCGCCCCCTTCGTCCCGGCTTCTATCGGCGATCTGGGCAACGGGCTCATGGCGGTCCGGGTCAAGGTGCAGGCCACCAAGGCGGAGCTGGCGGCGGCGGACCTTCAGCTTTCTTTGGACCAGTACGAGGATGAGCAGGTGCTGACCGTTACCGGCGTCCTCTCCGCCAACCTTCAGGGCCGGGTGATCCTGGCGCCTAAGATCGTGGCCGATCCCCTGCCCACGGCTTCGTGTACGCCCCTCCCCAGCCCAACGCTTACGCCGACCCCGGTGCCTACACCGACACCGACGCTGTCGCCTACGGCGACCCCGACGTCGACCCCGACGGCCACGCCCGTACTGACGGCGACGTCCACACCCACATCTACCCCCACGCTTGTGCCGCAAACCACCTCTACCCCGACGCCGACGCCCACGCTTGCTCCGACGCCTACGCCTGCCTCCACGGGGACCATGACCCCTGCACCTACCCTGCCTCCGACGCCCGCGCCTACGGCCGTGCCGGGCTTGTTCCCCACCACGATCCCCGGCCCCACGGACACGAGCGTTTCCGGCTCTTCGCCTACCGGCAGCGCGGATCCTTCCGCTTCGGACGGTCCCCAGCCCACCGGCACCGGCTCCCCCTCCGCTTCCGGCGGCCCTACTCAATCCCCTGTGTCTGAAACCGACGGTCAGCCCACGATAGACCCCACCTTCACACCTCAGCCCACGGCAAACTCCTCTCCCACGTTCCAGCCCACAGCGGGACCTTCCTCTACGCCGGGTCCCACGGCAGCGCCTTCCTCTACGCCAAAGCCATCGGCAACGCCCTCTTCTGCATCGGATACGACGGTCAGTCCTTCGCCTGCGCCTGGCACAACGCCCCTGTCGAAGGCATCCACGCCGCCGACCGCTCCGCCACACGCTTCGGCAGACGAAGCGGTCGACCCATCGCCGATCCCTACGGCGACACCGACGCCGACAGTCATGGCGACGCCTTCCTCTACCCCGACAGCGACGCCTGCGCCGACGCCGACGCCTTCCCCTGCTCCAACGGCTGCGCCGACGGACACGCCTTCGCCCACGCCGGAACGGACGGGCACCCTGGAGCCTACGGCTACGCCCACCCCGAGGCCCACGCCGAAACCGACGCGGCAGGCCACGCCTACGCCGTGCCCGACTCCTTCTCCGATTTCCACGGCGATCCCCATCGTGTTATCCACTGCCACGCCCACACCCACGCCTACGCCCACGCCCACGCCGGCCCCCACGCCTCGGGTGGAACGGCTGCTGGTGACGGGCGACGGGAAAGCTCCGGCCAAGCCTCTGAAGGAAGATGCGCCAGAGAGTACGCCGCCGGAGGAGTCGGCTCGGCCGGCAGAGTTCGCCGCATTCCTGTTTCTGGGCGGCATGGGTACCATGATCCTGGGCTGCGTCTACGTCCTGTACCGGCAGTTCAAACGAAAAAAGCGACCCCGGAAGGGTCGCCCGTAAGGCAAAGACGCACTATTGCAGCTGTTGCTGATTCATCCAATAGCCCATGACGAAGCTGTGGGGCAGGAGCTTGGCCAGCAGTCCCTGGAACCGGGCCACAGCTCCGTACCGGCTCATGTCCCGGCCCGCCTTCGCGTCCCGCCAGGCCCGGGCCACCACGTCCCGGGGATCGTACATCACGTCGTATTTTTTCACCACCGGCTCTTTATCCGGGTCGATGGCCCTATCAAAGAAGGCGGTCCTGGTCCAGAAGGGGCACACCGCCGTGACGGTGACGCCGCGGCCGTGCAGCTCTCGGTTCAAAGCACGGCTGTAGCTCAGCACGAAGGCCTTGCTGGCGCCGTACACGTCGATATAGGGGATGGGCTGATACGCCGCCATGGAGGCCACGTTCAGGATGCGGCCGCCCTGGGGCATATAGGGCACGGTCAGCTGGCACATGGCTTGCAGGGCCTGGCAGTTCAGGTCCACCATATTGAGGTTCACTTCAAGGGGCGTGTCCATGACCGCCCGGAACTTGCCGAAGCCCGCCGCGTTCACCAGCAGGCCCACTTCCACCGGCGCCTCGGCTAAAGCCGCGGCGTAGGTCTCGAAACTCCCTCGATCTGTCAGGTCCATGGCCAACGCCCGCAGGGGGAAGGGGACGCTTTCCCTCAGCTCTTCCAGCGTATCCTTGCGCCGAGCCACGACCCAGACCTCGTCGAAGGAGCCTATTTCGCTGCAGGTCTCGGCAAACCGGCGGCCCATGCCGCTGGAAGCGCCGGTGATCACTGCGATCCGTTTCATGTGTCGATCCGTCCTTTCCCAACTTCCCTTGCAGTATGGCGTTTTCCTTCGTCCTTGTCAAGGGTGAAAGGTCGTTGACAGGGGCAAAACACCTGTGGTATGTTCATAACAAAGCTATTGAAAGAGGCGTGAAATGAAGCAGTACGACGTGACGGGCATGAGCTGCGCGGCATGCAGCGCCCGGGTGGAAAAGGCCGTGAACGGGGTGGAGGGAGTTACCGCCTGTGCGGTGAGCCTCTTGACCAACTCCATGGGCGTGGAGGGGGACGCAGCTCCGGAGAAGATCATCCGGGCCGTGGAGGCGGCGGGCTACGGCTGCCGGGAGAAGGGCGCGACGAAGAAGGCCGTGGACCATGCCGCTGAGGAGGAAGCTCTGAAGGATCGGGAGACGCCGGTGCTGAAGAAGCGGCTCCTGTGGTCACTGGGCTTCCTGCTCATCCTCATGTACTTCTCCATGGGCCACCATATGTGGGGCTGGCCCATTCCGGCCTGGTTCGAGGGGAACCATGTGGCCATGGGCCTGGTGCAGATGGTCCTGTCCGCCATCATCCTGCTCATCAACAAAAAGTTTTTCGTCAGCGGCTTCACCAGCCTTATCCACGGCGCGCCTAACATGGATACCCTGGTGGCCATGGGTTCCGGCGTCTCCTTCGTCTACAGCACGGTGGTCCTGTTCCTCATGACCGACGCCGTGGTCAAGGGCGACGGCGAACGGACCATGACCCTTATGAACAGCTTCTACTTCGAGTCCGCCGCCATGATTTTGACCCTCATCACCGTGGGCAAGATGCTGGAGGCCCGCTCCAAGGGCAAGACCACCGACGCCCTCCGCAGCCTCATGAAGCTGTCTCCCAAGACCGCCGTGGTGGTCCGGGAGGGGCAGGAAGCGGAGGTGCCCATCGAGGAGGTAGCGACCGGGGACATGTTCGTGGTGCGCCCGGGGGAGAACATCCCCGTGGACGGCGTGGTCCTGGAGGGCCACAGCGCCGTCAACGAGGCGGCTCTGACGGGTGAAAGCATCCCCGTGGACAAGGCGGAGGGTGACACGGTGTCCGCCGCTACGGTGAACCAATCCGGCTTCCTCAAATGCCGGGCCACCCGTGTGGGCGAGGACACCACCTTGAGCCAGATCATCCACATGGTCAGCGACGCGGCTGCCACCAAGGCCCCCATTGCCAAGGTGGCTGACCGAGTCTCCGGCGTGTTCGTCCCCGCCATTTTGGTCATCGCTGCCGTGGTCTTCGTGATTTGGCTGGCCTTGGGGCGACCCTTCAGCTTCGCCTTGAGCCGCGGCATCGCCGTGCTGGTCATCTCCTGCCCCTGCGCCATGGGCCTCGCCACGCCCGTGGCCATCATGGTGGGCAACGGCAAGGGCGCGCGAAACGGCATCCTGTTCAAGAACGCCGTGTCATTGGAAGAGACGGGCAAGGTGGACATGGTGGTCCTCGATAAGACCGGCACCGTCACCACCGGCGAACCCAAGGTGACGGACGTGGTCCCGGCAGCGGGCGTCGGCGAAAATGAATTGCTGACCTTAGCTTACGCCTTAGAAAAGAAGAGCGAACACCCCTTGGCCAAGGCCATTCTGCAGCGGGGGGACGAGCTG
Source organism: Christensenellales bacterium (assembly GCA_045224495.1). Taxonomy (GTDB): domain Bacteria; phylum Bacillota; class Clostridia; order Christensenellales; family CAG-138; genus RUG472. Next base: position 8,971 of record JBGVAK010000107.1, read on the forward strand.
GGGCTGGCGGCCCGGGAGGTCGCTGACTTCGAGGCCCTGCCCGGCAACGGCCTCACCGCCACCTTGGATGGCGACACCCTTTCCGGCGGGAACCTGACCTTCATTTCCGGCCGGTGCGCCGTGCCCGCGGATGTCCGCGCCGCCGCCGAAGCTTTGGCGGAGCAGGGGAAGACCCCCCTGTTCTTCGCGAAGAACGACGCGCTGCTGGGCGTCGTCGCCGTAGCGGACGTGATGAAGGCGGACAGCGCTCAGGCGGTGAAGGAGCTCCAAAACATGGGCATCCGGGTGGTCATGCTCACCGGCGACAACGAGCGCACGGCCCGGGCCATCGGTCAGCAGGCGGGGGTGGACCGAGTCGTGGCCGGGGTCCTGCCCCAGGGGAAGGAAAGCGTGATCCGGGAGCTGAAAGCGCTGGGCAAGGTGGCCATGGTGGGCGACGGTATCAACGACGCCCCGGCCCTGACCCGGGCGGATATGGGCATCGCTATCGGCGCGGGCACGGACGTGGCCATCGACGCCGCAGACGTGGTGCTCATGAAGAGCAGCCTTCTGGACGTGCCGGCGGCCATTCGCCTGAGCCGCGCCACCCTGCGGAACATCCACGAGAACCTCTTTTGGGCCTTCTTCTACAACTGCATCGGCATCCCCATCGCGGCGGGCCTGATCCGGGGCGTGGCCCTGGACCCCATGTTTGGTGCGGCAGCTATGTCTCTCTCTAGTTTCTGCGTGGTGACCAACGCCCTCAGGCTGAACCTCTTCAAGATGCACGATGGAAAGCGGGATCGGCAAAAGAAGCATCCCGTGACCCTGCCGGACCAGCCCGTCGCGGCGGAGCCGCCCGCTTTGGTCGAAAAGACGGTCCGCATCACGGGCATGATGTGCGAGCACTGCGAGGCCGCCGTGAAGGGGGCCTTGGAGAAGGTGCCGGGCGTGAGATCCGCCGCAGCCAGCCATGAAGCGGGCACGGCCAGGGTCGTTTTAGAAACAGAGGTCAGCGACGAAGCACTGACGAAGGCCGTGGAGGCCATAGGCTATATCGTGGACGGCGTGGATTGACACAGGCGGCCCCGAGGGTATACAATACATCTATCAAACGACGGAGGAAAAGAAATGAAGACGTTGAATCTGACCGTGGACGGTATGAAGTGCGGCGGCTGTTCCGCCCGGCTCCAGCGGGTCCTGGAGGCCCTGCCTCAGGTGGAAAGCTGCAAGGCGGACCACGTGACGAAGGCTGTGGAGTTGGTCCTCAAGGAGGATCTGCCCCTGGACGCCATCGCCAAGGCGGTGGAGGCCGCCGGGTTCAAGGTGGTCTAACCATATAAACGACCGGCAGGAGAGGCGACCCCTCTCCTGTTTCATGTGAGGGAGGATAAGGAGAGTCGCTATGTTCGATCATACCGATCCCGCCTACGGGGCGTACATCCGCATACTGGAGGCGGAGCTGATCCCCGCCACGGGCTGTACGGAGCCCATCGCCATCGCCTACGGAGCGGCCAAGGTGCGCCAAGCCCTTGGGGCGCTGCCGGAGAAATGCCGGGTGGAGTGCAGTGGGAACATCATCAAAAACGTCAAAAGCGTGGTGGTGCCCAACACCGGGTATCTCAGGGGCATCGAGGCCGCGGCCGCCGCGGGGCTGGTGGCCGGGGACCCGGACGTGCAGCTGCAGGTCATCTCCCACGTGGCAGAGAAGGATCGGGCTGCCATCCGCGCCTATCGGGACAGCCACCCCATGGAGGTGGTGCCCTATCCCGGGGACAAGGTCTTCTATATCGCCATCACCGCCTGGGCCGGGAGCGACTCTGCCCGGGTGGTCATCGAGGATTTCCACACCAACATCACCCGCATCGAGAAGAACGGCGTCTGTCTCTTTGCCTTGGAAGGGGACTGCCCGGGGCAGGACGAGGCGGAGGAGGCGCCGGAATATGACCTTTTAAGCGTGGAGCGGATCATCGACTTTGCGGACCACGTGGATCTGTTCGACGTGGAGGTGGTCCTGGATCGGCAGATCCGATACAATACCGCTATCTCCCAGGAGGGGCTTATCCACGACTGGGGCGCGCGAATCGGGCAGACCCTGCTCCTGGCGCAAGGAAACGACGTGCGCGTCCGGGCCAAGGCCGCTGCGGCGGCGGGGTCCGACGCCCGCATGAGCGGGTGCGAGATGCCCGTGGTCATCGTCTCCGGCAGCGGGAACCAGGGCATGACGGCCAGCCTCCCCGTTATCGAGTACGCCAAGGAGCTGAACGTGGGCCGGGAGCGGCTCCTCAGGGCGCTGGTGGTATCGAACCTGGTGACCATCCACCAGAAGACCAGCATCGGCCGGCTCAGCGCCTTTTGCGGCGCGGTCAGCGCGGGCTGCGGCGCGGCGGCGGGGATCGCGTACCTCCATGGGGACGGCTATGAGGTCATCGCCCACACCATCGTCAACACCCTGGCCATCCTCTCCGGCATGGTCTGCGACGGGGCCAAACCCTCTTGCGCCGGGAAGATCGCCATGGCCGTGGAGGCGGGACTCATGGGCTACGAGATGTACACCCACGGGCAGAACCAGTTCTACTCCGGCGAGGGTATCGTGAAGAAGGGCGTGGACAACACCATCCGCACCGTGGGCCGCATGGCTCGGGAGGGCATGCGCGACACGGACCGGGAGATCCTGGACATCATGACAGAAAGCTGTTAGAGGAACGTATTGAATGCTTCGCATGACCAGGGGCAAAACATAGTCGAAACCTGCACTTTGTTTGGTTTCTCGTTGTTTTGCCCGTGCTTCGCCTCGCTGCATCTGCCACAGGCAGCGCTCGACTCCGCACCCTTTCTTGAAAAGGAAAGGTGCCCAAAAGAACTTGAATGGGAAGTATGGCTCACGCTGTACTTCCCCTTTTGTTCTTAAGCTTTTCTTAAGAGAGGATTTATCAAGGGGTGTTATCAAAAAGGTGAAGAGACAAGAAGAGGTGGACGCTTTTTCGTCTTTGTCCTCGGGGAGGTTTCTAAAAAACTAAAGGCGCATGTATAACGGGGTAGTTGGTCGATCAGAAAAAGCAGCGCAGCAATTCATCCGTGGAGGTGTTGGGAAACATACCTGAAAAGGATGGTGCCGCCAATACATCGCGGACACATGACATCTGATGGCGGACGCCTTCCATAGCAGTCTCCAATGCTCGAGGATCCTCCATGAAAAGATAGTCTCCTTTCAGCATTACATGCGTCATATGCCCACCTTCCTCATCCCAATACGCCTGTATAGTGCCGCAGGGGAGCTTGGCCTTCTTGCAAAAGGTTGCACTTGGCGACTGACCGTAATTCCATTCCCAGGTATAGTAGATCTGCTTACCATGACAGCCGGATTTGACTATAACATTGAGTCTCCCCGGCTTTCCGCGCTGTACAAAGCGACCGCAGGACAACACACCACGCAGGATATCGCTGACGTATTGGCTAAACAGGAGCTATCTTTTGTTCCCGGCACAAGATGGCAGTACAGCCTCGCGTTCGACGTGCTTGCCGCCTTTCTTGAAGTTGTCAGTGGCGTATCGTTCGGAACGCTCCTGCGGCAATCGATCTTCGAGCCGCTCCACATGTCCAGCGCCAGATACTGTCATGGGGAAGACGATCCTTTTCTCTGCAAAGCCTATCGTTTCGACCACCGCAGGGGCTATGTGCGGGGGCCCGGGCCTTCCCGCATGCTGCGAAGCCCCTTTTTTGAAGGCGGCGGGGCCGGCCTGATCATGACGGTACAGGATTATGCCAAATTTGCTTGCATGCTCACTGAATGCGGCGTGACCGTTGACGGCGTGCGTATCCTGCAGAAGGATACCGTTGCGTTGATGACGGAAAACCATTTGCGAGGGCGACCCTTGGCCGACTTTATTGCTTCCCCCATGGGACGCCCCGGATACGGCTATGGCTTTGGCGTACGCACGCTCGTTGATCCGAATGAGGCTCATAGTCCTGAAGGGAAGGGGGCTTTTGGCTGGGGCGGCGCATTGGGGACCTTCGTGCTGATGGACCCGCTTTACCGGCTTACCTTCGTCTATGCGCAGCAGCGACCTGGCAGATGGGATGAAAAGATCCCTCTCAAGATCCGGGATTTGATCTACCAAGCTCTGCCCACCTTTTAGCACGTCAGATGTATCTGCACGCCATCGTCTGTAATCGTGCCTCCTGATCCATATGCCTCGATATGCTCATTCGTTTCGCAGCCCCTCTCGAAACAGATCTTTCTTTCAAGACCGTCCGCAATAAAGCGGCTACCAGCCGGATACTGCTCCTTTCCGATAGCCGCAATATAGCATTTTAACCGCCTATGTCCCATCGCAGCTATTCTGTAGTAGCGTTCTGTGAAATAGCATAGCTCTTCGAAAGAGAAAAAGCGGCAGCATAAAAAGAAAAAAACTTATCACATTTTCACCGTATTTGCGCCAAATTCGCGGGGTAGGATGATAACATCAGAAAAAGGAGATACATGCTATGGAATACTCTGTGGAAAACAAAAAGCGGCAGCGCCTGTCCGTAGGCGTGGGCCTGTTCTTGACCTGCATCGTGCTGACCACCATCATCGGCCTCTTCGGCGGCCTCATGATCAGCAATTACACCCACAACAACTACGTGATGTACGCCGAGAAGGCGGAGGAAGCCCCCGTCCAGCGGGAAGTCCTGCAGGAGAGCCCTGCACCCAGCGAGGAGGCGGAGGCGAAGGTAGAGACCAAGGCCGACACCGTAGCCGCCTTCACGGAGAACAACCAGTTCAGCAAGGCCCAGATCGTGGAGATGAGCGCCCCCTCCGTGGTGGGCATCGATACGGTCACCACCGTCACCACCAATAACTTCTGGTACGGTTACGGCCAGAGCTATGAAGCCCCCGGCAGCGGCAGCGGCGTCATCCTCACCGAGGACGGCTACATCGCCACCTGCGCCCACGTGGTGAACGGCGCCAAGTCCGTCAAGGTCACCCTGAACGACGACACCTCCTACGACGCCACTATCGTAGGCACCGACACGAAAAACGACATCGCCATCATCAAGATCGACGCCAAGGGCCTGACCCCCGCCATCGTGGGCGACTCCACGACCTTGACCGTGGGCAGCGAGGTCATCGCCATCGGCAACCCCCTGGGCGAGCTTCGGGGCACGGCCACGGCGGGCATCATCTCCGCCACCAACCGGACCATCGAGGTGGAGGGACAGACCATGACCCTGGTCCAGACCGACGCGGCCATCTCTCCGGGCAACTCCGGCGGCGGCCTCTTCGACGCCACGGGCAAGCTCATCGGCATCGTCAACGCCAAGGTCAGCGACAGCCGGGCCGAGGGATTGGGCTTCGCCATCCCCGTGAACAGCGTCCTCGACGAGATCAGCGACCTATTGAACTACGGCTATGTGAAGGGCCGTCCGTATCTGGGCGTGTCCACCCAGGACGTGACGCTCAGGAGCCGGTCCGGCATGTGGTACTACTCCGACGGCACCCGCTGCGTGCTGGTGGAGAAGGTGGTCAAGGACAGCGCCGCCGAGCAGGCAGGCATCCAGTCCGGCGATTTGATCCTGAAGCTGGAGGATAAGACCATCTCCTCCGGCGAGGACCTCTCCGCCGCCATCGGCGCCTACAAGCCCGGCGACAAGGCCACGCTGACCATCCAGCGGGACGGTCAGGAGATGACCGTGGAGGTCACCTTCGGCGAGTACACGCCGCAGAAATAAAAGCCAGAATAACGAAAGCGCAGGATGAGCGATCCTGCGCTTCTTTTATTGTCCCAGTATCATCTGCTCGATCCGGTCCGCGGCCCAGCGGGTCTGCTCCTCCCGGGAGACCGCAGCTGTGCCGTCGTCCTTCTGAGGGCCGTAGTCGCCGAACTGGGCATGGTTGCCGCCGGGCAGCTCCTCACTGACGGCGGAGGCGGGCAGGTACTGCTTTCCCTGTTCCAGCTTCTCCCTGTTCAGCACCCCGTCCTCGCTGCCGTGAAGCTCCAAAACGGACAAACGCGCGTCCAACGGCTTGGTGGCGTAGGCCGCCAGGAGGATGAGCCCCGAAAGGCCGTCCGGGTGCTTGGCAGCGTAGATCGCGGCCATGGCCCCGCCCAGGGAGTGGCCCCCCAGGTACCAGCGGTCGTAAGAATAGGCCCCTTGGATATCAGCCGCGGCGTTCATGCCCATAAAGGCCATATTGAGGGGCATCCGCACCAGGAAACAGTCCACGCCGTCCTCGCTGAGGGCCGTGAGCAGGGGCAGGTAGGCCGTGGGCTCCACCTTGCCGCCGGGGTAGAAGATGAGGGCGTCCGCCGTGCCCGGCCCATCCAGCCGCCACCCCTGGCCGATCGGTTCCACCCGCACAGCCGCATTCCCCGCCAGCAGGGCCGCTGCCTCGGGCGAGGCATGGCTGTAGGTGCCGAAATAGACGCCGCAGATCACCCCCAGCAGCACCACGATCAGCCCCAGGATCAGCAGGATGCGTTTCTTTTTGCTCATAAGCTCCTCCTTGGCTCAGCGGGCCGTGTGGTTGTAGTCGCTGTCGATGACTCGGACGGCCTTGGTCATGACGGGGCTATGGCGGAAATAGAGGTAGATGGCGATGTCCGTCACCACCCAGGACAGGGGGTAGCAGATGCAGAGGGTCAGCAGGGTGGGCCAAAGCTGGAAGGCCGTGAACAGCCACAGGATCCGAAAGCCGCAGATGCCACCCGCCAGGATGAGGGAAGGGGTCAGCACGTCGCCCACGCCCCGCAGGACCCCGGAGAACACCTCGATGGGCACCCAAATGAGGTAAAAGGGCACGAACAGCAGGATGATGTACCAGGTGGTGTCGATGACCGCCCCGTCGTTGGTCAACAGGTGCAGCAGCGGCCGGGCCATGAGGACCAGCACCCCGCTCACGCCCACGGTCATGCCGGTCATGAGCAGCAGGCTCTTCTTGGAGCATTCCCGAATGCGGTCCAGCTTGCCCGCCCCGTAGTTCTGGCCCACGAAGGTGGTCAGGGCGGTGCCGAAAGCGCTGGTGATGGCCCAGAAGGCCCCGTCCACCTTGCCGCTCATGGCCCAGGAAGCTACCACCACCGTGCCCAGGGTGTTGACGCCCACCTGCAGCAACAGGTTGGAGAGGCCGTACATGGAGCTCTGGACCCCGGAGGGGATGCCGATGCGCAGCATTCGCTTCAAGAGCCCCTTGTCCCCCTTGCCCCGCAGCCGCAGCCGGAAGGGCCCCTTCAAAGTGAGGAGCTTGCCGGTGACCAGCAGGGCCGAAACGGCCTGGCTCACCACCGTGGCCACAGCCACGCCCGCCACGCCCCAGGCAAAGAGGATCACGAACACCACGTCGAGAACGATGTTGAGGCCGCAGCCCACGAACAGGCACAGGAAGGGGAAGCGGGCGTCGCCGATGGAGCGGAGGATGCCGGAGCCCATGTTGAAGAGGAGCAGGAACACGGCCCCCAAAAAGTAGATGCGCTGATAGAGCAGGGCCTGGTCGAAGGTGTCCGCCGGGGTCTTGAGCAGCGTGAGGAGCTGGGGCGAGAACAGGCACACCAGCGCCCCCATCCCCAGCCCCAGGACCATGCACAGCCGGTAGCTGACGCCCATGGCCGTGGACACCCGCTCATACTCCTGGGCGCCGAAGAGCTGGGCGATGACCACCGCCGCGCCGCCGGTCAGGGCCACGAAGAAGCCGATGATCAGATTGCTCAATATGGCGGGGCTGCCGCCCACGGCCGCCAGGGCCGCCGTGCCCACGAACTTGCCCACCACGAAAGCGTCCACCGCATTATAGAGCTGCTGGAACAGCGTCCCCGCGGCGATGGGCAAAAAGAAGCCCACCAGCTTTTTGACGATGGGTCCCTCGATAAGTTCGTTTCTGAGTTCCATAATCCCTTCCTCTATTGTATATACGCAGTGGCCCTACTCTATCGCTGATATCCCCCCTTGTCAAGCGTCCTTTGCCGAAAAAACCAATGTTTTTTCCTTGCACCGCGGGGTTGGGCATGGTATACTGTATCTGTATAGATATCCCATCATTACGGAGAAGGACTTACCCAGTATGCGATTCCATCGGCACAATCGCATAGGCAGTCGAAGCAGCTGGTCCTGTCGTCCGACACAGCGCATCTTTCGTGCGGCCTGAAGCCAAGGAGGTTTCAGGCTGCTTTTTTGTTTCATCGCGAGACAAGGAGGGTATTATGAGAACAGGCAAGCGCATCCTATCCCTGCTGTTGTTGGCTCTGCTGCTGGCGGTCCTGCCGGCCGCGACCCACGCCGCGCCGCCCAAGGGCGACACCCACGTGCACAACTGGTCTGTCACCAGTTCCACCGCCCCCACCTGCACGGCGGCGGGCTCCACCACCTGGACCTGCTCCCTCTGCGGACAGACCTATACGGAGGCCACCCCCGCCCTGGGCCATAGCTGGAGCGGGACCATCGCCCAACCCCCTACCTGCATGGAGGAGGGCGTCAAGAGCTACTACTGCACCCGCTGCGGTCTCACGGCGGCTGAGATCCTGCCCAAGATCGACCACGACCCCGTGGACGTCCCCGCCCTGGCCCCCACCTGCACGGAGGAGGGCCATACCGAGGGGCAGAGCTGCTCCATGTGCGGCCTGGTCATGAGCGGGCAGGAGCCCATCCCCGCCCTGGGCCATAGCTGGTCCGATTGGGCCACCCTGACG